>JANMXS010000188.1:0-24991 GCA_031394335.1 Burkholderiales bacterium
GGACGGATGGCAGTAAGCGCACATACGCCGATATCCAGTGTCAGGATTTTGCGAATGGCACAACCGGTGCGAGACAACAATGCCCGCAATTTTAATCCGATTCATCGCGGGCTGAATAGAGAAATCTTGGTCTGCCGAAGAATGCCTGAAGACGTCCTGAGGATAGCCATTTATTTACATAACTAATTGATATTTATAATAATATTATTTAAGTTTGGAGTGCTGGCCCAAGCCTGACTAAAACCTGGGCAAGCATGGATTCATGTGATATCATTTTTTGATATCATTTTATTTAGAGTTCAAAACAAAACTCCCTCCGAAATTCTCGATATGAACACCATGAAATATCGGGGCTATACCGCCCGCATCGACTTTGACGATCGCGACAATATTTTTGTCGGCGATATTGTTGGCCTGAACGAGCGCCTCACCTTTCATGGTGCAAGTGTCGATGAACTGCGTGGCGACTTCGAGTTTGCCGTCGATCACTATCTCGCCGCCTGCGCCGCCGCCGGGCAGAAACCGGAGCGTCAGGCCTCGGGCAAACTGCTGATTCGCATCCCGGCAGACGTTCACGCCTCAGCGGGTGCCGCTGCGGCCGCCGAGGGCAAGAGTCTCAACCAGTGGATTGCCGAGGTACTGACGAGCCAGCTGCAGCAGAACTGAGGCGACACCTTGAACCAGAGACTGGCTAGGCCAACTCGTTGTAATACGAATAGCCTTCGGTCAGACACAGGCCGCGACGCCATTCAACTGCCTTGTCGCCGTAGGTAAAGGCAATACGATCAACACTCAGCAGCGGCTCACCCACTTTGACTTTCAACTGCCTGGCGGCGAACGCATCTGCAGGTACCGCGCGTAGCCGCTCTTCCGCACGAATCATGCGCAAGCCATAGGCGGTTTCGAAAAAGCTGTAGATCGAACCTTGCGACTGCTCGATCTTTTCCATGGTGAGTCCAGGGAACAGCAGGGAGGACAGCACGATTTCATCGAGGATCAGCGGCTTGCCCGCGAATGCCAGCACACGGCGAATGGTGATGACCGGCGCACCGGTTTTCAATGCCACAGCACGCGCAATTTCGGCACTGGCCTTGCCGCGCTTGACGTCGATGAAGGTCGTGACCGGATGATGCTTCTCGCCAGTGTCGGGGATGATGCGCAGGAAACGGTACTGATAATTTGGCTCGGTATGGGTTGCGACATAAGTACCCTTGCCTTGCCGCCGCACCAGAATGTTTTCGACCGCCAGTGCATCGATCGCCTTTCGCACCGTGCCCTGGCTGACGCGATAGCGCGCCGCGAGTTCCATTTCGGAAGGGATCGCGTCCCCCGGCTTCCACTCCCCGGCGATCAGGCTTTGTGTCAGCAGAATCTTGATTTGATCATACAGCGGCCTGAAGCTCGGGCCGAGTGGCACACCAACAGGTTTGGGCATAGAGACTCACGAGGATATTGGGCGCGATGCTATCACGGCATCGCTGCAATCATATCTTATCCTATGTCTTATATAAGATATAAGTGTCATTGACTTTGCGCGGCTTCTCCACTAGCATTGCTGCATCGCAATATAGTCTCGCATTGTTCAAACCGGTCGTTCAATCCTGCTTGCGGAAATCCATGACCCCTTTTCTTCGCCCTCGCCGTTCGATGCTCTATGTGCCGGGTTGTGCACCGCGCTTTCTGAACAAGGCGCGCACACTCAAGCTCGATTCCGTGATCTTCGACCTGGGCGATTCAGTACTGGTGGAAAACAAGGTGGAGTCGCGCAAGCAAGTGGTGGAAGCATTGCTGGCGGGTGGCTATGGACGACGCGAACGTGTAGTGCGTGTCAATGATCTGGATTCACCCTGGGGTCACGAGGACGTCAAGGCGGTTGCCGACGTGGGTGCCGACGCAATCCTGTTCCCGAATATAGAAAGCCGCGACGATGTACTCGCCGCACTGGCCGCGCTGGACGCGGCCGGTGGCAGCGATATGCCAATCATGCTGATGATCGAAAGCCCGATAGCGGTGCTGCGCGCCGAGGAGATCGCCGCCGCCTCAGACCGGATTGCCTGCCTGATCATGGCCACCAGCGATTTGCTGACACAGTTGCACGGCCGCAAAACGCCGGATCGCGTGGCGCTGCATTATTCGCTATCGCACGTGCTGCTGGTGGCGCGCGCCTACAAGCGCGCGGTGGTCGACGGCATCAGCGTCGATATCAAGGATATGCAGTCCTTCGAACTGGCGTGTCGCGTATCGCGCGACCTCGGCTTCGACGGAAAATCGCTGGTGCACCCCAACCAGCTGCCGTACTGCAACGACGCCTTCAGCCCCAAGCTCGCCGATGTCAATTACGCCAACGAAGTCATCGAGGCACTGGAGCACGCACATCGTGAAGGCCGCGGCACCATCATGCTCAACGGTCGACTGGTTGAACAGCATCATGTCAGCGCGTCCAAACGCACGTTGGCGCTGGCCGACATGATCCGGGAACTGGAATCCGCGTGAGCACGGCATCGATCAAGCCGCGCCCGCTCGATGGTTATTTCTTTGAAGACTACTGCCAGGGCCAGCGCTTTCTGCATGCCACGCCGCGCACCATCACGGCGGGCGATGTCGCGCTTTACATCGCACTGACCGGCGCACGTCAGCCCTTGCATTGCGCAAGTACCGTTGCGCAGTCGCTGGGCTATGCGCACTGCCCGATCGATGATTTTCTGTTGTTCAATATCGCCTTCGGCAAGACCGTTCCGGATATTTCCTACAACGCGGTAGCCAATCTGGGCTATGCCGATTGCCGCTTTCTACTACCGGTTTATGTCGGCGACACGATTCGCGCCGAAACGGAAATTATTGGCGTCAAGGAAAATTCCAGCGGTAAAAGCGGCGTGGTTTATGTGCGGTCCGACGCATTCAATCAGCGCGATGAGGTCGTGTTGACGTGGGCGCGTTGGGTGATGGTGAACAAGCGTACTGGCGCGCCGCCAACGTCAGCGCCATCGCCTGTTCTCGAGTTTCCCGCCTTCGTTCCAAAAGAGCGGCTCGCCATGCCAGCCTTTTTGAAACCCGCCCCCACGCTTGCAGGTGACACCGGCGGAGCGCGCTGGTGGGACGACTACCAGGCCGGGGAAGTCATTCATCATCCCGCCGGCATGACCATCGACAACTCGGACCACACCCTTGCCACCAAGCTTTACCAGAACACCGCCCGCGTGCATTTCGACCAACTGCATATGCAGGACTCGCGCTTCCAGCAACGCCTCATTTATGGCGGTCACATCATTTCCGTCTGCCGCGCACTGAGTTATAACGGCCTCGAGAACGCCCTGTCGATCCTCGCCATCAATAGCGGCTCACACACGGCGCCCACCTTTGCAGGAGACACCGTGTATGCAAGCTCTACGGTGATCGACAAGTGGCTGCTCAATGAAAATTTCGGCGCATTGCGCATGCAGCTCAATGGTTTCAAAAATTGGTCGCCAGCCGCCAGCGCAACGCCAAGCCCAGAGGATGCTAAGCACGCGGTGCTGACGCTCGACTACACGCTGCTGATGCCACGCCATTAAGTATTATCGAATCGAAGGATGTCCAATGAAGGAGTCAGCATGACCACCCTGGTTCACCCCAAAGACGCGCTGTTCGCCGGCGAAAAACCGTTCCCGGTCATCCCTTCCTGCGAGCACTTTGCAGGTAGCGAAAAACTCATCCTGAAGGCTTTCGAGCTGCAGGAAAAACTTGGCCCGGTGTTCGATATCACCTGCGATTGCGAAGACGGCGCACCCGCCGGACAGGAAAAAACGCACGCGGACATGATCGTGCGCCTGCTCAACAGTCCCGCCAACAAACACCGCATGGCCGGCGCGCGCATTCATGATCACTCGCACCCACATTGGCGTGCGGATATCGACATCCTCGCCGGTGGCGCCGGCAAGGTGCTGCGCTATATCACCATCCCGAAAAGTACCTCGCTGGCCGACGCCGCCGAGATGACCGATTACCTGCGGCGGGCCGCCAAAAAAAATCAACTTGGGCGCGAAATTCCGGTGCATGTACTGATCGAAACCCATGGCTCATTGCGCGATATTCACCAGATCGCCGCCCTGCCGAATGTCGAGGTGCTTGATTTCGGGCTGATGGATTTTGTCTCGGCGCATCATGGCGCGATCCCTGCCTCGGCGATGCGCTCCCCCGGCCAGTTCGAACACAAACTGCTGGTACGTGCCAAGACCGAAGTGGTCGCCGCTGCGCTGGCCAACGGTGTGGTGCCGGCGCACAATGTATCGCTCGATCTGAAAAATACCTACAGCGTGTTCCGCGATGCCTGGCAAGCCAATCACGAATTTGGTTTTCAGCGCATGTGGTCGATCTATCCCACACAGATCACCGCGATTGTCGATGCGATGAAGCCGGACTTATCGGAAGTCGAAGATGCCGGCAATATTCTGCTGGCGGCGCAGGCCAATCATTGGGGCCCGATTCAATACCAGGGCGAGCTGCACGATCGCGCCACTTACCGTTATTTCTGGGAGCTGCTGCAAAAAGCCAGGGTGACTGGCGTTAAAATAGCGGCCACTGCACTTCAAGCATTCTTCTCCTAGGCGCAAATGACTATTTCTTCCCCCGGCGCGAAATTCCGCCAAGCACTCAAAGACGAAAAGCCGCTGCAGATCATCGGTGCGATCAATGCCAATCATGCGCATCTGGCCAAGCGTGCGGGTTATCGCGCCATCTACCTGTCCGGCGGCGGCGTCGCGGCCGGATCGCTGGGTTTGCCTGATCTGGGCATCAATACCCTCGACGATGTGCTGACCGATATTCGCCGCATCACCGATGTGTGCGATGTGCCATTGATGGTCGATATCGATACCGGCTTCGGTCCCTCGGCATTCAATATCGCGCGCACCGTCAAATCGCTGATCAAGTTCGGCGCAGCCGCCTGCCATATCGAGGACCAGGTTGGCGCCAAGCGTTGCGGCCATCGCCCCGGCAAGGAAATCGTCAGCAAGATCGAAATGGCCGATCGCGTCAAGGCGGCAGCGGATGCCAAAACCGATGCCGATTTTTTTCTGATCGCGCGCACCGATGCGATTGCGGTGGAAGGGCTCGACTCGGCCATTGAGCGTGCGATCGCCTGTGTGGAAGCAGGCGCCGACGGCATCTTTGCAGAGGCCGCCTACGATTTGCCGACCTACAAGAAATTTGTCGATGCCGTGAAGGCGCCAGTGCTGGCCAATATCACCGAGTTCGGCCAGACGCCCTTGTTCACGGTTGAAGAATTGCGCAGCGTACAGGTAGCGATGGTGCTGTATCCGCTGTCCGCCTTCCGCGCCATGAACAAAGCGGCCGAGGCGGTCTACCAGGCGATTCGCAAGGACGGCACACAGAAAAACGTGCTGGCCACGATGCAAACACGCGACGAGTTATACGACCGTATCGGCTATCACGAATTCGAATCGCGTCTCGACAAACTGTTCGCCGCCAAGAAATAATTTCAATATGGCACCGGCCTGCGAGCCAATATCCATGCGCTTCTTCAGGCACACCGGTTGGAAAGCCGCGCCGATATTGGCTCCCCAGCCATATGCCTGTGAATATTTATCCGGGGAGTAGGCAGATGGGCGTCCTCAAGATCGATCATTTCCAGGTATCGATTCCACGCGGCAAGGTTGACGATGCACTCCGCTTTTATGCCAATGTGCTGGGCTTTGTGCGCATTCCCAAGCCCGCAGAGCTCGACCAGAGCGGTGCCTGGCTGGTGCAAGGGGCGGTGAATCTTCATCTCGGCGAAGAAGAAAAATTTGCCGCTGCACCCGACGCCCATCCGGCCTTTCTGGTCGACAATATCGACCAGCTCCTGACCAATGCCGCGCAAGGCGGTTATGGTCAGCGCGCGCATGATGGCCCGGTCGGCTACAAGCGCGCCTCGGTGTATGACCCGTTTGGCAACCGCATTGAATTGATGCAAAAACTATAAATGGCAGCAAGTACCGTTGATTGATCAAGGAGAAATTTGTGAGCTCACCCAGCACCGCAGGCGCCCCTGAAACCCCCGCCGCAAACGGCCCAAAACCGAAAAAATCCGTTGCTCTTTCCGGCGTGGTGGCCGGCAATTCCGCGCTGTGTACTGTCGGCCTGACCGGCAATGATCTGCACTATTGTGGTTACGACATTCTCGATGTAGCCGATGTCTGCGAGTTTGAAGAGATCGCGCATTTGCTGGTCCACGGCAAGCTGCCCAACAAGACCGAACTCGCCACCTACAAGGCCAAGCTGAAATCGATGCGCGGCATTCCGATGGCCGTTCAGGATGTGCTTGAGTGCTTGCCCGCCTCTGCACACCCCATGGACGTATTGCGCACTGCGGCGTCTGCGCTCGGCTGCACCCTGCCGGAGAAGGACGATCACAATCTCACTGGCGCGCGCGATATCGCCGATCGCCTGATGGCGAGCTTCGGCTCCATCCTGCTGTACTGGTATCACTTCGCGGTCAACGGCAAGCGGATTGAAGTTGAAACCGATGACGACAGCATCGGCGGACATTTCCTGCACCTTCTGCACGGCAAGCCGCCCTCCTCCACCTGGGTGCGCGCCATGCATACCTCGCTGGTTCTGTACGCCGAGCATGAATTCAATGCCTCGACCTTCACCGCACGAGTGATCGCCGGCACCGGCAGCGATATGTTCTCGGCGATCGCCGGCGCCATCGGCGCGCTGCGCGGGCCGAAGCATGGCGGCGCCAATGAAGTCGCCTTTGATATTCAATCGCGTTACAACAACGCCGACGAGGCCGAGGCCGATATCGTCAAACGTGTAGCCGAGAAGCAGGTCATCATCGGCTTCGGACATCCGGTTTACACGATTTCGGATCCGCGCAATGTGGTCATCAAGGAAGTCGCGCGCCGCCTTGCCAAGGAAGCCGGCAATATGAAATTATTCGACATCGCCGAGCGCCTTGAAGCCGTGATGTGGCGCGAGAAAAAAATGTTCCCCAACCTCGACTGGTTCAGCGCCGTCAGCTATCACATGATGGGCGTGCCAACCGCGATGTTTACCCCGCTGTTCGTGATTTCTCGAACCTCGGGCTGGGCGGCACATATCATGGAGCAGCGCATCGATGGCAAGATCATCCGTCCCTCGGCGAATTACATCGGGCCGGATAATCTCAAATTTGTGCCTCTCAAGGATCGCAAGTAACTGCCTGCCTGGTCGCCTGGTCATTACCGAAGGAATTGCCATGAACCTTATCCAGTTAAACGCCTTTGCCGGCCCATATGCGTCCGGCACAGCACAGGTGGACGATGTCACGCTGCTGGATTGCGTAGAATTGCTGGAAGCTCGCCGGCGCCAGTTGTGCGAAGAAATCAATGCTTGTGCAAGGCCGACCGCCGCTTGCGATGCAGACTTCAACACCCTGCTTGCCGAACGTTCCGCCATCGTCCTCGCGCTGGCGCAGTTGCGCCCGCTGCGCCGTGGCGAAGCCCGCATCGCACATCCGCGCGAAGATCATTGACAACAATATTCATCAACCAAGGTAAATAAATGTCCGCTCATATCTCGAACGTCCGTCCCAAACCCGACAAAGTCCTGACCGATATCGTCGACTATGTCATCAAGTACAAGATTACCTCCAAGGAAGCCTACGAGACCGCGCGTTACTGCCTGATAGATACCCTCGGCTGCGGTTTCGAGGCCCTTGAATATCCGGCGTGCACCAAGCTGCTCGGGCCGATTGTGCCGGGTACGGTGGTGCCGAACGGTGCAAAAGTGCCGGGCACGCAATTCCAGCTCGACCCGATCCAGGCTGCATTCAATATCGGCGCGATGATCCGCTGGCTGGATTTCAACGACACTTGGCTGGCGGCAGAATGGGGCCACCCGTCGGACAATCTGGGCGGTATTCTCGCCACCGCCGACTGGCTATCGCGCAATGCGGTCGCCGCCGGTAAAAAACCGCTGACAGTGCATGATGTCCTGACCGGCATGATCAAGGCGCATGAAATCCAGGGCTGTATCGCGCTGGAGAATTCCTTCAACAAGGTTGGTCTCGACCATGTGGTGCTCGTCAAGGTGGCTTCCACCGCCGTGGTCGCGGAAATGATGGGCTTGAGCCGCGAGGAAATTTTGAACGCGGTGTCACTTGCCTGGGTCGATGGCCAATCGCTGCGCACCTATCGCCACGCACCCAATACCGGTTCGCGCAAATCCTGGGCGGCAGGCGATGCGACTTCGCGCGCGGTGCGCCTGGCGCTGATCGCCAAGACCGGCGAGATGGGCTACCCGTCGGTACTGTCGGCCAAGACCTGGGGCTTTTACGATGTGCTGTTCAAGGGCAATGCCTTCAAGTTCCAGCGCCCGTATGGCTCCTATGTGATGGAGCAGGTGCTGTTCAAGATTTCCTTCCCGGCCGAGTTTCATTCGCAGACCGCTGTCGAAGCCGCGATGACCATCCACAAGGAACTTGCGCGACTCGGCAAGAAGCCCGAGGACATCAAGAAAATCACCATCCGCACCCACGAGGCCTGCATCCGCATCATCGATAAAAAAGGCCCGCTGAATAATGAGGCCGATCGCGACCATTGCGTGCAGTACATGGTGGCGGTGCCGATCCTGTTCGGCCGCCTGACCGCGTCGGATTACGAAGATGCGATTGCCAAGGACCCGCGTATCGACAAGCTACGCGACAAGATTGTTTGCGTCGAGGACACCAGTTTCACCAAGGATTATCACGATCCGAAGAAACGCTCGATCGCCAATGCCTTGACGGTGGAATTCCTTGATGGCAAGAAAATGAAGGAAATCGTCGTCGAATATCCGATCGGCCACAAACGCCGCCGCAAGGAGGGCATGCCGGTGCTGGTCGAAAAATTCAAAACCAATCTGGCCCGCCAGTTCCCGGAAAAGCAGCGCAATGCCATTCTGGAACTTTGCCTGAACCAGAAAAAACTGGAAGCCACACCGGTGCACGAGTTTGTCGATATGATGGTTATTTAGATATACATTTCAAATAGTTAACTCAAAAAACGGCACTTCTTTCGTGCCGTTTTTTTGTTTTTGCACGCCACTTTAAGTATGGATATATTATGCATACTTATTGAGTATGCATCAGTTTTCTTGTACACTCAGCGTCTGAAGTTGCCGCCAGGAGATCATCATGGAAGCTACCGTTGCTGAACGCGGACAAATCACCTTGCCCAAGGAAGCGCGCGATGCGCTGGGCCTGACCAAGGGTACGCGGCTCATCGTCGAGGTGGAGCGTGGCCGCATCGTATTGCGCAAGGATGTTGAAGGCGCACTGAACCGCCTTCGCGGCATCGCCAAGCTGCCGCCCGGCATGAACACCAATGACATCATGCGCGAATTGCGTGGCCGCGCCCCTGGCGATCCACCGGACCTGTGATCGATGATCGCCGTCGATTCCTCGGTGCTGATTGATGTTGCCACCAACGACCCCGTGTTTGCGGATGCATCCTTCGATGCCCTGCGCGACGCGATTTCACGCGACGATGTGGTGATCTGCGATGCGGTCGTCGCCGAACTCTGCGCATCCGTCGACCAGGTTGAAATCACGCTTGAGGCGATCACTGACCTCGGCATTCGTTTCTCGCCAGTCAACGAGCAGGCCGCGATTCGCGCCGGCATCATGCAGCGCCGCTACCGTGATCGCGGCGGCAAACGCGAACGCGTGATCTCGGATTTTCTGATCGGCGCCCACGCCCTGCTGCAATGCGGCACCCTGGTCACCCGCGATCAAGAATTTTTCCGGGATTATTTCAAAGGGCTTAAAATCATCAATCCTGCTTCTTGAAACACCCGCCATTTTTTGCCGTTACCGCTTGCCAGACGTCTCCGCTGATTTTCATGCCGATCTCACCCTGAGGACACCGCCATGCCGCACAACCTCCATAACACCCTGCAGCAATTCAAAATCGCCTCAGGCAAAACCGGCCAGTTTTATTCGCTGCCGGAACTCGCCAAAGTCATTCCGAACGTGAAGCGCCTGCCAGTATCGATTCGCATCGTGCTCGAAAGCGTGCTGCGCAACTGCGACGGCAAAAAGGTTTCAGCGGAGCACATCAAGCAACTGGCCAACTGGCAAGCGAACGGTACGCGCACCGACGAGATTCCGTTTGTGCTGGCGCGCATCGTGTTGCAGGATTTCACCGGTGTGCCGCTACTGGCTGACCTGGCTGCGATGCGCGGTGTCGCCAAGAAGATGGGCAAGAACCCGAAGATCATCGAGCCGCTGGTGCCGGTTGATCTGGTGGTCGACCATTCTGTGCAGGTCGACAGCTATGGCACCAAGGATTCGCTGGATATCAATATGAAGCTCGAATTCCAGCGCAATCAGGAGCGCTATGAATTCATGAAGTGGGGCATGCAGGCCTTCGATACCTTCAAAGTCGTGCCCCCTGGCATCGGCATCGTGCACCAGGTGAATCTCGAATATCTGGCGCCCGGCGTGCACCAGAAAGACGGCATCTACTATCCGGATACCCTGGTCGGCACCGACAGCCATACCACCATGATCAACGGCATCGGCGTGGTTGGCTGGGGCGTGGGCGGCATTGAAGCCGAAGCCGGCATGCTCGGTCAGCCCGTCTACTTCCTCACGCCAGACGTGGTCGGCGTCAACCTTACCGGCAAGTTGCGCGAGGGCGTCACCGCCACCGACCTGGTGCTGGTCGTCACCGAAATTTTGCGCAAAGCCAAGGTGGTCGGCAAGTTCGTCGAGTTCTTCGGCGAAGGCACCGCCTCACTGGCGGTGCCCGACCGCGCCACCCTCGCGAACATGGCCCCGGAATACGGCGCCACCATGGGCTTCTTCCCGGTTGATGACGCGACCATGGACTATATGAAATCCACCGGTCGCAGCCAGGATGAACTCGAGGCACTCGAAGCCTACTTCAAGGCGCAGGGCCTGTATGGCGTATCGAAAAAAGGCGAGCTGGATTATTCCTCCGTGATCGAGCTTGATCTGTCGACCGTCAAGACCTCGCTGGCCGGCCCGAAGCGTCCGCAAGACAGAATCGAACTCGGCAATATGAAATCGCAGTTCACCTCCCTGTTCTCGAAGCCGCCGGCAGAAAACGGCTTCAGCAAGGCGCCGGAAGATTTGATGAAGCGCTTCCCGTTGAAGGACGGTGTGGATCTGGGCTCGGGCGATGTGCTGATCGCAGCCATTACCTCGTGCACCAATACCTCGAATCCAGGTGTGTTGTTGGCCGCTGGTCTGCTCGCCAAAAAAGCGGTTGAAAAGGGACTCACCGTCAAGCCGCATATCAAAACCTCCCTTGCCCCTGGCTCGCGTGTCGTCACCGATTACCTGACCAAGGCAGGCTTGCTGCCCTACCTTGAAGAACTCGGCTTCTACCTCGCCGGTTACGGCTGTACGACCTGTATTGGCAATGCCGGTGACCTGACGCCTGAGATCAATGAATCGATCACCAATAACGATCTGGTCGCGGCGGCGGTACTTTCCGGCAACCGCAATTTCGAAGCGCGTATCCACCCTAACCTGCGCGCCAACTTCCTCGCCTCGCCGCCGTTGGTGGTCGCTTACGCCATCGCCGGCACCGTGCTGCGCGATCTGGAAACCGAACCGGTGGGCATGGGCAAGGATGGCCCGGTGTATTTGAAAGATATCTGGCCGAGCAGCAAGGAAATCGCTGCGGTGATGAGCTTCGCCAAGGACCCCGCCACCTTCAAACGCCTTTATTCCAACCTCGGTGCGGACAACCCCTTGTGGCAGAGCATCAAGGCCACACCGGGTCAAGTCTATGACTGGCCGACCTCGACCTATATCGCCGAACCGCCGTTCTTCGGCAGCGACTTCGGCATGCATGCCGGCACCGCTCACGACATCAAGGGTGCACGTGCGCTGGGCGTGTTTGGCGATTCGATCACCACCGATCACATCTCTCCAGCTGGCTCGATCAAGGACACGTCCCCCGCCGGCAAATACCTTATCGACCATAAAGTGTTGAAGCCCGACTTCAATAGCTACGGCGCACGACGCGGCAACCATGAGGTGATGATGCGCGGTACCTTCGCAAATGTGCGCGTCAAGAACCTGATGCTGCCACCCAAGGCTGACGGTACCCGCGTCGAAGGTGGTCTGACCCTGATGCAACCGTCCGGCGCGCAGCAGCCGATTTACGATGCCGCGATGAGCTATATCGCGGCCGGCACCCCGACCATCATTTTCGGTGGTGAGGAATACGGCTCGGGCTCGTCACGCGACTGGGCAGCCAAAGGTACGCAACTGCTCGGTGTAAAGGCCGTCATTGCCAAAAGCTTCGAGCGTATTCATCGCTCCAACCTCGTCGGCATGGGCGTGCTGGCCTGCCAGTTCAAGGGTAACGACACCGCGGAATCGCTGGGTATCAAGGGCGATGAAACCTTCGACATCATCGGCGTTGCCGACGGCATCAAACCACAGATGGACGTCACTTTGGTCATCACCCGCAAAGACGGCGCCAGACGTGAGGTCCCGGTGCTGTTGCGCATCGATACGCCGATCGAGGTCGACTATTTCCTGCACGGCGGGATTCTGCCTTATGTGCTGCGCGAACTGATCGGCAAAGCAGCTTAAGCAATAGAAGCTATTGAAAAAGCCGGGGGATTGCCCCGGCTTTTTTATTTGTATCCCGCAAGGCATACAATCGTCGCTGGATTTCAATACTTGGACGCGTCATGACCACTGCACCAATCACTACCCCCCTCAACGACGCCGAAGTCGAGCACCTCGAAGACCTGCTGGCCTCATCGGTATTCGACAAGCAGGCGATGGGCCTCGATGAAATGCAGGGCTTTCTGGCGGCCGTGATCAGCGGTCCGGAACTGATCGCGTCCTCACTATGGATGCCGGCTGTGCTTGGCAACCCCAAGTACGTTTCAGCCGAACAGGAAAAGGAAGTTACCGAGCTGGTCATGCGTTTTTACAACGAGATCGCCGCCGACCTGGTGGCAGGCGAATCGCTGGGCCTGTTGCTGGAACGCGCGGAAGGTGCCGCCGAAAACGATTACGACTACGAAACCTGGTGCCAGGCCTACCTTGATGGCGTCGACTTCTCGGCCACACCATGGGAAGAAGCGGGCGACGCCGAGGAAGTCAACGAGATGCTGTTCCCGATTGCACTGCTGGCTGGTGAAATCGAACCGAAAGTGCTCAAGCAGATCAAGCCGCGCGACATGGCCCAGCTGCTGATCGAATGCCGCGAGGATCTGCCGCTGATGGTGATTGAGGTCTATCAATACTTCCAGGCGCTGCGTGAGCGCCCTGCCCCCAAGCGCGATCAGCCGGGCGGCGCCAAGAAGCTGCATTAAGTTACGGAGTGGGCGCAGCTTGCCAGCGCGCTGGCAGGTGGCGCACGCACCGTCATCGCAGCAAATCTGCTTTATGATAATTTGTTGCAATCTTTAGCCAAGGCCTCATTGCCATGATTATCCTGTCGCCGCGTTGCTACCCATTTGCCGGGCGCTACCGTCATCTGCTGCTACTGCTGGCGTCCTTCTTGCTGTTTGCGTTGCTAGCCGGTTGCGGCACGACCTCCGGCAATCGCACCGCGGCCACGCGCCCGACAACCAGCACATCGGGAGTCGATGCATCCCTGTCGCCGGCCGTGCAGAAGCTGGTGAGCGAGGCAAACGCACTGGCCCCGTTGGCACGCTCGGATCTGTCGCGTCGTTTTCTGGCGGCAACCAACAGCCTGCCCCCGGTCGCGCCACGCACCGTTTTCCAGGATCCGCAGACCCGCGAATATTTTTCGCCAGCCGAAGCCGCCGCCCTGCCGGACACCCGTCGCAGCAAGCTTCTCAAAACCGAGCTGGATGAATTTCGCTACTACTACTCGAAGTACGGCTCGCCGCTGGCGTATATGCGCATGCTCGATCTCGCCGCGGAAAACGACATCAACGATGTCGCGAAGAGACGGGTAATGGATTTCGGCTACGGCTCGATTGGCCAGCTACGCCTGCTGGCCAGCCTGGGCGCGCACGTTACCGGCATCGATCCGGACAGCTATCTGGATGCGCTATACAGTGAGTCACGCGATCAGGGCTCGGTAGCACTGGCCGGGCGCCTGCTATGGCTGGGCGGCGGCGATATAACCCTGGTCCACGGCAGTTATCCGAAAGACCCCGCCATGGCCGCGCGCGTTGGCCAGGGTTACGATTTGATCATTTCCAAGAACACCCTCAAACGCGGCTATCTCAAGCCCGAACGCAAGGTTGAAAAGCGTCTTCAGGTCGAGCTGGGCGTGAGCGATGCGGTATTTCTGAGAGCGCTGTCCGACGCCCTGAACCCGGGCGGCAAGTTCATCATTTATAACATCTATCCAAAAGCGGCCGGCGCCAATGAAGCCTATAAACCCTGGGCCGACGGACGCTCGCCGTTCAGTCGCCAGCAATTCGAAAAAGCGGGCCTGCGCGTGCTGGCACTGGATGCGCCAGACCATGAGCGTGCACGGCAAATGGGACGCGCGCTGAAATGGGACATGAACGACAAGGGCGAAGTGATTGACGATCTTGATTCCAACCTGTTTGCCAGCTATACCATCCTCGCGAAGCCATTGCGCCCGTGATAAAGTCGGCCCTTTGTGGCCAACATTTCGCCGCGCGGCATACGAAAATAATCGTGTTACATTTGACTCGATATGCCAACAGCGATACGTGGGGTATGGATTCGCCGAACATGATGGCCTCAACACTCATTTCCAGGGACAGACATGCTTTCTTTCAAACACAACGCTATTGATCGCGAATCACGGCCAGGCCGGTCGCCCGCCCTGCTACTGGCCATATTCTGCGCAATCGCTACAGGCTGCCAGAAAACCGAAACTATACCGACCACCTCGGACCGGCTGAAAGCGGTCCAGCAAATACAGGAAACCCAACCTGATTTCTATGTTCCACGCAAATCCGTCGATTACATGGCGGACCTGAAAGCAATCAAGGAAGTGGCGGCAAAACCGGAGCCCGCCAAACCCGCGCCAGCGGTACCGACGAAAGCTGCACAGGTGGTGGCACCAGCACCTGCATCGCCGTCTGCGCCCACGCCAGTTCGCGTTGCTGAACCACCTGTACAGGTCGCCAGCGCCGCACCGACCGCACGTCCGGTCCCGGCAGAAGACCCCGACCGCGTCAGCGTACTGTCGCGCGAACAACCCGAGTTCCCCAAAGAAGCCATGCGCAAGGGCGTAGAGTCGGCGACCGTACTGGCCAGGATGACCATCAACGCCGCCGGCACCGTTACTGCGGTCACCATACTTCAAGCCCAGCCGGTACGCCTGTTTGACAGCTCGGTCAAGTCTTCCCTGTCCCGCTGGAAATTCAATCCCGGTGCGGATGGTCGCAGCTATGAAACCGAAGTTTCTTTCAAGCTGCAGTAATCGCAACATGAGCTGGTAAATAAAAAACGGCACTTTGAGGGCGCCGCTTTTATTTGTGCAATCACCGCGCTGAATTCGTCACAGCGGTGGCCTGGTACCGCTGCGTATTCGCTTGGTACCTTATTTCTCGCGAGGCGGAAAGCCGCAGTATCCCGTCACTTCCTCGCGGTCATGGTAAAGCTGCTTGATACGCAACACCGCGCGGCTGGCGCGATCGCCCAGTGCCTCGTCGATAATCAGGCTGCAACGCTCGACTTCTTCGAAGCGCTTTTTCATCGGCAGCTTGAGATTGAAAATCACGTGTCGCGCCCAGCCTTCGCTCAACCACAAGCCGACCAGCTTGGCAATGCGCGAGGGGCTTTCGACCATATCGCACACCATCCAGTCCACCGGCTTTTTCGGGCGATAGCGGAAACCGTCTTCACGTAAATGGCGCACCATCGCATTGTCGACCAGCTCGCCGCGCAGGTCGCCGTTATCGATGGCGATGACATTCAGGCCGCGATGAATCAACTGCCAAGTCCAACCGCCGGGCGCGGCGCCCAAGTCCACGGCACGCATATCGGGCTGGAACAGGCGCTCATCCGCATCGCCCAGGAAGACGTGAATCGCTTCGGCGAGCTTCAAGGTCGAGCGGCTCGGCGCATCCGCCGGCATGCGCAGGCGCGGGATACCCATCGGCCATGCCGATGAGTGACGCACATCGGTAAGGCCCAAATACGCCTCTGCCTTCGAGATGAGAAAAACATGCAGACGGTGCGGCGATTTTTCATCAATCAGACCGGCTTCCTGCAGCTGCGCCGCCACCAGCGTCTGCAGCGCGATGCCCAGCTTGGACAGAGACTTGCCATCATTGGTATCGGGATGCTCCATCCACACCGCACACACCGACTTGATCTTGTGCGCGGCCAGAAATGCGCTCACTGCAGCCATGATCGGCGTGACCCGGTCGCGCGTGCCAAGCGCCACTGGCCCCGCATGCGACAGCATCATCTGCCGCGCAAAAATGGACGACTCGCGCAACACCGGCCCTATGTGCTTGGCCGCAGCAGGCGGAAAAGTCAGCCGCACAAACCCACTGGTGGGGACCGCTGCTGTTGTCGTCGGCTGCCCACCAATGCGGGTCACCAGTTCAGTGACCAAATCCGGTTCGAAGCCAGCGCGGCAATAGGCCAGCAGCGAAACCGACGCTGAAGAAAACGACGTAGCGGTGGCGGAGACGCTGGCGGGCGATGGTTTGGAAAGCTTCGGCGCGGAAGGCGTTTTGGCGGCTTCCGCCTTCAGATGCACTTGCAGCGCTGATGGCGTCTTGGGCACTTTGGCACCCTTGGATCGTTTGACCACCGGCGCCGCTTTGGGCTCTTTGGGCGCTATGGCCTCAGGTTTTTTCGTTTTCATGCCGCGACTTTACAGGAAGCGATGCCCGGCGCGCTTGTTTGATTTGCCAACCGTTTACTATCCCCATAGCGGGAGATGTTGCGGATCGCCTATTGGCGAGCCTCTCCAGACATTTTTGCCCCAAACGCCGCGCCAGTCATAGATTTTTCAATCCGGGAAAATAGCAAAAGTTGGTCGCAAAACGGCGAGCAGCCGCTAATGAATCGCGCCCGACTCCGGCAGCGTATCAGGCGGCGTGCGGCGCAGCGAGTAACGGCTGTTGCCGCCCACCTGTTTGGCGAAGTGCACATTCTTGCTGGCCGCGTGAAGATAGAGATTGAAGCCGCCGAAATGGGTTGCGGCATAGTTGTAGGCGCCGCCCAATTCCTGTTCCAGGCGCTGTACCGCCGTATCGAAGAATGCCGGGGTTTTTTTCACCAGGTCTTCACCCGATGAGAATATGATCTGCTCGCCCACCGCCGTTTTCCTGACGGCTAAACCGCCCTCGACAAACTCGGGATACAGGCGGTCGCGACACTTCTCGAGGTAACAACGATCCGCCATCTGCGCGATGATGTCCGATGAACCCAGCAAACTGCCGAGCAGTCGCAGTTGAGGTTCTGCAATCAGGATATCGCCGACGCGTTTTTCATAGCCCGTAAAGTGAATCAGCTCGGCCCCGGCTTCGGCGTACTCGCTCATGCCGATCTGCGGCAGATAGTCGCGTAAAAATATGGCCCCGCGCGAGACATGATTGACGGTGAACACGGCGCCCGTTTTGGCATCGACTTCGGTAGTTTTGCGCAAGTACCCCATGTCGTGAAACAACGCGGTGACAATACCCAGCTGGAACAGCGGCGCGCCAAACGCCGGAGACTCGCGGCGCGACCGTTCATAGCCATCCATCAGCCGCGACATCGCCAGCGTGACTTCCATAACGTGCTGCAGATCGTGATAAGAGGTATCGCAAGCCAGGTAGCCGGCGTAGTTGCCGCTATACAGCTTCGTGATATCCGCAAATGCACGCGCCATCGCCTGCTGGGAAGCTCCCGGATAAAGCAGTCGGAACAGCCGGCTTATCTCTCGCTCTACCAACGCAGGATCGGTTGTCTGGATGCGATTGGTGACATCAAAATCGTTACGTCGAATTTGCATGAAAATTCCCGTCGCGGAGCGACTTGCCGGTTTGGCGTACCCCGCTATTTTGCATTCCAGACGATCCATGCTGCTGGAATCGCCCTTTTGAACATTTCACTCCGAATATTGGCAAAAATCAACTGTGTCTCAAATGTTACCCCTGTGCTCACGTCCGTCATTGCCTTTCATCCGGGTGATGCAATTGCCAAGGCAACGCGGTATATTCGACTGAAATATCATCGCCTTCACAATGACCACCGCCGCCAACGACACCAGCCAAACCATTGAACGCCGGATTATCGAGCTCAAGGAAGAGCATCGCGATCTTGATCTGGCCATCAGCGCGCTGATGGCAACCCCCGTACACGATCAGTTGCAGTTACGCCGCTTCAAGAAGCGCAAGCTGCTGTTGAAAGATCAGATTTCGTTCCTTGAAGCGCAGTTGACGCCGGACATTCCGGCTTAACGCCACCGCCTGTAGGCTGTCGTCCTGGCTGTTCCGCAACCCGGAACGCGGAATGAACTTGCTGGTGCGCAGGCAGCCCAACGGAAACAGGCGATAATTGCGCTTGCGGCGCGGCGCGCTCCCCCGCAGATGCAAGCCGATACCGAAGCCTGGTTGATCCCGAATTACCCTACTCGCAAACACATGAAAAAAGCATTACTTGTCGCCGGCGTCGTCGTCGCGCTATTGTCCGTCGGCGGCGGCGCTTACTGGCTGGGCAAAAATCAGTCCAACTCAAACGCGGCGAATGCAACGGCACCGGCGAATGCAAAAAATGCAGCGGGTGCCGCCGGTAGCGTCGCCGTTGAGGTCGTCAAAGTGCGCGCAACCCGTCTCGCGCAGAGCATTACCGCAGTCGGCTCGTTGCGCTCGGATGAATCGGTGGTGATTCGTCCCGAGATTGCCGGCCGAGTTGCCGAAATCCTTTTCTCCGAAGGTTCGCGCGTGATTCGCGGCGCACCGCTGATCCGCTTCGACGCCTCGGTGCAGCGTGCTGAGCTCGCACAGGCCGACGCCAATTTGAGTTTGAGCAAAAGCAAACTGGAGCGCGCTCTCGACCTGCAGAAAAAAGGCTTCATCTCCAGCCAGGCGAAAGACGAGGCCGACAATAATTTCCGCGTCGCGCAAGCGGCCTATGACCTGTCTGCCGCCAAGCTCACCAAGCTTGAAATCAAGGCGCCATTTTCCGGACTCGTCGGCCTGCGGTTGATCAGCGTGGGCGATTACGTCAAGGACGGCCAGGACATCGTCAACCTTGAAGGTGTTGATCCGCTCAAGGTCGACTTCAAGGTGCCGGAAATATATCTGAAGCAGGTGCGCGTGGGACAGTCATTGCAAATCGCGCTGGACGCGTTTCCCAATCAGGATTTCGACGGCCGTGTGTTCGCCATCAACCCGCTGGTCGATGCCAACGGACGCTCGATCGTGATTCGCGCGGTGGTCAGGAACGGCGAGGCGCGCCTGCGTCCCGGCATGTTCGCGCGCGTACGCTTGCTGCTGAGCGAAAGCCGCGATTCATTGACAGTACCGGAGCAGGCACTGTTTCCGGTCGGAGACGATCAGTATGTCTATCGCGTGGTTGAGGGGCGCGCGCAGCGCGTCAAGATTGATATCGGCCAGCGCCGCGAAGGCCAGGTTGAAGTGGCGACCGGATTAAAGACGGACGATATCGTCGTCACTGCCGGACAATTGAAGCTTAAGGATGGCGTTACCGTGAAAGTGGTGGAGGCGCCAACGCCGCGTCCGGCAGAGGCGACGGCCGTGCCGGCGAAAGACGGTGCCGTGACCGCAGAAACCAACAATGCTGGCAAGGCTGACGCAGCCTTGCGGGAGAAGTCATGACGCTTCCGGAACTATGCATCAAGCGGCCGGTGTTCGCGACGGTCCTGAGTCTGGGCGTGTTGCTGCTCGGCGTTATTTCGTACAGTCGCCTGTCGGTTCGCGAGTATCCGAAAATCGACGAGCCAGTGGTGAGTGTAGATACACTCTACAAAGGCGCCAGCGCCGCCGTGGTGGAATCCACCATCACCAAGGTGCTGGAAGATTCCCTGTCGGGCATCGAAGGCGTCGATGTGATGACCTCGCAGTCGCGCTCGGAGCGCAGCCAGATCAATATCAAGTTCAAATTGACCCGCGATCCCGATTCGGCGGCGGCCGATGTGCGCGACAAGGTCGCGCGCGTGCGCGGTCGCCTGCCCGTGGCGGCGGATGATTCGATCATCGCCAAAGTGGAAGCGGACGCCGATCCAATCATATTCGTCGCGTTTTACAGCAGCAAACACAACGCGCTGGAAGTATCCGATTACGCCAACCGCTACATCAAGCCGCGCTTTTCCACGCTGCCGGGTGCGGCTGATGTGCGCATTTTCGGCGAGCGGAAAGTATCCATGCGCATCTGGCTGGACCGCAGCAAACTGGCGGCCTACAAGCTGGGCCCGGCGGATGTGGAGGATGCCTTGCGCCGCCAGAACGTGGAAGTCCCGGCGGGCCGCATCGAAAGCAGTGCGCGCGAATTTTCAGTGCTGGCGCAGACCGATCTGCAGACCCCCGAACAATTCAGCAATATCGTGATCCGCGATGCGGCCGGCTATCCGGTGCGTATCAAGGACGTGGCGCGTACCGAGGTTGCCGCCAGCGACGAGCGCATCATCGCCCGCTTCCTTGGCCGTAATGCGGCGACCCTGGCGATCATCAAGCAGGCGACCGCCAACCCGCTGGAGCTTTCGTTGGCGGTGCGTAAGGAAGCCGATCTGATCCAGAAAAATCTGCCCGCAGGCATGGAAATAAATGTGGTCTACGACACCTCGATTTTCATCGAGCAGGCCATCAAGGCGGTGTTCGGCACCATCTGGGAAGCGGTGATTCTGGTTGCATTGGTGATTTTCCTTTTTCTGCGCAATCTGCGTGCGACCATCATTCCCCTGGTGACGATCCCGGTTTCGCTGATCGGCGCCTTTACCTTGATGTACGCCTTCAACTTCAGCATCAATACGCTGACACTGCTGGCAATGGTGCTGGCGATCGGCCTGGTGGTCGATGATGCGATCGTGGTGCTGGAAAACATTTATCAGAAACTCGAGGCGGGCATGCCGCGCGTGCAGGCCGCGCTGGAAGGCGCCAGGGAAATCGCCTTTGCGGTAGTGGCAATGACGATGACGCTGGCGGCGGTTTATGCGCCACTGGCCTTTGCTACCGGCCGCACCGGGCGGCTGTTTATCGAGTTCGCGCTGGCGCTGGCGGGCGCGGTGGTCGTGTCCGGCTTTGTCGCCTTGACCTTGTCGCCGATGATGTGCTCGCTGATCCTGAAACACGAGGTGAAGCATGGTCGAATTTACAACGCCATCGAATCCTTTTTCGAACGGCTCACCGCGCTCTACAAGCGCACGCTGGCGGCGGTCCTGCAACGGCGTGCGGTCGGCATCGGCTTGTGGCTGGTGTTCGTCGCGCTTGCCATCCCCTTGTTCATGAGCCTCAAGCAGGAACTGGCGCCTGTCGAAGACCGCGGCATCGTCTTCGGCGTAGTCAGTGCGCCTGAGGGCTCCACCATAGGCTACACCGCTGGCTACATAGCGCAGATCGAGGATATGTACAAGGAAGTGCCGGAAATGGCGCTTTACAACTCGATCGCGGGCTTCCCCACAGTGTCCGACGGTCGCGTGATTTTACGTCTGAAAAACTGGAATGAACGCAGCCGCAGCCAGCAGGAAATTCAGCGCGAGCTACAGCCGAAGTTTCGCAACCTGGCCGGGGTCAACGCCTACGCGGTCAATCCTGCCTCGCTCGGGCAGGGGCGCGACAAGCCGCTGCAGTTTGTGATCATGACCTCGGCATCGTATGAAGAACTGCAGCAATATGTCGATCGGCTGATGGTTGAAGCTTTGAAGAACCCCGGCTTCATGGATATGGACTCGGACCTGCGTCTCAACAAGCCGGAGCTGAAAGTGTCGGTCAACCGCGACAAGATTTCCGACGTGGGCGCCAACGTCGAGGCGGTCGGGCGCACCCTGGAAACCATGCTCGGCGGTCGCCAGGTCACGCGCTTCAAGCAGGATGGCGAGCAGTACGATGTGCTGGTGCAGGTGGCCAATGTCGATCGTTCCAATCCGGATGACATCACCAATATCTATGTGCGAGGCCGCAATAATGAAATGGTGCAGCTGTCCAATCTGCTGACCGTGCGCGAATCGGTAGCACCGCGCAGTCTCAACCACTTTAACAAGCTGCGCGCCGCACGCATCGACGCCAATCTGGCGCCGGGCTTCTCGATCAAGGAAGCGATCGATGTGATGCAGGCCAGCACGCAGAAAGTGCTGCCACAGACCGTGCAGACCGATCTGTTCGGACAGGCACGCGAGTTCCGCGATTCTTCGGGCAGCATTTATCTCACCTTTGTCCTGGCACTGGCGTTCATTTACCTGGTGCTGTCGGCGCAGTTTGAAAGCTTTGTCGATCCCTTCGTGATCATGCTGACGGTGCCGCTGTCGATGACCGGTGCGCTGCTGGCGCTGTGGCTCTCCGGCGGGACGCTCAATGTCTACAGCCAGATCGGCCTGGTCACGCTGGTGGGGCTGATCACCAAGCACGGGATTCTGATCGTGGAGTTCGCCAATCAGTTGCAGGAAAAGGGCCTTGCGATGCGCGACGCCGTCATTCAGGCGGCAGTGTTGCGCCTACGCCCTATCCTGATGACCACCGGCGCGATGGTGCTGGGCGCGGTGCCGCTGGCGCTGGCGCGCGGCGCCGGTGCGGAATCACGGCAGATGATCGGCTGGGTAATTGTTGGCGGCATGACGTTGGGCACGGTGCTGACGCTGTTCGTGGTGCCGACCTTCTACCTGCTGTTCGCACGCGATCACCACAAAATTGCCGAGGCTGCAAACATCGCGCCCGTCCTCGGTGCGGTACCGCAGCATGGTGACTGACGAGTCCATAATCGGCCTGCTGAAATGAACATGGCCACCTCAGGTGACCATGCTCATTCTGGGCGCGGATTCATGAGTTGTGGCTAACCCGCCTGCACCGACGGTGCATCCGTCGCCAAATCGGTCGCCATCCCCGTCACGCTGTTCCCCACTTCGGCGCCAATAAGCGGATAGGCGCCGGTACTTGAGAGGCTGGTGTTACGCGCGATGTTGCGGTTCACGCCGTGCTGGGTGCGTGGGGAGTGGTCAAGATAACGCACCAGTTGCTGCAGCGCCTGCCGATAGACATCGCGTTTGAACTCGATCACGTTGTCCAGCGGCACCCAGTAATCGTGCCAGCGCCAGGCATCGAATTCGGGATGCGTGCTGGCGCGCAGACGGATATCGTGATCGCGTCCAGTAAGACGCAGCAGATACCAGATCTGTTTCTGGCCCTTGTAGGTGCCGCGCCATTCGCGCTTTATCCAGTGCGAGGGCACGTGATAATGCAGCCAGCCCTTGGTGCGGCCCAGAATTTTTACATGCTCGCGGAGTAACCCGGTTTCTTCTTCAAGCTCCCGGTACATGGCGTCCTCCGGGCTTTCGCCCATCTTGATGCCACCCTGCGGGAACTGCCACGCGTGCTCCTTGATACGCTTGCCCCAAAACACCTCGTTCTTCGCGTTGCAAAGAACGATGGCGACGTTCGGGCGATAACCATCACGATCAATCATGGTTGCCCTTCCAATTCTAAAGTTGCATTGATTCTTTCACAAAACTTTGGCATTGGGTAGGGTTGGCGGTTTCCGGCAGTGTAAAATACGCTCTGCACTCACGTCCAACCCACTGAATATCAAAAGAAAATGCGCGCATCCCGGTTTTTCCTCTCGACCCTCAAAGAAGCCCCCGCAGACGCGGATATCACCTCGCAGAAATTGATGCTGCGCGCCGGCATGATCAAAAAGCTCGCCGCCGGCATCTATAACTACATGCCGATGGGCTTGCGCACCATTCGCAAGGTAGAGAACATCATCCGCGAGGAAATGAATTCAGCCGGCGCCATCGAATTGCTGATGCCGGTGGTGCAGCCGGCCGAGCTGTGGATGGAAACCAATCGCTGGCAAAATTACGGCCCGGAATTAATGCGCATCAAGGACCGTCATGGCCGTGACTTCATCGTCCAGCCGACCTCTGAAGAAGCGATCACCGATATCGCCCGCAACGAGATCAAAAGCTATCGCCAGCTACCGGTGAATTTTTATCACATCCAGACCAAATTTCGCGACGAGCGCCGCCCCCGTTTCGGCGTGATGCGCGGTCGCGAATTCACCATGAAAGACGCCTATTCCTTCGACCGCGATGAAGCCGCTGCCGCGAAAAGTTACGACTCCATGTACGCGGCGTACACCCGCATCTTCACGCGGTTGGGGCTGACGTTCCGCGCAGTCAAGGCCGATACCGGCGCGATCGGCGGCTCACGCTCGCACGAGTTCCAGGTAATTGCCGATACCGGCGAGGATGCGATTGCCTACTGCCCGCAGTCCGATTACGCCGCCAATATCGAACTGGCCGAAGCCCTGCCCTTGCTTGCTGCACGTGCGGGGGCAGCGCAGGTCATGGCGAAAACGCCGACACCCGGCAAGGCCAAATGCGAAGACGTCGCTGCTCTGCTCGGCTTGGCGCTTGCGCAGACGGTCAAATCGATCGTGCTGGCCGCTGACAAGATCGATGAAAAAGGCAATCCCGTCAGCGCCGACATCTGGTTGCTGCTGTTGCGCGGTGACCACGAGTTGAATGAAATAAAGGCCAGCAAGGTGCCGGGCTTGAACAAGGGTTTCCGCTTTGCTACCGAGAGCGAAATCATCGAACACTTTGGCTGCAAGCCGGGTTATCTTGGCCCGGTCGGTTTGAACAAGCCGGTGCATATCGTCGCCGACCGCACGGTTGCCAATATGAGCGACTTCGTATCCGGCGCCAATGCGGAAGACTTCCATTACACCGGCATCAACTGGGGCCGCGATTTGCCCGATCCGGAACTCGTTGCCGACCTGCGCAATGTGGTGTCGGGTGATCCTTCACCGGACGGCAAGGGCATCCTCGCCATCCAGCGCGGCATCGAAGTCGGCCATGGCGGCGACCTCGCGGTCAACGACCAGCTTGACAGGTTTTTGCAGGTTCAGCGGCCCGAGATAGCCGGG
>JANMXS010000189.1:0-20333 GCA_031394335.1 Burkholderiales bacterium
GTTCAGTTTTACCGTAAGCGAGCCTAGCCGTGTTACTAGGTAGCGGGCGTAAGAGCGGTTTCTCGCGCGTTCACCCGTCGATCGCGCCAGCGCAAGAACCGGCGTTCGACGAGATAGTGCAGAGCCGCCCCAAATACAAACGTTGAAGATGCATACGCCAAGAATAAGAGAAAATTGGAGCCCTTTATCAATGGTTCGATCGCCACGTGCACCACATGAAATGCGATCTTATGGCTCAAGTAGAGGCTATACGAGATTGCTGCGATCCAGCCAACGCCTGGCACACGCCAGCGACCAATAAGACTATTGCGGTCGGCACCCGCAAACACCAGCAAGCCGAACCCGAATGACAGCAATGGCCAGCCGAACGTGTTGGCCAGAAGCCCCGTCCGCTGGCGAAACAACCAAAGTGCAAAGCAGCATACCGCCACACCTCCTAGCAAGCAGGCGTTGGACCGTAACTGCAGACTTGCCCAGATTTGAGGCCGATATACACGCAGGGCTGCCAGCATTACACCCATGAGCAGGCCGTCCAGCCGCATCCACGTGGGGTAGTAGAGCTCCTCAATAAACCAGTTGCGCGGCGGCTCAATTGCCGCATAGTGCAGCCAAGTTGTGGCACGCAGAGCGATGCCAAGTATCACCACAACCGCGCAAGCACCTAGGAATCGCGACGCGGAAACACGGCTTGCCAGCCACCACGCCAGAAGCGGGAAGATCAGATAGAAATGTTCCTCCACGCATAGCGACCATGCGTGCGAGAACGCCTGGTTTTGGTCATAGTCGATCAACAAATTCATTGTGAACGTAGCGAACTGCCACCATGCCTCCAGCCCTGGCGCTTCGCGAAGAGCCGGAAAGAACACATAGAGCGCTAGCACCACAGCAAAGGCTGGCAGGATGCGCCAAGCACGCCGCGCGTAAAAGCCACTTACTGAAAAGCCTGCGCTCTGCTGCAATTGCCGGAATACCTGCGTGCCGATCAAGAAGCCGCTGAGAACGAAAAAGATGTCGACGCCAGCCCAGCCAAAACGCGAAAGCCAAGCGAAGTCTGGCCCCAACCCGCCGACGATGAATGAATGGAAAAGAATCACCCAGATGATGGCGATGGCACGAAGCAGGTCCAGACCGGGCAGGCGATTCATCAATAGGCCATTGAATGTTGGATGCGAGCGTCTGTTATGGGCCGTTAGCGTCGCGCGACCCGGTTGCTAACCGCGATGAGCCCGCTGAAGCACATAACTCCTACCCCCTCAGCTGTAAGCCACACTCCCTTGGGCGGCAGCAGGCCCTGCACCCACCAGCGTGTGGCGTCGAGCATGCGGATCGCGATGCGGCCAAGCGATTTTGCAGCCACGCGCGAATAGCCGGCAATCAAAGGCCAATTGGCGCGCAACTGGGTAGCGAACAGCAGGAACACGGTCTCGATACCGATCAAGTCAGCGAGCAGGCGGAATGCCCGCAACTCGGGGTTGATGACGAGGATGAGCAAGGCGGCGATGACAAACGCGCCTGCCAAAGATTCCCAGTTGCGCTTGTTCATGTTCGATAAGGCCGGGGCGAGATTAGACAAGAAAATTTAATCATTAATTTATCCTGCAAAGATTGAATTGGAAGATCAAGCCAAGGTTCAGCTTCACGCCCCGAGTCTTGGACTCGTAAGTCGCCATTTTGCGAATCGCAATACTTGCGACCTCATCCGCGCGAAAAATATATACCAACGCACAATCCGACGCCGACCACATACAACAACCAGGTCTCGGCAATGAAGTAGGGGAAAAACATCAGGGCAACACCCAGCCATTTAGTCAGGCCGAGGGATGCCTTCCTGCCATATCGCCAGGCGGCAAAACCGATGAGGCCAAACATCAAGGCGCCGAACAGATAGGCGGGGCTGGGCAGAGTGAAGCCCATCGATTCGAGAGAGTTGAGCTGGTCCATGCCTGATCGTAGCTCAATAGAACCCAAAGAGTCTTGCTGCTCTTGATGTGGCCTGGACTTTCATGGAAGTATTGCGCCGCGATTCCATTGAACGGTCAAGTTGAGCTTCCATCGTCTGAAATTTTGGGAACTTCTAAAAAACTCGTCGTCCCAGCGCAGGCTGGGACCCAGTCCGCCCAAGTGTTTGATTCAACGAAGGACTGGATTCCAGCCTGCGCTGGAATGACGAATATTTGAGGTTTCGAGAAGTGTCATTTTTTCAAACTCCAGCACTGGCGCTCCTTTTCAAGCATTTTTATCCCAAACGCCGCGCCAATGCTGGACTTTCATTTTTTTGCTTATGGCTTCACGAAACGCAGCGTCATGCGGTCCGATTCGCCGATGGCCAGATATTTCTCGCGATCGGTGGCGCCATTGGTCAGCACCGGCGGCAAGGTCCACACACCTTTGGCATAGTCCTTGGTGTCTTTGGGATTGGCGTTGATCTCGCTCTTCGCATCGAGCTTGAAGCCGGCCGCGGTAGCGCGTTCAATCACATAGTCTTCGCTCATGTAACCGGATCCTTTCGATTGCGCGAGCGTGGTGCCCGGTTTGGCTCGATGCTCCACCACACCCAGCACGCCGCCCGGCTTCAGTGCAGCAAAGAAGGCGCCGAAAAACGCATCCACGGTTCCGTCTTCCAGCCAGTTGTGCACATTGCGGAAGGTCAGCACCACATCGGCGCCACCGTCGGGGCGAATGTTCAGATTGCCCGGCGCGGCCAGCGGCATGATCGCCACCTTGCTGTACAACTCCGGCTTCTGCGCCAGCTTGTCGTCGAAATTCTTGCGCGACCGCGGCGCATTGGCCGGAAACGCAGCGACGTACTGGCCACGCTCGCGCACATAGGGCGCCAGCACTTCGGTATACCAGCCACCGCCCGGCCAGATCTCGACCACCTTGGAATCCGGACGCACGCCGAAGAAGGCCAGGGTCTCGACCGGATGGCGATAGATATTGCGCGCCCGATTGGCCTCGCTGCGATGTGAGCCGGCGATGATTGTTTCCAGCGACGGGGTATCGGCGGCATGGGCGCTGTTCATCAACGCGGCACTGCCGAAAACCGCCAGTGCAAACACGGCTTTGAGCATTCCTGACTTGCAGTGGATTGGTTTCATATTCACTCTTTGGCTAGGGTGGAAAAGTTTGACGTTGCACAAAGCGCCCCATCATTGTGCAGCGGATTATAGACCGCGGCTGGAAGGCAGCACGGCTTCGCGCCAGAGCGACCGCGTTATTTCTTGAACAGATTCTTCAACGCATCGGTGATGCCGCCGGGCGCTTCGCCGACACCGCGCACCAAACCTTCAATGCTGATACCGAGGGTCTGCGCAATCGTCGAGCCGACCTGTTTCAAAAAACTGCCGTTGAGCGAAAACTTCGGGTCACCCAAATCGCCGTCGAGCGCAAACTGCACATTGATCTGGTCCTTCTTGTTCTTCATCGTCGCCAGGATGGCGCTGCGCGGCATGCCCATGAAGGTCTCGAACGGGCCCGCGCCCGGCTCGAGCTCCAGCCCGGAAAGCGTGATCGTACCGGGGGCATGCATGATGTTCTTGCGTACTTCCGAGCTGAGATCGAGATCGAGTGAACCTTTGCGCACACCGGTCTCGGCGGACTTGAGCAGATAGGGCTGGAACGCCACCATATCGACGCCGCGCAGTTTGGTGCTGAGCTGTGAATTCTTGTCGGCCAGTTCCAGCCACCCATTGAGATTCAGCTTGCCGTCGCGCTGCACGCCCTTGACGGTGCCCTCGACCGCCAGCAACATGCGCCCGCCCAATCCGGGCAGGCTCAGATTGCCGATGTTGGCATTGATCTGCTCCAGCCTCAACTTGTGCGCCGGCTGGCGAATGCTGGCGTCGAAAAATTCCACCACACCGTCGCGCAATTCAATGGTGTTAACGCTGACCGGTACGCCGCCAGCCTCTTTCTTGCCGCTCTTGTCGGCGCCTTTGTCAGACTTGCCGGCGGCGGTTTCAAGCAGGCTGGGCACCAGTCGCACGCGGCCTTCGCGGGTGCGCAGGATCGACAGGTAGGCCGATTCAATAGTGATGCGCTGCACGCGTACTTTGGCCGACAGCAGGTCGCGCAGATCCGGCACCACCACCACACGCTCTGCCCGCATGGTATCCGCCGCCGGCCAGCCCTGCGGCGCACGAATGCGCACACCACGCAACTCAATGGCGGTCAGGCCCACCACCATTTCGCGGACCTCGCCGGTCGGGCCCAACGCCTGCTCCACTTTTTCTTTCAGCGCCTGGGTCGCGAAGTGCGCGCCGACCAGCAGCAAGGCCACCAGCACCGTTAACGTCAACGCGGCGATGAGGGCGTAACGTTTTGCGCGTCCGGTCATCGCCAATGCCGACGCGCCCGGTGCGGGAAACGAACCGGCAAGCGAAAATCGACAGGCTGCGCTGGGGCGTTCAAGGTCATGACAATATTTTAACGGCGACTGAATGGCAACTTGGCGACAATTTAACGGCGACGCACGCGATCGGCAAAGACATCAACTCTTCGATCCGGTTTCAAGGCAACAGGTTCCTCAAGCGTGGCGGGAATTTGCCAACCCGGTGCTGCGGCCGCTGTAACGAGCCCCGCCGATACCGCTGCCGGCGCTGGTGTTATTGCCGGCGCCGCCTCCGTCCGTCCGTCCGGCGGCGCAACGGAAGCCTGCTGCATCGCGCCCATGCCGTAGCCCAGCGCAACGCCAAGCACCAATATAAAAACGCCGGCCAGCACCACGCGATTCGCTCGGCTCGACTGCGCCGGCGGCCTTCGGTCGGGTGGGTCGCCCGTTTGGTCGGTAACTTGCACCCGACTTGCAGCGCGCATCGATCCAAGCCTCGACTCGCCAGCGGCAATCAACGGGGTCTGTTGGGCCACCGCACGCTGCTGGGTCACTGCGGCCAGCATTTCTTCTGCGGCATGACGCACCTGTTCCGTTTCCAGGGCAGCCGCTTCCGCCTGCGCACGCCGCTCGGTACTGGCCAACAACTTACGCTCGCGGACGATGTGCACTTCCACTTCCGCAAGCGCCGACAGCTCGGCGCGCACGCGGGCCTTAGCCGCATCCGACCGCCGCTGTTCGCCTGCTGCGCTTTCCTCGGCCATGCGCGCCGCCTCGTATTCGGCCTCGGCGGTTGCGTTTGCGGCATTGCGCAAGTCAATCTCGGCCTGTTCCTGAACAGCCGCCTGATCGCGGTGCGCGCGCTCCGCCTCGGTACGTGCCGCCGCCTCGGCGGCTACTGATGCTTCGCGGGCAAGGGCGGCATCGGTCGCACGCTTGACCGCATCCATGCGCTCAATTGCGGCGCGGGCAGCTTCCTGTTCGGCTTCCGTTTTGGCATCCGCTGCTGCACGCAGCTCAATATCATGCTGTTCCTGGGCCAACGCCTGGTCGCGACGCGCAAGATCCGCGACCTTGCTCGCATGGATAGCGGCGACCTCTGCCTGGGAACGTGCGCGCGCAGCCTCTGCCGCCCGCTTGAGTGCCTGCACACGCTCGGCAGCAAGGCGCGCGGCTTCCTCTTCTGCCTGGACTCTGGCATTCTCCACCTCGCGCAATTCAGCTTCGCGTTGCTGCTGTGCAAGCGCATGGTCGCGCTGGGTCCTGGTGCGTGCATTTGCCGCTTCGATTGAGCGTAATGCCGCCTCTTGCCGCTCCTTGGCCATGCGCGCGGCCAGTTGCTCGGCTTGCGCCTTGCTGTCGAGCGCCAGGCGCAATGCGTTCTCTTGCTGTTCCAGGGCAAGCGCCTCATCGCGCTGCGCATGTTCTGTATCGGCGTTGGCCTGCGCCACTGCCGATGCGGCTTCCGCTTCAGTGCATGCGGCTTCCGCCTCGGCGCGTGCTGCCTCTGCCGACGCGATGGTCTGCTGTACCGCAGTGAATTCGCCTTGCTTGCTCTCACGTGCGCGTGACGCATCCACTGCCTTCTGCGCAGCCTCGCTGCGCTCAACGGCAAGGCGTGCGGCTTCGCGTTCCGCTTGCAGCTTCGCTTCGATCACGCCACATAGTTCAATTTCACTCTGGGCCAGCGCCAGGGCCTGGTCGCGCAGCTTGCTGTCGGCACTGACCTGTTCCACTGCGGCCGCGAAACCCTGCTCGGCCGTTTCACGTTCACGTGCCAGCGTTTCCATCCGCGCGGCGATCTGTTGACGTTCATGCGCCAGCGCCTCGCCATCCTGCTCGATCTGCGCGCGCCCACGTGCTGTCACCGCGAGTTGCCCCTCGGCAGCCATGCGTTGTTGCGCCAAATTTACGGCGTCTCGGTCAGCTTGCGCACGCGTTTCTGCTGCGGCACACAACTCCGCTTCCACCTGCTCGCGCGCGGCAATTTCATTTAGCAGGGTACGTTCTGCGGCGGCGCGCGCATTCGCCGCCACTTCAGCGTTACGCTCCGCAGCAAGGCGCGCTTCAGCGGCCTCGCGTGCTGCGGTTTCGGCGGCGATACGTTCATGGTTCTGCTGCTCGGCCGCACGCGCCAGTGCAGCGCACTGCTCAGCTGCCTCGCGCGCAACCTCTTCATCTTGTCGGGTACTGTCTGCAGCGCCTGCTGCTTCAGCTGCCGCAAACAGCCGCGCCTCGTATTCCGACCGCTCGCTCGCCAATTCAGCCAAGCGGGTTTTAGCGGCGAGGCGGGTTTGGGTCGCCACCTCAAGTTCATCAGCAGCCGTCATGCGCAGTTGCAGGGCCTGTTGCGCACTCGCCTCGGCGGCGATGCGCTCGGTGGCCGCCTTGGTAACCATCTGTTCGGCTTCGATGCGTCGCTGCGCGAGTACATACGCATCGCGTTCTGCCTGCCCGGTCGTTTCGGCAGCGCTCAGCAATTCGGCCTCGGTACGCTGCCTGGCTTCGGCTTCGTCGATCAATTTCTGTTCAGCTTCCGCGCGCGCGCGCGCCGCGGCTGCGGCTTCGCGTTCGGCGACCATGCGCGCGTCAACCACCTTGCGCGCATCGGCCTCGATCATGATGCGCTGCTGCGCCGCCTGCTCCATCGCGATCTCGGCCTTGCGCAGCGCCAGCGCGACACGCACGGCTTCGCGATCGACCTGTGCGCGCATGCGCGCCGCCGCCTGCATGGCGACCTCTATGTCCTCGCGATTGACCGCATCAACCGTTTCCAGTTGATCGCGCCTGGCGCGCTGCAGCCCATCCTTGATGGCGGCACGTTCTGCGGCCAGCTGTTCGTCTGCGCTATCCATAGGGGCCAGCGCAGCATTGTCGTCCTGACGGCGCGGTCCTTCGGCAGGGTTTTCTGCCGGGTTCATGGCATCGGTCAGGGTGCTCATGGCTATTCTCGATTATGTCGATGATGGCAAGGGTGGGCAGACCGTAGTATGCCTATCATACCGGCACTGCCGGATCGGCGGAAACCCCATTCGATCAGCCCGGCGCCTGGCGACACACCTACCGCTACACCCACAGGCAGTCGCAGCGTGGCGCCGGCGAAGGCACGTCTGTACTGAAGACGTGCGGCGGCGGCCTGAAATGCATGGTGAGTTAGCGCGCTCCATCAACCGCGCGGGGGCCATCAAGGGCACACGAGCGGGCGTGCAGCCTCCGGAAGCATTCAGTTCAGCGTGGCGTCCTGCGCAAACGCCATATAGCGCTCACGCGCCAGGATCGCGATGGGCCCGACCGGCAGGCTGCGCATCTGGTAACGCACGCAGGGCTGTACCTTGCCGAAATTGCCGGTGTTGAAAATTTCCTGTGCATCGTCGAGCTCGGCGGGTCGGACGCTGCGTTCCTCAACCAGCACCCCGGCCGCGGCCAGCAGCTTGATGACGCGCGCACGGGTTATACCGGCGAGGAAGGTACCATTGGCTACCGGGGTGACCACCTTGCCCGCTGCGCTGACCAGAAACAGATTGGAGGTCGCGAACTCGGCTACGTGGCCGTGACCATCGAGCACCACGGCATTATCGAAGCCGCGCGCTTTGGCATCGCGCAGCGCACGGGTGGTATTGGCGTAGAGGCTGGACGCCTTCGCGTCCGTCGGGGCCATCAGCGGATCGGGGCGCAGCAGCGCTGATAGACAGGCAGAGAAGCCGGTGAACGGCGGCATTGGCGCATCGAACAGGGTCAGCGCGAAAGCGGATTTGGCCGTGTCCGGGATCAGCAATCCTTCAGTCGCGAATACCAGCGGGCGGATGTAAAGCTCGGCGTCTGCAGGGAAACGCGCGATGCCCTGTTTTACCAGCGCGGTCATTTCGGCCACGCTGCAGGGACAGGCCAGACCCAGCTTTTCGGCAGATTGGCGCACGCGTTCAAGATGAAGATCGAGGTCGGGTACCAGTCCGCGAATGGCGCGCGCGCCGTCGAACACCGAAGAACCCAGCCACACACTGTGATCCATGGCGCCGAAGATGGGCGTATTGCCCTCACTCCACGCGCCGTTGAAATAGGTCTGATACATGTTTTTATCAATCTTGGTGGAGAAGGGGCGATTATCCCAGCAAACCGCGCACAATTTACCGGCGAGAGAAACGGCGGTGATCGCGCCGCGCCGCCGGATTTTCCGAAGATGTCAGCGTGAAGACCGGAATAGACTTGAGCAGGATTTTACCCTGCCGCCGTTCAGCGGCATCGGCGATATCAGCGAAATCGCCGCTGGGCATAAACACCCAGCCCGCTGGCGACGCTGGCAAAGCGGTCGCCGCTGACGCGCCGCGCCGCCGGCAGCACTGCGGCAATGGCCTCGGTCAGCACCGTCAGCCCGGTTGAGCCGCCGGTAAAGTAAAGTGCGCCCACGGCGGCGTCGGCAATACCGGCCTGCTGCAGCGTTTCTTTCGCTGCCGCAACAATGCTGTGCAGGCGTTCGCCGAGCGCCTGACGCTGGCGGCGCTCATCGAACGTCGGGCGCAGGCTGGGCTCCACCAACTCGAGATTGAGGTCGGCATGGCCGCTCTCCGAGACCGCGATCTTGGCGGCTTCCGCCTGCGCCGCCAGCGCATGGCCCAGCCGCTGTTCGAGCACGCGCAGCAAACGATCGTGAAACAGCGGATTGGCATACATGCTGCGCATCAGCCGACACTCCACCACACGATTGGCGGCATAGACGGTGTTGATCAAGTGCCAGGTGGCCAAATCGAAATACACGGCGCCCGGCACGCGCGCCTGCTGGCGTCCGGGCGAGCCAAAACCCAGTTCGGGCATGATCGCGGCAAGGCTGACTTCACGGTCAAAATCGGTACCCGCCACGTGCACACCATGGTTGGCAAGAATATCGCTTTGCCGATCCAGCAAGGCGTGGCGCTGCGGCCCGACCCGCACCAGCGAAAAATCCGAGGTGCCGCCGCCGATATCGGCGACCATCACCAGGGTTTCAGACTCGCAGGTTCGCTCGAAATCGAGTGCGGCCGCGATCGGCTCGAACTGGAAAACCACCTCTTCGAAACCCGCCACGCGGGCGGCTTCCGCCATGGTCGCTTCGGCGCGACGATCGCGCAGCGGATCGCCATCGACAAAAAACACCGGGCGGCCGATCACCGCACGTTTGAGGACGCCGCCATTGGCGATCTCCGCCACCTGCTTGAGTTGCCGCAGATAGGCGATCACCACGTCCAGATACTTCACCGTGATGCCAAGTCCGACTTCGGTGCTGCGTTCCATCAGGTCGGCACCGAGGATGCTTTTGATCGAACGCATCAGGCGCCCGTCATAGCCGTCAACATAGGCCTGCACCGCGGCGCGCCCGAAGGCGCGCGTGCCGTCCTCGGCGTTGAAGAATACCGCCGTTGGAATCGAGGTGTAACCGGCTTCGAGTTCGACCAGCCTCACGCCCGGCTTCACGCCGACGTGCGCGTCGTTCGGTGGCAGCGCGACGGCGGAATTGGAGGTGCCAAAATCGATGGCGCAAAAATCGGCGAGTGCAATACGGGAGGTGATGGTGATGGCCATGGACGCGAGCTGAGAGAAGACGCAGAGTGAGTGAGAAGCCCGCAGAAGGCGCTGCCTGGGCAACTGCGCGTCTATCGGGTACCACGCAAGCGGACGCGGATTATAGCAGCGGCCCCGGCGCCCGATGTTGCCCCTTCCGCAGCATCCTGCGCGTCATCATCAATCTCGGGCTGCGCCGATCGACGCATGCACGCCTGCTATGATTTGGCCAGTCCCTCTTGGAAGCCATCATCGCCGTGGAAGCCAGCACCATCCAGATCATCGCCGCCGCTCTGTTTGCCGCCGCCCTGCTGCATACCTTTGCCGCCAAATCGTTCGAGATGCTGGCGCATCGCTACCCGCGTCATGGCGGCCTGTTCCACCTGCTCGGTGAGGTCGAGGTGGTATTCGGCTTCTGGGCTTTTGTGCTGATCCTCGCGATGGCGCTAGTGGTGGGCGGCGGTCAGGCCGTGGCCTACGCCGAGTCGCGGCAGTACACCGAACCTCTGTTCGTATTCGTCATCATGGTGGTGGCTGCCTCCCGGCCGGTGCTGGAAATCGTGCAGCGCGCAATCAACGCACTCGCACGGCTGCTGCCGGGAACAAGCGCGGTGACGCAAGTGTGGCTGGGTCTGGCTCTGGTGCCGATACTCGGTTCATTCATCACCGAACCGGCGGCGATGACGCTGGCCGCGTTGACGCTGGCGCCGCAAATTTTTCGCAAGGACATCCCCGAAAAATTGAAGTACGCCGCACTGGGCGTGCTGTTCGTCAATATTTCCATCGGTGGCACCCTCACCTCCTACGCCGCACCGCCGGTGCTGATGGTGGCGACGGTATGGAACTGGGACAGTGCGTTCATGGCTACACACTTCGGCGGCAAGGCCGCGCTCGCCGTGGTGATCAATGCAACTGCCGTCACGTTTGCATTGCGAAAGCACATTGCCCATACCGGGCAGGCGAGCAAGAGCAATATGGAGAACGCGGCGCCGGTGCCACTGCTGGTCAGCGCCATCCACATTGCAATGCTGGCGACGGTGGTCGCCTTCGCCCATCACCCGGTGATCTTCATCGGCGTATTCCTGTTTTTTCTGGGCTATGCGCAAGCCTACGAGCGTCATCAGTCGCCACTGATTTTGAAGGAGGGATTGCTGGTGGGATTTTTCCTGGCCGGCCTGGTGGTACTGGGCGGCATGCAGCAATGGTGGCTGCAGCCGATCGTTTCCAGCCTGGCGCCGACTGCGCTGTTCTTCGGCGCGATGGGACTCACCGCGCTCACCGACAATGCGGCGCTGACCTATCTGGGCTCGCTGATCAGCGGCATGTCGGATGCGGCCAAATACATGCTGATGGCCGGTGCGGTGGCCGGCGGTGGCCTCACGGTGATTGCCAATGCGCCCAACCCGGCGGGCGTGGCACTGCTGCGTCCCGGTTTTGAACATGCATCGATCGGCGCCGGCGGTCTGCTGCTCGGCGCACTGCCGCCGACAATCGTGGCCGCGGCCGCGTTCCTGCTGCTTTGAAACATGGCTAAAGCGCAGCAATTGAAAATGCAAACTCCAGCATTGGCGCGCCTTTCGGGGCAAAAATGCTCGGACAGGCGCGCCAATGCTGGAGTTTTAACTTCGATAGCGGCGTTGTCTGATGGCCTGCCGTTCGGCTACCGGCGCTTGCCGCATCCGTTGCCGCAGACATTTGATACGCAATCTGTTCCGGCACCGCGATGAAATCCGCTGAAAGCAACAACCTTCAAGGCGATGACGCGGTCGTCGACGGCGACCCGGCGTCACCCTGCAATCTGATCTGCGCACTCGACCCGGTCACACGGTTATGCATCGGCTGCCATCGCAGCATGGAAGAAATATCCGGTTGGCCGAATTATTCGGCCACGCAAAAGCGCGCGGTACTGGAGATCTTGAGGACACGCAGTCGCTGCGACCAGAAAAACGACTAACGCCGCACGAACTTCAAGGCGAACTGATCGGTCGGCGTGCCAAGTTTGAAGAACGGCTCGGTGCGCGCATCGTTCGGATTGCGCCAGAAATCCGCGTCGGCCACCAACTCGAAGCCCGCGGCAGTCAACTCGGTACGCACTGTTGCTTCTTCAATACGGTGCAGGGTTTGCGCCACCTTGACACCGTCGCCCGCCCTGGCTGAATGATCGATGATGACCAGCGTGGCGCCGGGTTTCATCGCCACGTGCAGCCGTTTGAGCATCAGCGCACGATCCACCGGCAGATAGGCGATGTCGTGATAAAACAGAATGATCGTGACCAGATCCAGCGGTGCTGCCCCCGGCGGTACCGGATTATCGAAGTCGCTCACGTATTTATTCAGCGTCGCGCCCTTGAAAGCGCCGGCGCGATCGTCGAAGGCGGTCTTGACGTATTTCTCAAGCATGCCGCGATCGTTTTGGCCCCACACTTGCGCGGCCGGGCCGGCGGCACGCGCCAGCAACTCGGTGGTGTAACCGCTGCCCGCGCCGATGTCGAGGATGCGTGCGCCGGGTTTCACATCCACAAAGGTAAGCAGCTCAACCGGCCGCCGACGAACATCCGTCTTGCGATCCGCATCCGAACGATCGGCAGCGGCAACCATCGCGATCGCGCGGGCCTGTCCCTCCACAACACGCCCGTCTTTGTCTACAGCCGCACAAGCCGAGACGACAAGCGCCGCCACGGCCAGCGAAAGTGCAAGGCGAATGTTCATCAGAGGCTCCTGAAAAATGGTGGCCCCAATCGCTGGTAAACGGCAGGCACGGAAGAAGCAGCATTTCGCACGCCGCGTCGACGGCATGCGGAACGCAAAAAAGGCTGTAACTATCGGTTCGCGGGAGTCAGAAATTTGCTCTTGAACCAGTCGTCGATCATGCGCTTTTCATAACGCAGCGGCGTATTTGAGGTATAGGAATTGCCGTGGTGCAGATAATCCATATCGGCAAGACGCTCTTCGCCGCTCTGGATGACGGCTCCTTTCGATTCAAGCGTATAGCGCACCCGCATCCTGGGCCAGTCGGCCTCGCCGCGCAGAATGCGAAAATCTTCCGCCCCGCGCCTGCTGAAGGCCGTGCGCCCCGCCAGATCCAGGTCCAGGATCTCAAGTTTCAAATCCTGTTCCGGCGCCAGCTTGCTGCCCAGCTTGGTGAAATGTGCCTGCAGATCCTTCAGCACCTGTTCTCTTGCCAATGGGGAGTAGGGCATGTCAGCATAGTTTTCCGGCTTGACGAAGGTCACCGTAACCCCTGCCTCGACCGCGCCAATGCCCGCACAAGCCACCCATAAACTCGTTGCCAGCCAAACCCGTATGGAAGTATTCATCGCTATTCCTTTCGACGATAGTGCGGATTGCAACCTTATCTTACGCCGCCCGGACAATCCTTTGGCAGCGTTCATGTTGGATCGTCACATCGCCGTGAGGTTCATCCGGCGGCACGTCACTCAAGGCAGATATTGGTAGCACGGCTTGCCATTATCGACCAACTGCAGCGCACCTCAGATGGCGGCGCGCTTGATGCGATTGCGGCCGCCCCGTTTGGCTTCGAGCAGGGCATCATCGGCCGCCTTGGTCAGGTCGTTGACCGACAGCCGCGACGGATAGGCGCACAGCCCGGCGCTGAACGTTGCGCGCAGCACGCCGGCGCCATGCACATGCGGCATATTCGCGAAGTCGAGGCGAATGCGCTCCAGGATCGCATAGGCGTCATCGAGGTTGGCGCCGCGCAGCACCACCAGGAATTCTTCACCACCATAGCGGCCGATGATATCGGTACCGCGCAGGCGCCCTTTCAACAGCCAGGCAAGACTGCGGATCACCTGGTCGCCGACCGGATGGCCATAGGTATCGTTGACCGATTTGAAATGATCGATATCGAGCATCGCCACGCACAGATGATCGCGTTCGGCATGCATCGCCTGCAGCAATTGCGCCAACCGCGTCTTGCTGGCGGAGTGGTTGAGCAAACCGGTCAGGCCATCGTGCAGGCTGGCGCGCTGCATCTCGCGGTAGCGTTCGATTTTGGTGTTCACTACCGCACCCAGCAGAACCGGATTGCAGGGCTTGGTGAGGAATTGATCGCCGCCGAGACGCAACGCCTCGACCTGCATGCCCATGTCTTTTTCGCTCGACAGATACACTACCGGCACCGACTGGTAGGCCGCGACCTGGCGCAGCACGCGGGTGGCCTCGACACCGTTGCAATGCGGCATGTGCATATCCATCAGCACCAGATCGGGACGATACGCTTCCACCGCGGCAAGCAGCTGCTGCGGGTCGGTAATCGACTGGTTGTCGATGCCGTGCTGTGCAAGCGCTTTCTGGATCACGGCAACCGCTGTCGCCGAATCTTCCACCAACAGCACGCGGAACGGTTCCTGCTCGCGCGACTGGATGAGGTCGAGCACGCGCGCCAGCGCAGTGGTCGTTCCCTCCTCGGACTGGATGGTGACATCGGCCCCGGCGCGCAACAACGCGACCATCGTCGTCAGTGTCCGGGGCACGGCCAGGCAGAACAGCTGGCTGGCCGGATGCGCCGGACGCATCCGTTCGATCCAGGCGATTTCAATGGCGCCGTAGCCGGACGCCGGTGGGATCAACAGCATCACCAGCGGCGACGCATCCGGCGGCACAGCATCCCAATCCATGCGGGCAATGCGAAAACCAAATACGCTGAATTGTTCAGTCAGCCCCGCCACCCAGGGATGATCGGCGGCGGCTACCAGCCAAACCTGTCGCGGCTTGGTCCATTCGCGCGCGGGTGCATCATCGGGCGCGCTTGAATCCGGCTCTCTTGCCTCGGTCTGCACGCGCGGCTGCGCCTGCTCGACCGCCTGCAGCAGCACATCCAGCTGGCGCGTCAGCGCGGCCGCGTCGCGCTCGGCAATCGGGTGGGTGGACACATCGCCGACCAGTGGCAACGCCGCGTTTTCCAGACCTTCGCACAATCTGACCAGACCGGGAAGGCGCAGGCCCGCGAACAATTCCGTAAGGCTGTTCAGCGCCAACGCAAATTCGACAAATTGTTCGGAGGTACCGAGCTCGCGATACTGCCGCCAGCAGGTGGTCAGCGTCTGGATACTGGCTTCCGGGGACATACGCGCGGTTGACATGGCAAGTGGTCTGCAGGTGAATTCAGCGGTTATTGCGGACGTGGCATGGCGAGGAACTTTGGCTTGGTTACTATAGCGCGCACCCGCAGGGCTGTCCATGCGCGAGGCGGCGGCGCGCAAGGCCGGCGCGATACCCCGGTCATGCGGCAGCCAAACGGATAAGACTGGCGGGCAAAGAAAAGGGGCGCCGCAGCGCCCCTGATCATTACCATCAGGCCATAGCGGAGGCTACGGCGATTACATTGCTGGCGCTCAGTTGCCGGCAATCTCGCGCGTCAGCTCGCTGGCGCCGTAGATCTTATCCAGCGCTTCAAGGATGGCACCGCTGTGCACCGCCACCGAGCGGTTGTAGCGCGGGTCAAACCAGAACGCACCGCCCAGCGAATGGATATTGCCGTCAAAAATCAGGCCGACAACTTCGCCTTTTTTGTTGATCACCGGACTGCCGGAGTTGCCGCCGATGATGTCATTGGTGGTAACGAAGTTGTACGGCTTGTTCAGGTCGAGCTTGTCCTTTTTGGCATGCCATGAGGCCGGCAATGCAAACGGATCAGCACCGGTATCGCGCGCAAATGCGCCGGCAAAGTTGGTAAACGGCGTGACCTTGCTGCCGGCTTCATCCCAGCCTTTGACTTCACCGTAGGAAAGCCGCAACGTGAAGGTCGCATCCGGATAAGCGCCGGTGCCCTGCATGGCGAAGCGCGCCTGCGAGATCAGCTCCGAGTTTTTCTGCACCACGGAATCGACTTCTTTTTCATAGCGTTTGCGCATGGCGCGCGAGTCGGCGTCAAGCGCCAGCGCCAGCTTGATGAACGGGTCATCCGACTTCGCTACAGCATCCTTGCCACCAGTCCACAGCGCCTTGCGCACTGCCGGGTCGGCGAGCTTGCTGCCATCCACCATTGCGGCAGCAAGTTGCTCGGGCGATTGCTTGCCCAGCACCTGCTTGACGTAGGCGCTATCAGCCCCGAGTATTTCGCGCATCTTGGTGAGCGAGAAGGTGAGCTTGACCTTTTCAAACTCCGGATAAACCGGCGCCTTGGAGAACAGGCGCTGCTCGACTTCGGGCAATCTGGCGTCGGCGAATTCTGGCAGGCGTTCGCCGTTCGGCTTGACACGTTCGTCTGCGCCGCGCACCAGGGTGCGCGCAAAGCGGTAATGGTTGCTGTTGAAGGCCTGACTGCCTTCGATCATCTGGAAGGGCTTTTGCATATTGCGGTAAGCAAGCTCGGCTTTTTCGATCGCGTCCCAGGCGCCGCCGGTGCTGGCCTTCAGCGGCGCTTTGGACGCGACAAATTTGCGTAACGAGGTCTCGTCCGCCTGCATTTTCCGGATCAACTCGGCATCAAGCAGTGCGCTGAGCTGGCCATTGAGCGCCTTGTAGCTGTTTTCGATGCCGAATAACAGGCTTTCAGAGGTACGCGCGGCTTCAGGGCTGGTTTTGCCGTACTGGGTGAGTACCCCACGCAATTCCGCCAGTTGCTGCAAACGCGGGATCAAGCCGATATCGCGCAAGGTGATCAGTTGCGCCATCGTCAATTGGCGCTGGGTCGAGCCGGGGTGTCCGGTTACAAACACCAGTTCGCCCTCCTTGGCGCCATCCTTGTTGAACGGGAAAAAATCCTTGACCACGGCCGGCTTGCCGTTTTCGTAGGCGCGCAGCAGGGTGATGTCGAGGTTGTAGCGCGGGAAGTTGAAATTGTCCGGGTCGCCGCCGAAAAATGCCGCGGCGAATTCCGGCGCCCATACGACACGGGTGTCCTGGAAACGATGATATTTGTAAAGGTGATAGCGGCCGCCGTGATAGAGGTCAACCACGTCGCAGCGGGTCATATCCTTGTCGTTACCGACACAGGCGGAGGTCAGCTTGGCATTGACCGCATTTTGCGCCAGCTTGAACTGTTCACCATCGAGGCCCGCCGTGGCCTTTTTCACTTCAGCGGTGACATCCTTGATTTGCTCCAGGCGGTTCAATTCGATCTCGGGACATTTCGCTTCGTCTTCGCGCGTTTTGGCGAGGAAGCCATCCTTGATGTAATTCTGTTTGGCGGTCGACAGCTGGCTCAGGCAGGCCTGCGCGCAATGGTGATTGGTCATCACCAGACCATCTTTGGAAATGAACGATGCCGAGCAACCGCCGGCGATACGCACCGAGCCCAGCATGGCGTGGTTCGCCCATTCAGCATTGGGGGTAAAGCCGTACTCCGCCTGGATTTTCTTTGTCGGCAGATTATCGAGCGTCCACATCCCTTCGGCGGCCATGGAAAGCCCGGGGATGACTAGTGCTGCCAGAAGCCAATGAATTCGCATTGTCGTGACCTGTGAGTTAGGGGAAAAGTGTCATGATCACGGCGGGATCTCCGCCGGGAAGTTCGCTAGTTTAATGCATTCGGCGACGGGGTCCATCCCCCTCTGGCCGCGAGGGTTTTTACACCCCCCAAAAAAACCCGGTAGTCAGTAAGTATTTAGGCGTATAATCATTCGGTCGCACGAACAAGCTAATAAATTCAGTACCGTTTCAGTACCGTCTGTTTCTTTCTTGGTTCGAACGACATGGGCAACCGCCCAGTCAACTTTTATTAGGAAATTAACATGGCAACTGGTACCGTTAAATGGTTCAACGATGCAAAAGGTTTTGGATTTGTAACCCCGGATGACAAGGGCGAAGATCTGTTTGTTCACTTCTCGGCTATCCAGTCGAGCGGCTTCAAGACCCTGGCTGAAAATCAAAAGGTTTCTTTTGATGTCACCACCGGTCCTAAAGGCAAGCAAGCGACCAACATCCAGTCGATCTAATTCGACTGGCAGCATCGTAAAAAACCCCGGCATGCCGGGGTTTTTTTACGTCGGTTGCAGGACGCTGTTGCCTCGCCGTTACGTGTAACGCGATCGACTAATAAACCAACTGTCATCGCGATAAGTCACCGTTGTAATGGAACGCAAACCTCCCCCGACCAAATGCATATCACTTCCACACTATCGTCACCTGGAGAACGGCCATGCTGAAATTCTATTACCACCCCTCGCCCAATCCCGCCAAGGTCGCCCTGTTCCTGGAGGAATCCGGCCTGCCTTATGAACTGATGCCGGTGGATACGAAAAAGGGCGAACAGTTCGCACCGGCATTTCTGGCCATCAACCCGAATGCCAAAACGCCCGCAATCGTCGATGGCGACGTGACCGTTTTCGACAGCAATGCCATCCTGCTTTACCTCGCCGAAAAGACCGGCAAGTTTTTGCCCGCGAACACACCGGCCGCACGTGGCCCAATGCTGTCGTGGCTGATGTTCATCGCCACCGGCATCGGCCCCTACTCGGGACAGGCCGTACATTTCAAGCATTTCGCGCCAGAGAAACTGCCCTATGCGATCGATCGCTATATTCATGAAGCGAAGCGCCACTACGGCATTCTCGACGCGCAGCTGGCCAAACATCGCTATATGCTCGGCGACACCTACACCATCGTCGACATGGCGGTATGGGGCTGGGCGCGCGTGGCGCCATTCATCCTCGGTGAAGACGCCTGGACGACGCTGCCGAACCTGAAGCGCCTGTTCGACGAAATCAGCGCACGGCCGGCGGCGATGCGCGCGAACGCACTCAAGGACAAGCACGCCTTCAAGGCCGAGTTGGATGAAGATGCGCGCCAGCACTTGTTCAAGCACATTGCCAAGTCCGCAGCCTGATTTTTATTGCCTTGCATTGATTTAATCGTCGCTCCTTCCGGTTGTTTTATTCAACCGGAAGGAGAAGCCCGCATAATGCGAAGCAAGGTCAACATGTAACGCTGCGCAAACTCGGCGCGCGTCATGCTTGACGTGGACTCGCATGCGTTCCAAGCCTCCCGCGAAAAAAGTTGCCGCTCCCGCCAGCAAAGGCAGTGCAGCCTCGCCAATAAAACCCGGCCTGCACGCGCGCAATCGGCATCGCCAGCGTTATGACTTCGCCGCGCTCACGCACAGCAGTCCCGAACTCGCGCGCTTTATTGCAACCAATAGCTATGGTGATCCGTCGATCGATTTTGCCGACCCGGATGCGGTCAAGGCCCTCAATCGCGCGCTACTCAGGCATTTTTACGACATCGCAAACTGGGATATTCCCGACAGCTATTTGTGCCCGCCTATTCCTGGCCGGGCCGACTATCTTCACCATCTCGCCGATTTGCTGGCGAGTTTCAATGGCGGCGCCATTCCGCGCGGCACCGGTGTACACGTGCTGGATATCGGCGTCGGCGCCAATTGCATTTACCCGATCATCGGCCAGCGTGAATATGGCTGGTCATTTGTGGGCAGCGATATCGACCCGGTCGCACTCGTCGCCGCACGCAAGATCATTGACGGCAACGCGGGATTGGCCAACACCGTCAGCTTGTGCCTGCAGACCGTATCGACCAGCGTATTCGGTGGCCTGTTCGAGGCGGATGAATCGTTCGATCTGGTGATGTGCAACCCGCCATTCCATGCCTCGCGCTACGACGCCGAGCTGGGTTCGCGGCGCAAATGGGAGAACCTCGGCAAAGCCTCTGCCGCCGGCAGCGCCGATATGCAGGCACCGCGCCTCAACTTTGCCGGACAGGGCAGCGAGCTGTGGTGCGAGGGCGGTGAAGCCGCCTTCGTCGCCGGCATGATTGAAGAAAGCGCAGAAATCGCGACTAGCTGCTTCTGGTTCTCGTCGCTGATCTCGAAAGAATCGAATCTGCCTGCGCTTTATGCCGCGCTCAAGGACGTAAAGACGCGCGAAGTCAAAACAATCGATATGGCGCAAGGCCAGAAAAAAAGCCGGGTGGTTGCATGGAGCTTCCTCAGCAAACGCGAACAAGAGGCATGGCGCCGCTCGCGCTGGGAACATGCCGAGCCAAATACGGTACAGCGTTAATATAGGCGCTGTTACGCCAGGCGTTGGTGCAAATCCCCACCACTTCATGAAAGTTCATCAATGCCGCTGTTCAGCCAAAAACGTCCATTCAGTATTCGCCGCTTGCTGAAAAGCACATCGCGAAGAACCTTTGTGGTCTATCCGCTGTGCATCATCGCCATCGAGTTATTGATCCGACGCGGCGATCTGCAGTGGACTCTCTGGGGCCTGCCGCTGCTCGCCTGGGGCTATGCCCAGTATCGGCTGGGCGGGCAATATCGCACCGCGCATGGCGGCGGTGGGCCGGGCATCGACATCCCGCCGGAACGCATCGTTGATACGGGCATCTATGCGTACACACGCAACCCCATGTACCTGGGCCATCTGGTTTTCATGCTTGGCCTGGCAATCACCTTCTGCTCGATACCGGCCGCGCTGCTGATGGTGTTTCATGTGTTCTGGTTTCAGCGCCGCGTGCTGGAAGATGAGGCCTATCTGAAGACGGCGTTTGG
>JANMXS010000190.1:0-3371 GCA_031394335.1 Burkholderiales bacterium
CTGGGAATTGTTGACCAAGGTATACAAGCTGCCGGCGGAAAAATTATGGGTGACGGTGTACGCAGAAGACGACGAGGCCTACAACATCTGGGCCAATGAAATCGGCGTGCCCAAAGAGCGCATTGTGCGCATCGGCGACAACAAGGGCTCGCGTTACGCTTCCGACAATTTCTGGATGATGGGCGATACCGGTCCTTGCGGCCCGTGCAGCGAGCTGTTCTACGACCACGGCCCGCATATTCCCGGCGGCCCGCCCGGTTCACCCGAGGAAGATGGAGACCGCTATATCGAAATCTGGAACCTGGTGTTCATGCAGTACAACCTCGAAGTCGCGGACGGGCCGATGATCCCGCTGCCCAAGCCCTCGGTCGATACTGGCTTGGGCCTTGAACGGCTGTCGGCGGTGTTGCAGCATGTGCATGCCAATTACGAGATCGATTTGTTCCAGGCACTGATCAAAGGCGCAATGCGTGAGACCGGTTGTGCCGATATTGAATCTCCCAGCCTGCGCGTGATTGCCGACCATATCCGCGCCTGTGCCTTCCTGGTGTGCGATGGGGTGATTCCCGAAAACGCCGGCCGCGGTTATGTGCTGCGCCGCATTGCGCGCCGCGCCATGCGCCACGGCTACAAACTGGGCCAGAAACGGCCGTTTTTCTACAAGCTGGTCGATGATCTGGCCAAGGTGATGGGCGAGGCTTTCCCCGAGATTGTGGAAGCCAAAGAACGCATCAAGGCCGTACTGAAGCAGGAAGAAGAACGCTTCGGTGAAACGCTGGAAAACGGCATGGTCATTCTCGAAGCCGCGCTTTCGAAAAACGCCAAGCGCCTCGACGGTGAAACGGCGTTCAAGCTTTACGACACTTTCGGCTTCCCGGTCGACCTGACCGCCGACATCGGTCGCGAGCGCGGTTTTGAAGTCGATATGGCTGGCTTTGAAAAAGCCATGACCGAGCAGCAGGAACGCTCGCGGGCCGCCGGCAAATTCACCGCCAGGGGGCAGATCAGCTACGACGGCGACAAGACCGAATTCAAGGGCTACGAGACGCTGGCAGCGACTGGTCGCGTGCTGGCGCTGTATCGCGATGGTGTGGCGGTTAACGCACTGAAGGCGGGCGAGGCCGGCATCGTGGTGCTCGACCAGACACCGTTCTATGCCGAATCCGGTGGGCAGGTTGGCGATAGAGGCGTGCTGTCCAGCGGCAGCGCCAACTTCGAAGTCGAGGACACGCAAAAAATCCAGGCGGATGTATTCGGCCATCATGGTTCGATTGCGTCGGGAACCCTGACGGTTGGCGACAGCGTAGCGGCCAACGTCAATCTCGAGTTGCGTCATCGCACCATGCGCCATCACTCGGTCACGCACCTGATGCACAAGGCGCTGCGCGAAGTGCTTGGCACACATGTGCAGCAGAAAGGTTCACTGGTCGATGCCGACAAGACACGCTTTGACTTTGCGCACAATGTGCCGATGACCTCCGAAGAAATTTCCCGCGTCGAAGCGCTGGTGAATGCGGAGATTTTGCAGAACGAGGCCACCCACGCTCGGGTAATGCCGATCGAAGCCGCGCAGAAAACCGGCGCGATGATGCTGTTCGGCGAAAAATATGGTGATGAGGTTCGCGTTCTTGATATTGGTACGTCGCGCGAGTTGTGCGGTGGCACCCATGTGGCGCGTACCGGCGATATCGGCCTGTTCAAGATCATTGCCGAGAGCGGCGTGGCGGCGGGCGTGCGCCGCGTCGAAGCGGTAGCCGGTTCAGTTGCATTCGGTTACGTGCAGAACATGGAAAAACAGTTGGCCGCATCGGCGGCGCTGTTGAAGGCGCAGCCACAGGAAGTTGAAACCCGCGTAGGCCAGTTGCTCGATGCCATGAAGGCGCTGGAAAAGCAGCTCAGCGTGCTGAAGTCCAAAATGGCCGCGTCGCAAGGCGACGATTTGCTTGGTCAGGCGATCGAGGTCAATGGCGTGAAGGTGCTGGCAGCCAAGCTGGAAGGTATCGATGCCAAGGGCCTGCGCGACACCATGGATCAGGTCAAGAACAAACTGAAATCCGGCGTCATCGTGCTGGCGTTTGTCGATGGCGACAAGGTGCAGATTGCGGCCGGCGTCACGCCCGATCTGGTTGCCAAATACAAGGCGGGTGAACTGGTTAACCATGTGGCGCAGCAGGTCGGCGGCAAGGGCGGTGGCAAGCCGGATATGGCAATGGCCGGCGGCAGCAATGCAGCTGGTCTGAGTGCGGCGCTGGAGAGTGTGAAGTCCTGGGTTGGCGCGAAATAGTCGCGGCTGAGCACAAGGCTGCCGTGAGCTTCACTTTCTGTCCGCGCTGCGCCACGACCCTGATCGAGCGCGAGATCGCCGAGGATGGCGGCATGCAACTGCGCCGCCTCTGTCCCGGCGGGGGCTGCGGGTTCATTCATTACGAAAATCCCACCCCTGCCGTGGGCGCGCTGGTTGAGCACCATGGCGAGATCATCCTTGCCCGTGGTGCCGGCTGGCCTGAGGGGGCGTTCGCGCTGATCACTGGCTATCTTGAAAAAAATGAAGACCCGGTGAAAGGCGTGGCGCGCGAGGTCAAGGAAGAAACCAATCTCGACGTGATCGAAACCAATATCATCGGCAACTATATTTTTGAGCGTAAAAACGAAGTGATGCTGTGCTATCACGTGGTAACCACCGGCGAGATCAGACTCTCGCCGGAATTGATCGATTACCGCCGTTATCAGCCCAAAGATTTACGGCCGTGGCCGCGCGCCACTGGCTTTGCAGTGGCGGACTGGATGCGCTCACGCGGGCTTGATGTCACATTTATTGACCGGCCCTTGATTGTGCCGAAAAAGGAAAACTGATGGATGCCAAAAACATGAAGCCGGAAAGTATTGCCGCACAGGCGCTGGGTTGGGTCGACGATGTCACCAAGGCGATCGCGCCGCCGATCCATACCGCCACCACCTACCTGCGCGATGTCGATAACCAATATCGTTCAGGCCGCGTGTATGCGCGTGACCAGAATCCGACCTTCGATCAGGCCGAGGCGGTGCTGACGGCGCTGGAAGGGGGCCACCAGACGCTATTGTTTGCCTCCGGCATGGCGGCGGCGACGGCGGTGTTCCAGGCGCTGGCGCCGGGCGATCATGTGCTGGCGCCGAAGGTGATGTACTGGTCGCTGCGCAACTGGTTGATGAACTTCGCCACGCACTGGGGGTTGAACGTCGAATTCATCGATATGGATTCTCCGGCAGCCGTCAAGGCCGCAATCCAGCCCGGCCACACCAAATTGATCTGGATCGAGACCCCGGCCAATCCGCTGTGGACCATTACCGATATCGCCGCGACTTGCGAAATCGCCCATCAGGCCGGCGCGCTG
>JANMXS010000191.1:0-8974 GCA_031394335.1 Burkholderiales bacterium
TGGGCATCAGCCGCAAGGTCGCGCCATCTGCACACGCCGCAATAGCTTCATTCAGGCACGCATAGGCCGCTTTGTGGTGGGGATGGTCACTGCGCGACGCGGCAATCAATACATTGACATCAGGCGTCATCGTCAGCGGCATCCAGCATGGCTTTATTGCTGCCTGGGTTCAGGCCGGCAACCAATCCCCCGCGCCCTTTGAAGACGGGAATTTTTCGTTTGCTCACCTTGGTTGCGGGATGGGAAGAGCGAAGGCGGAGTTGCAAGCCTTCTTCAATCAGTCGTGTCAGGCTTGTCTGCTGCTGCGCCGCGAGCGCTTTTGCGTTTGCAAGCAGTGAATCGTTAATGTCGAGAGTGGTTTTCATGAGGTAAATATACAGATTTCTGTATTTGATTTCAATTGCATGCCTTCAAGGCATTTCCATTGATCGCCTGGCGGGAAACGCCAATGCCCGGAGCGGGCCGCCCAGTAACCCATGTCCCCGGACTCTGCCGCACGGATCGCGCCAATCATTCAAATTTTATTATCGTCTTTATAGAATGCGCCAACGCCTTCGCACATCAACCGACCCGGTTAAAATTCGCGTAGAACGCCATTCGGCGCGCCTTCCCGAGCAAAAATGCTCCAAACGGCAATAGGGACGGGCACTTTCAAAAATCAGTTTTTGAACTGGCTCTCGCATCCGGCGCCACCGTAGGCAAGCGCTGATCAACCGAATGCGCCCCCTCAAACGATCATCGAGAAACGTTGCAGCTGTTCGCGCTGACGGAGATATTTATCGAACACCATGCCGATGGCGCGCACCAGCAGGCGGCCCTTCGCGGTGACGGTGATCGACTTCTCGTCGATCGTGACCAGGCCGTCGGCCGCGAATTCCGCCAGATCGGCCAATTCGTCGGCAAAGTAGCGGCGGAAGTCGATGCGGTGTGCGCTCTGTATTGATTCCATGTCGATCTTGAAGTGGCACATCAGCGACTGGATGACGGCGCGGCGCAGCAGGTCGTCCGCGTTCAGTTCCACGCCACGCTGGATCGGCAGCACGCCGGCGTCGAGCAGGGAATAATAATCATCAAGGGTCTTTACGTTCTGGGCGTAGATCGAGCCCACCGTGCTGATGGCGGTGATGCCCAGCGCGATCAGGTCGCATTCGGCGCGTGTCGAGTAACCCTGGAAGTTCCGGTGCAGCCGGTCCTGCGCGCGCGCGATGTTGAGCTCGTCGTCCGGTTTGGCGAAGTGATCCATGCCGATATAGACGTAACCCGCGGCGGTTAGCTGGTCGATAGCCTGCGTGAGCAGCGCGAGTTTGGCGTCCGGTGTGGGCATGTCGACATCGAGGATGCGCCGCTGCGGTTTGAACATCGTCGGGATATGCGCATAGCTGTACAGGGCGATGCGCTCGGGCGACAGTTCGATCACCTGGTCCAGCGTGCGCCCGAATCCGGCGGCGTTCTGCTTGGGCAGGCCGTAGATCAGGTCGACATTTACCGAATGCATGCCGTTGGCGCGCGCCGACTCGATGGCGGCACGCGTCTCCTCCAGCGACTGCACGCGATGGATCGCCTCCTGCACCGCCAAGTCGAAATCCTGTACGCCGATGCTGACGCGGTTGAAACCCAGTTTGCCGAGTGTGCTGAAGGTCCCCGGGTTGACGTTGCGCGGATCGATTTCCAGTGAATACTCGCCGTCCGGTTCGAGGTCGAAGTACTGGCGCGTCATCGCCATCAGATCGGTCAGCTCGGCATCGGACAGGAACGTGGGCGTGCCGCCGCCCCAGTGCAATTGCGTCACGCGGCGCGGTGCGGGCAGATGACGGCTGACCAGCGCCATTTCGCGTTCCAGATAGCGCAGGTATTTGGCGCTGCGGCCATGGTCTTTGGTGATGACCTTGTTGCAGGCGCAGTAGTAGCAAATATTGGCGCAGAACGGAAGGTGCACATACAGCGAGAGCGGCGCCTGCTTTCCGTCCGCGCTGCGCGCGGCCAGCCAGCCGGCGTGAACGTCCGCGGTATAGGCCTCAACGAAACGATCGGCGGTCGGATACGAGGTATAGCGGGGTCCCTGGCGGTCGTACTTGCGGATCAGCGCGGGGTCGACGACAAGGTCCGGTTGGGAGGAGGGCATGGTCTGCATTTCCCTGTAGTCAGACACATGATGCAGGTATGCGGCGGGCACGTTTTGGCCTGGAACAAACTCAGGACCGGTCACAGCAGGCAATGCCACGCAGTGAATCGGTGTCGCGCAGCGTCATGCTGCGGCCATGCATTTCGATATGTCCTGCTGCCATCCATGCCTTCAATACGCGCGACAGCGTTTCCGGTGCGATCAGCAGCTTGGAGGCAACCGTACCCTTGCTGACAGGCAGTCGGAACGATGGCCCCACACCGGTGGCCAGCGTAAGCAGGTAGTCCGCGATGCGGCTGGCGGCCGAGCGAAAGGCATAACCCTCGATGTCATGGATGAGGCGGTGCATGCGAAACGCCATGCCGGCCAGCATCTTTTTCGCCAGTACCGTATCGTGGTCCAGCAGTTCGAACACGGGTTGCCTGGGAACATGCAGCAGCAGGGTTTCGCCGAGACAGCGGCTAGCGACCGGGAAGGGCATTTCGAGGAACATGGCCGCCTGGCCAAAACACTCGCCGGGGCCGACCAGTTCCACCAGCTTTTCCACCCGGTCCGGGCCCTGCAACATGAGCGACACCGAGCCGAAAATGACGATATAAAAACCGTCCGCGCGCGCTCCCGGCAGGAACAGGGTCGTCCCGGCCGGGCAGGTACTTGCCATGCATTCGGCAGCAATGCGCGTGAGCTCCGGCATACCCATATGGGAGAACAGTGCGCAGTGCCTCAGCCAATCGATTACACGCTCCTGTGAAGCGGTGCGCGTCGCTGGTACCCTGACGGGCGCGGCGAAATATGGCGAGCTGCATTGCATGTGAGTTCCTGCTGGCATGGACTGGACAGTGGATTACCGTAGGGTAAATTTCGAGAACAGCGTCGCAAGTCGAGTCAGCACGTCAGCGGGCGGCGCCGGTCCCGTTTCCCAACACTGCGTCCTGCTGTCGCCTACAGGGCGGCGCAGACGCTGCACTGCATAGTGGGCCACACCGCGCTCAGACAGGTTTTGCGCCAGATCAAACAATCGGTCTGCGTCGAACAGGTTCGGGTTCCAGGTGGTGCGAACCTCGAATATGCCGTGGTTCGCGATTAGCAGGTTCAGGCTCTGCTCGGTTCTGCGCCAGGCCGGGCTGCCGGTAATGCGAGCGTAGTCGGCCTCAGGTGCCTTGACATCGAGACCCACCCAATCAAGCAGCGGCAGCACGCGTTTCAGCATGGCGGGGTATGCGCCAGCGGTGTGCAAGCCGACTTGCAGTTGCATGTGTCGGACCGACGCAATAGCGCCGGGCAGTCCACGCTGAGCGCAAGGCTCCCCGCCGGAGAAGACCACGCCATCCAGAAATGTCCGTCGGCGTGACAGCTTGTCGAGAATACGGTGGAATGGAATGTCGCCCGCATTGCGTGGAATCAGATGCGGGTTGTGACAGTAGCTACAGCGCAGAGGGCAGCCCTGCGCGAAAATCACCGCCGCCAGATGGTCCGGCCAATCCGAGGCGCTGAACGGCTGGAACCCCCCGACCGCAAAGTTGATCGAGGGCGGCGCGTCACCCGCGGAGGTACGGTAGGGCACGCGCTTCGGTGAAGAATTGCCGTTCGGCAAACTCGGCCTGTTTGCCGGGGTTGAAGGACGCGACAGGGCGGTGATAACCCATTACGCGTGTCCACACTTCGCAAGGCTGACGCTCGTGTGGCTCCAGTTGGATGGCGCTGTTGGCAACCGTTGCGACGGCGGTGAGTTCTTGTACAGTAAGTTGTGTCATGCGGTGATCTCCTGGGTGGATGGGGATGGGTTTTTCGCTTGCGCGGCACGCTTGTCGGCGAGTCGTTCAGCATCGCAATGCGGACAGAAAACGTGTTCGCCCGGCAGGTAGCTGTGCGTCGGGCAGATGGAAAAGGTCGGTGTGATGGTGATGTAAGGGACGCGGAACTGCGTCAGTGCGCGGCGTACGAGGTTGCGGCAGGTGTTGACGCTCGACAAGGGTTCGGACAGATACAGGTGCAGCACGGTGCCGCCTGTGTAGCGCATCTGCAACGGTTCCTGGCGCGCCAATGCTTCAAAGGGGTCATCGGTGAAGCCGACCGGCAGTTGTGACGAGTTGGTGTAGTAAGGCTTTTCCGCCGTGCCGGCCTGCAGGATATGGGGAAAGCGCTTTCTGTCCTCGCGCGCAAAGCGGTAGGTGGCCCCCTCGGCCGGGCTGGCCTCGAGGTTGTACATATGCCCGGTCTGTTCCTGAAAGCCGATGATGCGCGCGCGCACATGGTCGAGATAACGCAGCGCAAAGGCCTCGCCCCACGGCGTGGTGATATCCTCCCGGCCGCCGGTGAAGTTGCGGATCATCTCGTTGATGCCGTTCACGCCAATGGTGGAGAAATGGTTGCGCAATGTGCCGAGATATCGGCGCGTGTAGGGAAACAGGCCGGCGTTCATCCAGCGTTCGATCTCCTTGCGCTTGATCTCAAGACTGTTCGCGGCCATGTCGAGCAAACGATCTGTACACGAGTACAGTTCCATCTCGTCGCCCGCGTTCTGAAAGCCGATGCGGGCACAGTTGAGCGTCACCACACCGACGGACCCGGTCTGCTCTGCCGAGCCGAACAGGCCGTTGCCGCGTTTCAGCAACTCACGCAAGTCGAGTTGCAGGCGGCAACACATCGAACGCACCATGTTCGGCTTCAGTTCGGAGTTGATAAAGTTCTGGAAGTAGGGCAGCCCATACTTGCCGGTCATGGCGAATAGCCTTTCCGCGTTCTCGCTCTCCCACGGAAAATCCGGCGTCATGTTGTAGGTGGGAATGGGAAATGTGAACACGCGGCCCTTGGCATCTCCCGCAGTCATCACGTCGATGTAGGCACGATTGATGAGATCCATCTCATATTGCAATTCGCCGTAGTGGAACGGCATTTCCTTTCCGGCGATTACCGGGATATCGCTGCGCAGGTCCTCGGGGCAGACCCAGTCGAACGTGAGATTGGTGAACGGTGTCTGCGTGCCCCAACGAGAGGGCACGTTGAGGTTGTAAATGAATTCCTGGATGCATTGCCTGACCTGCGCGTAGTCGAGCCGGTCGTTGCGCACGAAAGGCGCGAGATAGGTGTCAAAGGAACTGAAGGCTTGCGCGCCCGCCCATTCGTTTTGCAGCGTGCCGAGGAAATTTACCATCTGGCCAACAGCGGACGAGAGATGTTTGGGTGGCCCGGATTCCACCTTGCCTGCTACGCCGTTGAAGCCAAAGGCGAGAAAACTGCGCAACGACCAGCCGGCGCAGTAGCCGGCCAGCATATCGAGATCATGAATGTGCAGATCGCCCGTCCGATGTGCGGATCCGATCTCCGGTGGATACACCTGGTCGAGCCAGTAGTTGGCTATCACCTTGCCGGACACATTCAGAATCAGTCCGCCCAACGAATAGCCCTGATTGGCGTTCGCGCGCACGCGCCAGTCGCGTTGCTCGAGATACTCATTGACGGTGGAGGTCGCATCGACCAGCGTACTGCGCGCATTGCGCAATCGGCGATGCTGCTCGCGATAGGTAATGTAGGCGCGCAGGGTGTCGAAGCGGCCATCGTCGAACAGGGCGCGCTCGACGGCATTCTGGATTATCTCGACGGTGGGGTCCGCATCGGTGGCAGTCACGTGGCGCGCCACCAGTTCGGCAAGCGCTACACCGTGGCCGGCATCGAACTCGCCCGTGGCAGTGGCGGCGCGGCCGATGGCGCTGGCGACCTTGTCAATTTGAAATGGTTGCCGGGTTAGATCGCGTTTAATCACCAGGCGGGACGGGGGCATCAATGGCATGTGGGTTCTATCCGGTTCAACACAATATGTAGTGGTCAGGATGTTAAGGCGCTGTAATCCATTGAGGCAATGCGCATGAGACTTTATTTGCGAATTCCTTGAGATGAATCAAATGCGCGCGTTGGCGCGAAGATCAGCATTGATTCTCGCGGCTATCTGTTCCTGCGGCAGCGCAGCCCGGATGACGCGTACCGATTCAATCAGGTCACCGCTGGCAAATGCGACGCACGACTTTCATTGGGGGCCTCCTGAATGCCGTTGACTCGACAATCGCCCGGAGGGTGGTAAACCGCTCCGGATTGAGCCAGGCACATCGGCCTTTGGCGCGCGCAACCAGAAAAGCCCACCAAATTAACAAGATGTAAAAAATATTGCGTTTTGGCAAATGTCGGCTTATATTAAAGATATATATTAAATACAGCTTAAATTCATGACGAATGACACCGACAAGTTGCGCGATGCCTTGCGCCAGGTAGTCGATCCGGAAATCGGCATCAACATCGTCGATCTGGGCTTGGTCTATGGCCTGGAACGAACGGATGGTGGAGTACGTCTCGATCTGACGCTGACCTCTCCAGCCTGCCCGATGGGCGAAAGCATAGTGGCCGAAGCGGAATTCGTGCTGCAGGAATCGTTGCCACCCGGCGCCCTGGTCGACGTCAACCTCGTCTGGGATCCGCCATGGTCACCGCACCGCATGAGCGAGCAGGCGCGCTCAACCCTGGGCTGGGAACTGTAAACCTTGGCAATCCACCTTTTCAACAGGAGAAACAAATGAATACCCCCACCGCTGTTACTCTCGATGTTCGCGACATTCTGCCGCGCCATCGCCACCCGCTGATTTTTGGCATCTTCGAAGCGTTGCCGCTTGGTCAGGCGCTGCTGTTGACCAATGATCACGATCCCAAGCCGTTGTATTACCAGTTCCAGGCAGAATCCACCGGCCTCTTCAGTTGGGACTACATCGAGCAGGGTCCGGATCGCTGGCAGGTGCGCATCGGCAAGACCGCAGAGTCAACTGCCGTCCCCGCCACCAACGCCCGCTGCTGCGGCGTAACCACCTAGCACTTCGCATGCGATGCGGCTGATGTTTGTATTCGCACGCGTACTCATTCCGCAGTATTCATGGCCGAAGGCGTCCCGGCTAGCGGAAATCGCACGAGTACTCGACTAGCTGGCCAACAGAATGAAGCACATCACCAGCGACAGGAAGGTGACACCGCTGTCGCCACGACTTCGGTTGCTGCTGGTTTTGCCGGCAGTTGCCGCACTCATCTGCGGTGTGCTTTCCGGACTCGCCCGGCTTGGTTTGCCGATGCCCGAGGCCATTGCCCGCTTGACGGGCGTACATGGCGCATTGATGGTCGGCGGCTTTTTGGGCACGGTCATCTCGCTGGAGCGGGCCGTGGCGTTGGGCGTGCGCTGGCCGTATGCAGCGCCGTTCTTCTCGGGATTTGCAGCCGTGGCGATGATTGGCGCAGCACCGCCCCCGTGGGCAGCGGGTCTGTTGTGCCTGGCGGCCCTCATCATGTCGGCGGCGTGCGCCAGCGTGTGGCTTCGTCAACCGGTGGCGCACCACGCGGTGCTGACGATCGCGGCATTGCTGTGGCTGGCCGGCAATCTGGTTTGGCTGTTGGACGGGACGATTGTCCCAGCGGTGCCACTGTGGGCTGGGTTCCTGTTGCTGACCATCGCCGGCGAAAGACTTGAACTCTCGCGTTTTATGCCTACGCCGCCGATTGCGCGCTTCACGTTTGCAGTCATCGTCATGGTCCTGCTGGCCGGCGCGCTAGGCGCCATGGTGAACGAGGCCGCCGGGCTCCGACTGTTTGCCGCCGCCTTGTTTGCACTCGCCGCCTGGCTGCTGCGATACGACATCGCCCGTCACACCATCAAGACCGCGGGCCTTACGCGCTACATGGCGGTTTGCCTGCTCTCCGGTTACGTCTGGCTCGCCATTGCGGCGGTGTTCGGATTAGCGGGTGCCTTGCAGACCGGCTCGATCATGCGTGATGCCGCGCTGCACGCGCTACTTCTGGGCTTTGTGTTTTCCATGGTCTTCGGCCATGCACCAATCATTCTGCCGGCCGTCACTCGACTTCAGTTTCACTGGCACAAAGGCTTCTACCTGCCGTTGGCCGTGCTGCACTTCAGCCTCGCGGCGCGCGTCGTGGCGGGTCTCACCGAACGGTTCCCGCTGCGGCAGTACGCAGCGATCACCAATGCGCTTGCGCTGGTACTATTCATGCTGCTGGTAATGACCAGCCTTCGCCGCAACCGCCAGGCGCGGCCCGCGAGTATCATGACAAAATCCCGCACAAATATTTCGCCACCCGCACAGGAGGCCGGTTGATGATTTCGTGTCCAGTCAACACGTCGTTCCGCAACCGACGGCGAGGCCAATATCGGCACCGAATGCGGCACCATTTGCAAATCGTGGAATGACGGCGTGACCGAAACCGTAAAAGCCTGGCAATGCATCGGCTGCGGCAAGATCGAGGCTCCGCAGACCTGCATTGGCGTTTGCCAGGACCGCAAGGTGGAACTGCTGTACGCGCATGAGCATCGCGCGGCGCTCGCACGCGCGCAAGCGCAAACAAGCGCGCTGGAATTGATCGTCCGTCAAATCGCGGGCGCCACCCCTCGCGAAGGCGAATGGGAACGTTCGTATCGGGCGTTGCAGGAACGCGCGCGTCATGCCCTGGCGCTCGCATCCGGGGACAGCGCGCCGTAGCGGGCGCTCGGGAATCGCTCTTTTGCGGCAACGTCGTTCGACTTACGTTACTTTCGCTTTGCTGCCTTCCTGGCAGGATGAAGTCGTATTGGGCTAACTGCCGAGGGACGGTTGCCGCGTCCACGTTCGGTTTGCATAAGATCGTCAAGTGTGACGCCATCCAGCACCGCCAGATATGCCGCCGTCGCGGAGCCCAACACGCCCTTGAGCACGCAGGACGGTGCGTAAACACACGCGCTTCTCCCCCGCTCAAAGCATTCCGCCATATAAAAATCAGTCTCGGTGTTACGGACCACGTCACCGACAATGATTTCTGCCGGCGCTTTAT
>JANMXS010000192.1:0-3757 GCA_031394335.1 Burkholderiales bacterium
CAAGGTCACTCGCGTCGAGCCATCACTCGAAGCAATTTTTGTCGACTACGGCGCCGAGCGCCACGGCTTCCTGCCCTTCAAGGAGCTGACCCGCGAATACGTGCAGGGCGAAGACGGTGAAGGCACGCGTGCCAAGCTCGCACAGAACCTGAAGGTCGGCACGGAAATCCTGGTGCAGGTTGAAAAGGACGAACGCGGCAACAAGGGCGCGGCCCTGACCACCTATATTTCGCTGGCCGGTCGCTACCTGGTGCTAATGCCCAACAACCCGCGCGGCGGTGGCGTTTCACGCCGCGTCGAAGGCGAAGATCGCCAGGAACTTCGCGAAACCATGGACTCGCTGGATCTGCCGGAAGGCATGAGCGTGTTCGCGCGCACCGCCGGCATCGGCCGCAGCGCCGAAGAGCTGAAGTGGGACCTGAACTACCTGATGCAGTTGTGGGAAGCCATCGAAGGCGCCGGCAAGGAAGTGCGCGCGCCAGAACTTATTTATCTGGAATCGAGCCTGGTGGTACGCGCGATCCGCGATCTGTTCCACCCGGAAATCGGCGAGATCCTGATCGACACCCAGGAGATTTTCGAACAGGCGCAATCGTTCATGTCGACGGTGATGCCGGCTAACGTCAACAAGGTCAAGCTGTACAAGGATGACGTGCCGCTGTTCTCGCGTTTCCAGATCGAACACCAGATCGAAACCGCCTACCGCCGCGATGTACAACTGCCCTCCGGCGGCGCGATTGTCATCGACCATACCGAGGCACTGGTCTCCGTCGACGTTAACTCGGCGCGCGCCACCAAGGGTCACGACATCGAAGACACCGCCTTCAAGACCAATTGCGAAGCGGCCGATGAAATCGCCCGCCAGTTGCGTCTGCGCGACCTGGGCGGTTTGGTCGTGATCGACTTCATCGATATGGAGTCGACCAAGAACCAACGTGAAGTCGAGAACCGTCTGCGCGATGCGCTGCACGCCGATCGTGCCCGCGTGCAGACTGGCAAGATCTCGCGTTTTGGTTTGCTCGAATTGTCGCGCCAACGCCTGCAACCGGCACTGTCCGAATCGAGCTATATCCCCTGCCCGCGCTGCCATGGCATCGGCCATATCCGCGGCACCTCTTCATCGGCGTTGCATATCCTGCGCATCATTCAGGAAGAGGCGATGAAGGAAAACACCGCCGCCATTCACGCACAGGTTCCGGTCGATGTCGCGACCTTCCTGCTCAATGAAAAGCGTCAGGATATTCACGCCATCGAAACCCGCTTCAAGGTGAATGTGCTGCTGATCCCCAATGTTCATCTGGAAACGCCCAACTACGAACTCGAGCGCCTGCGCCACGATTCCGACAAGCTGGAAAACGTGACGCCGAGCTATCAACTGGTCAAGCAGCCTACGGAAGAAGCCGCTGCCAAACCAGCCGCCGCCGCAGATGCCAAACCATCGCGCCCGGAACCGATCGTCAAGGGCATTACCCCTGACCAGCCGGCGCCGAATTCCCCTGAGCCGACACCGCGCGCCTCGCGCGCTGCCGCTCCCGCTGCCGCCCGCACGACTGCGCCATCACTGTGGCAGCGCTTCAAAGGCCTGTTCGGCAGCGACACGCCGCCCGCGCCGATTGCCCCGCAAAGACCGGCACGAGATGCCAAGGACAACAAGGACGGCAGCCGCGAACGCGGCAATCGCGGTGGACGCGATGGCCAGCGCGGTGATCGCGAAGGCCGTGATGGCAAGCAAGGTGGTCGTGGTCAAGGTGGCGAGCGTGGTCGTCAAGGTCAAGGCCCGCGCGGTCCGCGCAAGGAAGGTGATGCCAATCGCGAGCCGCGTGCCGATAAAGCGGTAGAAGGCAGAGCACCGGAACAGCGCGAAAGCAAAGGCCCTGAGGCACGCGAAGGCCAGCCGCAGCAGCAGAAACAGCGTCAGCCGCAGCAAGCCAAGCCCGCACTCGAAGCCAAGCCGGTTGAAGGTGGCGAAGAAGGCGAAGGCCGCAGCCGACGCCGTCGTGGTCGCGGTGGACGCGATCGTGGTGAACGTGGCGAGCGCGGAGAAAACCGCAATGCACCGCAGGCTGAAGGCGCCGTCAACGGTTCCGCAGTGAACGCAGCGGCCAACGAATCATTCCCGGCCGAAAACGTAAATCACGCGCCGACCGCAGCGCTACAGCCGGTTCAGCAGGCACTGGAGTTTGTTGCTCCTGCACCCGCCGCTTATATTGCACCTGCACCTGCTCCTGCACAGGCAGAGCGTCCTGTCGTTGTGGAAGCCGCCGCAGCTGCCCCAGCGCCGGTGTTTGCACCTGCACCAGTCGAGGCTGCACCAAGCATGGCCGCACCGCCGCAACTCGCACAAGCGCCCGCGCCATCGCCATCGCCATCGCTATCGTTCACCCCGATCGATCAAATTCCGGATGTCACACCGGAACGCAGCGGCTCTCGCCATCGCGAACGTTCGGGTAGCGCCAGTCAGGCTGCCGAACCGCTGGTCTTCATCGAAACTGCCGCCGACAAAGCGCAGAACGTCGCCATGGTTGAAGATGAAGCCCCGCGTCGCCGTACCCCGCGTCAACGCAAGCCGCGCGAAACCACCAGTGAACCACTGATGGTGGTCGAGACCAAGGCGGATGTGAATAACCCGCAGGCGTAATCGTCTCGCCAAGGTAACGCTGCAGTCATGAAAAGCCGCTCAGCAATGAGCGGCTTTTTTATGTCCGGCACGAAGCAGATTATGATGAGCGCAAAACCTTAACCGGAGAATCGTCGTCATGCCCGCCCCCATTGATTTCTACTTCGATTTTTCATCGCCCTACGGCTATTTCGCGGCGATGCGCATCGATGCGCTCGCCGGAAAATACCAGCGCGACGTCAATTGGCGTCCCATCCTGCTCGGCCCGGCTTTCAAGGCCAGCGGCAATGCGCCGCTTACCCTTCAACCATTGAAGGGCGACTATGCCCGGCGCGATTTCCTGCGCACCGCCAAATTCATGGGCATCCCGTTCAATATGCCAGCGCAATTTCCAATCAGCACGCATAACGCAGCGCGCGCTTTCTACTGGCTGAACGATCGCGATCCGGCCAAGGCGAAACAATTGGCGCTGGCCTTTTACAAAACCTATTTTGTTGAGGTACGCGATATTACTGCGGCAGAAGTTGTCGTCGAAATCGCAGCGCAACATGGCGTGGATTGCGATGAACTTAGCGCCGCGCTGGCTGACACCGCGGTCAAGGAGCGCCTCAAGAACGAGGTCGAAGCCTCGTTGGCCAAGGGCGTATTCGGTTCACCCTATATCGTGATTGATGGTGAGGCATTCTGGGGCAGTGATCGCCTGGAGCAGGTTGATGCATGGTTGAAGACGGGTGGTTGGTAGCAAAGCTCAATAGAACTCGCACACCGCCTACACCCTCAATAACGAAACACATCCGGCTTCCCCAACGCCGGAATCAGCTCTACAATCCCGCCCGCAAAAATCTCCACCGCCAGCGCCGCCAGCAGCAGGCCCATGATGCGGGTGGCGACGTTGATGGTGGTTTTGCTCATGCGCGCGCCGACTTTGGAGGCGACGCGCAGTGCCAGCCAGGTGACGAGCGCGACACCTATCGACACCAGACACACCACGGCCAGATGGATGAAGGATTTTTTCTCGCTGGCGTAAATGATGATGGTCGAAATCGTGCCCGGCCCGGCCAGCAGAGGGATGGCGAGCGGCACCACGGCGATGCTGGCCTTGTCTTCGGCTTCCTTGGCTTCTTCCGGTGTCTGCTTGTC
>JANMXS010000193.1:0-3522 GCA_031394335.1 Burkholderiales bacterium
CAGCCTTCCTCAGCATGTTCGCGGTCAATCCATATTTGCAAGCCAAGGGAATCGGCAAGCAATTGATGGCGGCTGCGGAAAGCGCAGTGGTGCGCGAGTGGGGTGTGGCCAAGATGCTGATGGACGTGATCACGGTGCGCACCGAGCTGATCGCGTTCTACCAGCGCCGCGGCTATGCGCTCACCGGCAAGCTCAAACCGTTTCCGGTCAGCCCTGAATTATGGACGCCCAAGGCGGACGGCCTGCAGCTCGCCCGCCTCGAGAAATCCCTGATTTAACTTTTCGGCGCGGGCATCACGTTACTACCGCCCATCGCCTTGAACAAATCTGCCACCGCCACGCGGAACCCGCGCTCGGCTTCAATGCGATTCAACTCGGCCGCGATCAGGCTGCGCTCGATATCGATCACATCGAGCTGGCCACACCATTTTCAAAGCGCAGCTTGGCCAGTGCATAGGACTGGTTCAGTGCTGCGACGCGACGTGTTTCTGCATCGAACTTCGCGCGCCTTGGCCTGGGCACTGACGGCGTCCTGCACCTCGCGGAAGGCATTGGCGATGGTGTTGCGGTATTGCGCCAGCGCTTGCTGATTGCGTGCCTCGGCGATCGCGACCTGCGAACTCACGCTGCCGGCACTCCAGATCGGCTGGGTCAGATTGCCGGCAAAACGCCAGATGCGCGCCGGACCGGTGAACAGATCCGACAGCGAGGCGCTCTCACTGCCGAACAATCCGGTCAGCGAGATTGATGGAAAGTAGGCCGCACGGGCGATGCCGATGCGCGCATTGCTGGCGATGAGTTTCTGCTCCGCCTCGCGCAGATCGGGGCGGCGCAGCATCAGGTCCGAGGGCATGATCGACATCTATCTTGCGGGAATGGGTGCCAAGCCGGCAAAGCCTGTTAATACGCGTGTCGCTAGCGGGCGGCCATCTATCGTGAAAAAGCGAATCGCCGGTACGCGCTAACGTAAAACTGGCGCAGCAACTTAGCGCAGGATCAGCGCGATCAACAGCCCTACCGCAAGCAGCGCCAGCAAGACCACTATGCCTACCGCGATATGCGCGGACAGATTTTTTTTTGTTTCCGGTTCGCCGTACTCATCGAGCCTCAGCGTAGCCGTATCTGATGAAACCGGCGGAGTGGGCGAGGCGGGCGCCACTGCCGGTTCGACAGGTGCTGTGCGCAGCGCGGCCAGCGGGCCGGTGATTTCGCCTTTGTAAGCGCGCATTTTTTGCGTTTCGGAAATGTATTCCGAAAAATCGGCCGTCTGATTGGTCATGGCCGCGAGCCGAATGGTGGCGTCGAAAGAATCGAATTTTTTGGCGAGCTGGAGCGGTTTGGCTTCTTCCCCGGCCTCTTTTTTCTGATAGCGGCCAATGCCCATGGCGTCCAGCGAGACCGGCTTGGGCTGTGACGGCGCCTGCCTGGCAATAATGTTTGCGCCCGGCGCGGCAATCGCCAGTTGCCGCTTTACCTCGTTCAGGTCTTGCGCGAATTCACGCATGGTCTGGTAGCGTTCATCGACCGTCTTGGCCAGCGCCTTGGCAACGATGAGATCAAGCATGGTCGGCACGTCGGCATTGGTGCTGGACGGCGCCGCCGGCGCATGGTTCACCGTGGCGTACATGATGGCGTTGACATTGTCGCCATCGAACGGCGGTGCGCCGGTCAGTGATTCGTATAGAACCACGCCCAGCGAAAAAATATCGGTGCGATGATCCAGCGTGCGACCGATGACCTGTTCCGGCGACATATAACGCGGACTGCCGAGGATCAGGCCGGTCATGGTTTTTACGGCGGACGCGGTCATGCGGGCAATGCCAAAATCGGTGATTTTGGCGAGTCCGCCACGCACGATCATGATGTTCGAGGGCTTGACGTCACGATGGATGATGTCGTTTTCGTGCGCCGCCGACAGACCTTGTGCCACCTGTGAAATCCAGTCAACCGTCGATGTCACCGCTGGCCGCTCACCGGTGGCGAGGATGTCCTTGAGTTCCTTGCCCTCGAGAAACTCCATGGCCATATAGGCCATGCTTTCATTGCGGCCGACGTCGTAGATGGTGACGATATTGGGATGGTTGAGTCGCCCAGCCGCCTTGATTTCCTGCTGGAAGCGCGCCTCGTATTCGGCCTGGTCGTCCTTGTTGAGCGACAGGTTGACGGTCTTGATGGCGACGGTGCGATCGATCATCGGATCGACCGCCTTATAGACTACGCCCATCGCGCCTTGGCCGATGGTGGAAAGTATTTTGTAACGGCCCAGCGTTTCGATCATGGACGTATTATTTCTTGGCCGGAACCGGCTTTTGTTTGGACTTGACCGCGCGGAACGAAGGGCCCCATGAAGGGTGCCCGGCTTCGGCAGGTTCCAGGTCAAAATCCGGTTTGAGTTGCAGGATCTTTTCGAATTCGGCGCGGCCCAGCGCACTGCGGTTGCTGAGGCAATAACTGAAAGCCAAATACTTGCGAACCCGGATTTGCTCGCTGTTGGCAAGCGACTCTTTCAATGCGTCCTGTAAGGATTTGATGGCCTTGCTGTAGTCGGCAGCTTCGTAGGAGGCCATGCCTTCATTGATGCGCTGATCAGCCACCGACGGGGCGAGCAACGCGGGCAGCAGCGGAAACCGGGGTTTGCGCACTTCGCCCTCGTTTTTGACCGCCTTGAACACCGGCCCCCAGGAGGGATGGCCGGCCTCGGCAGGCGGCAACTCAAATTTCGCATCCAGTACGAGGATTTTCTGGAACTCGTCCTTGCAGGCCGACTCGCGACCACTGACGCAATGGATGAAGGCCATATTCTTGCGCGCTATCACCTGTTGAAGAATGGTCAAGATACCGCTGTCGAGCGCGAGCAGAAAATGTTTCATCGCTTCATCATAAGCGCCGGCGTCATAGCGTTTGAGGCCGTCATTGAGATTGAGCTGCGCACGCTCAAACCGCTGCTTGTTGGCAACGTCATCAGTCGCAGATCTGCCGGTAAAGGATGGCGGAAGTGCACACCCGGCCAGCACCAGCAACGTGAAGGCTGCCGGACCAAGCAGGCGCAGTACCAAGTATGCAGGCTTGGTCGAGCCGGCAGGATAAACGCGTCGAATGGCGGATGGAAACATTTTTTTGTACTGGCCTTGAAAGCGATTGTGGGCAGCAAACCCGGCAGAACAGGACTGCAGCGTACTACTGGAACTTGTGCTTGATCCCCATTTCTTCTTTCGGCTTTATTTCGATATTGGTGACGAACGGCGTAAATGTGGTGTTCTTGATTTCTATTTTGTATTTGCCGGGCGCCAGCCGGGTTTGTTTCATCGGCGGCGATGCGCCGATCGATTTTCCGTTGATGAACACATTCCCCCAGGGCTGGATACTGAAGTTGACAACGCCCTGAAGTGCCGCAAGCTTGGCCGCTTCGGCTTTCGCCTTGTCTATCTTGTCTTGTTCAGCCTTGGCCGCTTTTTTGTCATCTGTGGTGGTTGGGCCATCCAACGGCTTGCTGTCGGCAGGCACAGTTTAGGCGACACTGGT
>JANMXS010000194.1:0-11492 GCA_031394335.1 Burkholderiales bacterium
TTTGCCGAGGCTGACCGCGCCCACCGCCTTGAGCTTTGAAACTACGGTGGCATCGAACGGCGATACATAATTGGCAAGCATTTTCGAACCGGCCGTCGAGCGCCAGCCACGCGTGACAAAAATATCCTTGTGCGCGATCGGGATGCCGGTCAACGCAGTGGCCTCGCCGCGCGCGATGCGCGCATCGGCGGCCACTGCTTCGGCGTGCGTCAGATCACGATCGATTTGCAGAAATGCGTTGAGCTCGCCGGCGGCCTCGGCGCGCGCCAAAAAATCATCGGCAAGCTCGCGCGCCGAAACCTGTTTGGCGTCGAGCGCAGCACGCAGTGCGGTAATCGACTGGAATGCGAAGCTCATTCAATTACCTTCGGCACCAGGAACAACCCATTCTCCTGCTGCGGCGCATTGGCCATATTGGCGTCACGATGATCGGTTTCGGTGACCCGGTCATCACGCAGGCGCAGGCTCATTTCCTGTACCGTCGACAGCGGGTGCGAAAGCGGTTCGATCCCGCCGGTGTCCACCGCCTGCAATTGCTCAACCAGCTTGAAAATATCGTTTAACTGGGCACAGGTGCGCTCGGCGTCAACGGCGGTCAGATCGATTCTCGCCAGTTGCGCGAGTCGATGGATATCCTCTGGGCTAAGTGACATAAAACGGGCTTTGAAAACAGACGATGGGGGAAAGGCGGGGGATTGATGTCGGCCTGAAGTCGATAATACAAAAAATCAACCTGAAAAACCGGGGAAAATCCTCGTAAATCACCCTGGTTTTGCCACTATCGACATGCCTTTTGCTGACTCTGTGGAGTATTATAGGAGATTAGTGTGAAAACTCCGGATTTACCGGGGTTTCGGTCGACAACTGGCCCCGCCAAACTTAAATCCCTGTACGCCACTGCGGTGACCTTGTCACCAGCGGCGGATATGGCAACCGAATATGGCAACACGATTTAGAAAGGCCACATGTTCTCGTTCTTTTCGAAATATCTCTCCACCGATCTCGCTATCGACCTCGGCACCGCCAACACTCTCATTTATCTGCGCGGCAAAGGCATCGTCCTTGACGAGCCCTCCGTAGTCGCGATTCGCCAGGAAGCCGGGCCGAACTCCAAGAAGACCATTCAGGCAGTCGGTCTTGCCGCCAAGATGATGCTGGGCCGCACGCCGGGCAATATCACCACGATTCGCCCGATGAAAGACGGCGTGATTGCCGATTTCCATACCACCGAGCATATGCTCAAGTTCTTCATCAAGAAGGTGCACGACGCGCAATGGTATCGCCCGTCCCCGCGCATCGTCATTTGCGTGCCCTGCGGCTCGACCCAGGTTGAACGCCGCGCGATTCGCGAATCCGCCGTCGCGGCCGGTGCCTCGCAGGTGTTCCTGATCGAAGAACCAATGGCCGCCGCGATCGGCGCCGGCCTGCCGATTGCCGAGCCGACCGGTTCGATGGTCGTCGATATCGGCGGCGGCACCACCGAGGTGGGTGTGATCTCGCTGGGCGGGATCGTCTACTCGGCATCGGTGCGCGTGGGCGGCGACAAGTTCGACGAGGCCATCATCAACTACATCCGTCGCAATTACGGCATGTTGATTGGTGAATCCACCGCCGAGACCATCAAGAAAACCATCGGCTCGGCGTTTCCCGGTTCCGAAGTGCGCGAAATGGAAGTCAAGGGCCGCAACCTCGCCGAAGGCATTCCGCGTTCGTTCACGATTTCCAGCAACGAAATTCTCGAAGCCCTGACCGATCCGTTGAACTCGATCGTGTCGGCGGTAAAATCGGCGCTGGAACAAACCCCGCCGGAGCTCGGCGCCGACATCGCCGAAAAAGGCATGGTGCTCACCGGCGGGGGCGCATTGCTGCGCGAGCTCGATCGCCTGCTGGTCGAAGAAACCGGCCTGCCGGTGATCGTAGCCGATGATCCGCTGACCTGCGTGGTCCGCGGTTCGGGACGCGCGCTCGAGGAAATGGACAAGCTCGGCTCGGTGTTCACCAACGAGTTGTAGGCAGGCCGGTCTAGCTGCTGTGGCAGGCAGTGACGGGCCGCAGCAATAAGCCGCGAGGAAACATCGGTGCCCTCGCAATTGGAGGCAGCAGCAACAACACGATAGGGTAAGACAGTCAGGTGTCGGCGTACTCAGAGCCTTTTTTTACTCGCGGGCCCAGTCCGTTAGCCCGGCTGACCTTCTTTTCCCTGGCCGCCATCGCGATCATGATCGCGGATCACCGTTTCCAGCTGCTGTCCGTCGTCCGTTTCGGCGTCTCCGCGGTACTCACCCCGGTCGAACAGACCTTGATGCTGCCCGGCGTTGCCGCGCGCGGGATCGGCGCGTATTTCTCCGAGCAGCAGCGCCTGGTGCTGGAGAATCGTGAATTGCGCAATCAGGTGCTGGAACTGGCGGCACAAAGCCAGCAGGCGAAGCTGCTGCTGGCGGAAAAAAACTATGCCGACACCCTGGCGGATGCGAGCACCCGTTTTGGCGGGCGCGGTGTGCTCGCAGAAATTATTCGCGATGCACGCAACCCCTTCGCGCGCAAAATCATCATCAACAAGGGCACCACAAAAGGGCTGTCGGCGGGGCTGGCCGTAATCACCGGCAGTGGCGTGGTCGGACAGATAACGACGGTCGGGCTGTTGTCGGCTGAAGTGACGCTGACCACCGAGAAAGATCAGTCGGAGCCGGTGATGGTGGTGCGCAATGGCCTGCGCGCGATCGCGGTGGGCACCGGACGTGAGGGCGCCATCGATGTGCCGTTCATTCCGCTGGGTGCGGATATCCGGATTGGCGATGCACTGGTCACCTCCGGTATCGATGGCACCTACCCGGCGGGGCTCGCGGTCGCCACGGTAACGCAGGTGGAGAAGAATCCGGCCTTCCCGTTCGCCAAAGTCAGCGCGCAACCCGCCCTGGCGCCCGACCATCATCGCTTCATCATGGTACTGATGCGCGCTGAAAGGCAGGACTACCCGCGGCCCGATGTGCCCGGTACCGACAAAAAGTCCGCCCCCGAGGCAGTCGCCCCGGCCGGTACCGCCAGTTCCGGAAAGCGCGATGCGCGCAAACCGCCGCGCTAAGCCTCAATCTGCCCACATGGATCTCTCTCCCGCCTCCCGTACCGCAATGACGCTGCCCGCACCGCTCAGCCTTATCGTCGGCGCCATCGCGGTGGCCTTGCTGCTGAACCTGCTGCCCTGGAGCGGCTGGCCACTGCGCGCGCGTCCTGACTTCATGCTGGTGGTGCTGCTGTACTGGGCGGTGCACGAGCCACACAAGATCGGCCAGGGTTGGGGCTTCATGCTCGGCCTGGTGATGGACGTTACCGACAGCGTGCTGCTCGGCCAGCACGCTGCCGTGTATGTCGCGGCGCTGTTTTGCGTACAGTTGTTGCGGCTGCGCGTGTTGCAGCTGACCGTGTTCGAACAGGCGCTGCATATCGGCGCCATCCTGTTGGCTGCGCAAACCATCGCCATCCTGCTGAATCTTTCGCTGGGGCGCAATTTCCCGGGGGCGGCGATGCTGCTGGCGCCGGTACTCGGTGCGCTGTTGTGGCCGGCGGTAAATTTTTTCGCGACTTTGCCGCGCTTCCGCCGCCGTTTCGGCCGCTTGATCAGCTGATGGCCGCTTTCGTACTTTTCGCACCGGCACAGCCATGATCGGCACCACCATCAAGAATCGTGAAGCGGAACTCAACCTGTTCCGTTCACGCGCGCTGGTTGCCGGACTGGCGATCCTGCTCGCGTTCACGATCCTCGCCGGTCGCATGGTCTATCTGCAGGTGATGAAGCACAGCTATTACCACACGCTGGCCGAAGCCAATCGCATCTCGGTGCTGCCGGTGGTGCCTAATCGCGGCCTGATTCTGGACCGCAACAATGACGTGCTCGCCGCCAACTATTCGGCCTACACACTGGAGGTCACGCCATCGCGCGTCGGCAATCTGGACAAGACGCTGGACGAACTGGCGCCGATCGTCGATATCCAGCCGCGCGACCGCCGCCGTTTCAAGCGCCTGCTCGAGGAGAGCAAAAACTTCGAATCCCTGCCGATCCGCAATCGCCTGACCGAGGAGGAGGTGGCGCGCTTTGCCGTCAACCGCTATCGCTTCCCCGGCTTCGATATCCGCGCGCGCCTGTTCCGCAGCTATCCCTATGGCGATGTTGCCTCGCATGCGCTGGGCTATATCAGCCGCATCAACGACGCCGATGTCAAGCGCATCGAGGCCGCCGATCTCACCACCAATTACAAAGGCACCGACCATATCGGCAAGCTGGGCATCGAAGGCAGCTATGAAAACGAGCTGCACGGCACCACCGGCTCCGAGCAGGTGGAAATCGACGCGGCCGGACGCGCGATTCGCTCGCTGGCAAAATCCGAGCCGATTGCCGGCAATAACCTCACACTGACCATCGACATCAAATTGCAGAAAGTGGCCGAGCAGGTGCTGCAGGACCGGCGCGGCGCGCTGGTGGCGATCGACCCGTCCAGCGGCGAAATTCTGGCACTGGTGTCCAAACCCGGTTTCGATCCCAGCCTGTTCGTCGACGGCATCGATCCGGCAAACTGGGACCTGCTCAACAACTCGCCGGACAAACCGCTGCTGAACCGCGCGCTGCGCGGCGCCTATCCGCCGGGCTCCACCATCAAACCGTTCCTGGCACTGGCGGCGCTGGAGTCCGGCAAACGCACGCCGCAGCAATCAATTCGCGACCCGGGTTATTTTGCCTTGCCCGGTGTTTCGCATCGCTGGAACGATGACAGGCCGGGCGGTCACGGCGTGGTCGATATGTATAAATCCATTGTCGATTCCTGCGACACCTATTACTACCAGCTGGCCTCGGAAACCGATATCGACAAGACCGCCGACTTTTTGCGGCTGCTGGGTTTCGGCGGCAAGACCGGTATCGACATCGATGGTGAAATGGAAGGCGTGCTGCCGTCGCGTGCCTGGAAGGAAAAACGCTTCGCCAAAGGCGCCAGCGATGCACGCAAATGGTATCTGGGCGACAGCATTTCCACCGGCATCGGCCAGGGTTACAACGCGTTCACGCCAATGCAGCTGGCGCATGCCATCGCCACCGTGGCCAATGGCGGCGTCTCGTTTCGTCCGCATCTGGTGAAGCACATTACCAACTCAACTACCGGGGTGATCAGGCTGGTCGAGCCTGAACGCACCACCGAGTTGTCGTTCAAGCCCGGCAATCTCGACATCATCCGCAATGCCCTGGCTGGCGTAACCAAGGAAGGCACCGGCGCGCGCGCCTTTGCCAATGCCGGCTATACCAGCGCCGGCAAGACCGGCACCGCCCAGGTCTATGGACTGAAGGGCGAAAAATACAAGGAACACCGCGTCGCCGAGCGACTGCGCGACCACGCCTGGTACATCGCCTATGCGCCGGTCGACAAGCCGACGATCGCGCTCGCCGTGTTGGTCGAAAACGGCGGCTTCGGCGCAGCCACTGCGGCGCCGGTGGCGCGCGCGGTGATCGATTACTACCTGCTCGGCAAGCAGCCCGACGCAAAAAAAATCAAGGCCATTGAAAATGATCCTTCGGTCGACGATTAATCGCCTGTTCGATGCGCTGACGCGGCGGCTCGATGGTCCGCTGATGGTGGCGATCATGGTGCTGGCGGCGATTTCGGTCACGGTGGTTTTTTCCGCGTCCGGCGGCATCAGCTACGATCGCGCCATCGGTCAGTTGCGCAACTTCGGCGTGGCCCTGATCATCATGTGGGTCATCGCCAATATTCCGCCGCAGGCGCTGATGCGGCTCGCCATCCCGATCTATCTGGTCGGCCTGGCACTGCTGCTTGGCGTGGCCTTGTTCGGCGACATCCGCAATGGCGCGCGGCGCTGGCTCAACCTCGGCTTCGTCACCCTGCAGCCATCCGAGATCATGAAAATCGGCATGCCGCTATTGCTCGCCTGGTACTTTCACCGCAAGGAAGAAGGACTCCAGTTCAGGGATTACATCGTTGCGATTCTGGTCCTGATCCTGCCGACCGCACTGGTGGTGCGCCAGCCCGACCTCGGTACCGCAATCCTGATTTCCTCAGCCGGATGCTTCGTGATTTTTTTCGCCGGCCTGCCATGGAAAGTGCTGGTTGGCAGCGGCATTGCTGCCGCCGCCTCGCTACCGTTCCTGTGGAGCCATCTGCACGACTACCAGCAACAGCGCATCCTCACCCTGCTTGATCCGATGCAGGACCCGCTGGGTGCCGGCTACCACATCATTCAATCGACCATCGCCATCGGTTCCGGGGGCGTATTCGGCAAGGGCTGGTTGAACGGCAGCCAGGCGCAACTCGACTTCATCCCGGAACGCTCCACCGATTTCATCCTCGCGGTGTTCGGTGAAGAATTCGGCCTGCTTGGCAACTTCCTGCTGCTGACGCTGTATCTCATCATCATCGGTCGCGGCCTGATGATCGCGATCAACGCCCCCACCACCTTCTCGCGCCTGCTGGCCGGCGCCATCACGCTGTCGTTTTTTACGTACGCGTTCGTCAACATGGGGATGGTGACCGGGATTCTGCCGGTGGTTGGCGTGCCCTTGCCGCTGATGAGTTATGGCGGCACCGCGATCCTGTCGCTGTGTATCGGTTTTGGCATCCTGATGAGCATTTCGACGCACAAGCAACTGGTGTCGACCTGATGTTTGCAGAATATGTAGATCGCCATTTGGCGCGGGTTTTGGGCCATTTTTGCCCGGGAAGGCGCGCGGATGCTGGAGTTTGGCTTTTAAGCGGCCCATCGCCAGTGCCCGCGTTTAGCCTGATTGAACATAGCCACCGCGCTGCCTTCAGCATCCTCGCGGTGGCGATCATGCTGATGATCGCCGGCTGCGGCAGCACGCCGAAGAAACCCTCCGTTACCGCATCGGGCAAATCCGGCGGCTACTACCTCGACGACGGCCCGGGACCCAATCCGCCCTCGAATCTCGACAGCATCCCCGACGCCGTTCCGCGCCATGAGCCGTTTCATCGCGGCGCCAACAAGCCCTACACCGTGTTTGGCAAAACCTATGTGCCGAATGTATCGAATGACCGCTTCAAACAGAAAGGTGTCGCTTCCTGGTATGGCCGCAAATTTCACGGCCAGAAAACCTCCAACGGCGAGACCTACGATATGTACGCGATGAGCGCCGCACACCCGACCTTGCCGCTGCCCTGCTATGTGCGCGTGAGCAATCCGGCCAATGGCAAATCGGTGGTGGTGCGGGTCAATGATCGCGGGCCATTTTTGTCGGAACGCATCATCGACCTGTCGTTTGCCGCCGCCAACCGGCTGGATATCGCGCGGCGCGGCAGCGGACAGGTAGTTGTCGAGCGTGTGTTCCCGGGCGATAAACCGCCGCCGGTCGAACCGCCGCCCAGCAAGGCGGTATCGATCCCGGTCCTGCCCTCGGGCAGCCCGCCGGATGAGGATGATGTGATGGCCGAGGCGCCGGCCACGTCGCCATCCGGAGTGCCATTGCCGTCACCACCGCTGCCGGTCGTGTTGCCCGTACCCGCCATGCCGGATACAGGCGTCGCCGTCAACGCCATCGCGGCGTCGCCGATCACCGGTGACGGCAACGCGCTGTTCCTGCAACTCGGCGCCTTTTCCTCCCGAGAGAACGCCGAAATTTTCCGCACCCGCATGCAAACTGAACTCGACTGGAATCGCGAGCCGATTCTGCTGTCTCAATCCAGCGGCTTGTATCGGGTGCGCCTCGGCCCGTACAAGAGCCGCGAGGAAGCGCAGGCGATCGCCGATCAAGTCAAAGCCTCGCTGAATTTTTCACCGATCATTTCCAAACCCTGATTCGAATTTCCATCCCTATCCATAAGACTGAAACCACGCTCCTCATGAAGAAAATCCTTGTTTCATTGTTTGCCACATCGTTTTTTGCCCTCACCTCGTCGGCCGCTTTCACCCAACTCAAAACCGTTGCAAGCGACATCCCGGCACCGCCGATCGCGGCGCGTTCCTTCCTGTTGTTCGATGCTGCCAGCGGCCAGGTACTGGCCAGCCAAGCCGCCGGCGAGCGATTTGAACCGGCGTCGCTGACCAAGCTGATGACGGCCTATCTGGTATTCGATGCGCTCAAGACCAACAGGCTGACGCTGGCGCAGACCGTACCGGTATCGCAGCGCGCCTGGAAGGCCGAGGGTTCGCGTATGTTCATCGACCCGAAGCAGACGCCGACGGTCGAGCAGCTGATTCGCGGCACCATCATCCAGAGCGGCAACGATTCCTCGATCGCGCTGGCCGAAGCCATCGCCGGCTCCGAAGACCTGTTCGCGCAGCTGATGAACAAGAAGGCGCAGCAGCTCGGCATGAAGAACACCCACTTCATGAACGCCACCGGCCTGCCCGATGCGCAGCACTATTCCACTGCGGAAGACCTGACCCTGCTGGCCGATGCCCTGATCCGCGATTTCCCGGCGGGCTTTGCGTATTACAAGGAACGTGAATTCACCTGGAACAAAATCACCCAGCCGAACCGCAATCGTTTGCTGTTCATCGACCCCACCGTCGACGGCCTCAAGACCGGCCACACCGAGGCCGCCGGTTACTGCCTGATCGCCACCGCCAAACGCGGCGACCGCCGTCTGATCGCGATCCTGCTCGGCACCAATTCCGAAACCGCGCGCGCGCAGGAAGGCCAGAAGCTGCTGAATTACGGCTACCAGTTTTTCGATTCGCAACGCCTCTACAAAAAAGGCGATGCCGTGGCCACGCCGGAAATTTTCAAGGGCGCGCAGAACACCATCAAACTCGGCTTCGACCGCGACATCTGGTTCACCCTGCCCAAGGATAAATTCGTCGGCCTGAAGGCGACGCTGACCACCACCCAACCCCTGCTGGCGCCGTTACGCAGCGGTGAAAAAGCAGGGATAATGAAATTGACCAAGGACGACAAGCTGGTTGCCGAAATCCCGGTGGTGGCATTGGAAGACGTACCGGTAGCGGGCCTACTGGGACGCGGCTGGGACGCCATCCGCCTGCTGTTTCGCAAGTAATCCTGCGCAGAGAAAACCCATGACCACACAAGCAATGTGCCTGCCGACCGTGTTCCTGAACGGCAAATTCATGCCGCTGGAAGATGCGCATATTTCACCACTGGATCGCGGCTTCATTTTCGGCGATGGCGTGTACGAGGTGATTCCGTTTTATGCGGACCGTGCGCTGCGCCTTGGCGAGCATCTGCGTCGCCTGCAACGCAGTCTTGATGAACTGGAGATCGCCAACCCGTACACGACCGCGCAGTGGGAAGCGCATATCGGCGGGCTGGTGGCAAAAAACGACGGCGGCAATATCGCCGTCTATATCCAGATCACGCGCGGCGTCGCCAAGCGCGATTTTGCGCCGCCCAAGGGCATCACGCAGACGGTGTTCATGATGGCCAACCCGCTACCGACGCCGAAGCGCGAGATTTACGAACAAGGCATCTCGGCCGTATCGCTGGACGATAACCGCTGGCTGCGTTGCCACATCAAGGCTACCGCCCTGCTTGGTGCGGTGATGTTGAAGCACGCCTCCAACAGCGAGGGCGCGGACGAAGCAGTGCTGTTCCGCGATGGCTACCTCACCGAATCCTCGGCCAGCAATATCGCGGCGGTGAAAAACGGCGTGATCCTGTGCCCGCCGCTGGATAATCTGATCCTGCCCGGCATCACTTATGAATTGATGATCGAGCTGGCAAAGAAGGCCAATATGCCGCTGGAAATTCGCAAGGTTTCCCGGCGCGAGGTAAAAAACGCGGATGAACTGTGGATCATGTCCTCGACCAAGGAGGTGGTGGCGATCACCACGCTCGATGGCAAACCGGTCGGCCACGGCTTGAATGCCGGCAAACCCGGCCCCATGTTCTGGCAAATGTACGAACTGTTTCAGGCTTACAAACGCGCTTAGGAAAAGCAAAACATGTCCGGCGAGCATCCCAAACTGATTGGCGAAGGCGAGGAGACCCTCCTCAAATTTCCCACCCCCTTTCCGATCAAGGCGATGGGGCGCATGCACCAAGGCAAAAGCGGGGTCGACGGCCTGCCGAGTGATTTTGCGCAGATCGTGATCGATATCGTCGCGAAGCACGCGCCGGATCTGGATTCGAAGCTGGTGGAAATGCGTCCCTCCAAAAGCGGCAACTTCCTGTCGGTAACGGCAACGGTAAACGCCACTTCGAAAAAACAGCTCGACGATATTTATCGCGAGCTGTCGGCGCATCCGCTGGTGTTGATGGCGCTTTGATCCTGGCATCAGGCCATGCTCGGCGCAATAAACTTGAATCTGCCACCCCTTCGCATCAGCCATCTCGGCCTGGTCGACTACATGCCGACGCTGCACGCCATGCAGGCACATAACCAGGCTTTCGCGCAGCGCGGCACCCGGGAGGTTGCCGACGAAATCTGGTTGCTCGAACATCCCCCGGTGTACACACTCGGTCTCGCCGGCAAGCCCGAGCATGTGCTCGATGCGGGCATTATTCCGGTGATCAAGGTTGAGCGCGGCGGCCAGGTGACTTATCACGGGCCCGGGCAGCTGGTGGCCTACTTGATGCTGGACATCAAGCGCCTCGCCGATCGGGGAACGTGCAAGGGCGTCAAAGAACTTGTGCGCAGAATCGAGCAATCGTTGATCGATTTGCTTGCAGAATATGGGATTGAAGGTTATCGCCGCGCCAGCATGCCGGGCGTCTACGTCAAGGTGAAGGGCGAGCACGCCAAGATCGCCGCACTCGGGCTGCGTATCGCCAACCATGCCACCTATCATGGCCTGTCGCTGAATGTGGATATGGACCTCGAGCCGTTTTCGCGTATCAACCCCTGCGGCTATGAGGGCCTCGCGGTGACGCAACTGCGCGCTTTCGGGGTGACAGATACAATGGACATCATCGGCGGGCGGCTGGTTGAGCTGCTCTGCCTGCAACTGTACGGCGAACTTTACGGAAAGCATCATGGCTGAAGCCGGCGTCAAACAAAAAAGCGAATCCAAAACCGCGCGCATCCCGATCAAGATCGTGGTGCAAAATCCTGCCGAGCGTTTAAAAAAACCCGAGTGGATCCGCGTCAAGGCCGGCTCGCCCAGCACGCGCTTTTACGAGATCAAGCAAATACTGCGCGACGCCAAGCTGCACACGGTGTGCGAAGAAGCCTCCTGCCCGAACATCGGCGAGTGCTTCGGCAAGGGCACCGCGACCTTCATGATCATGGGCGACTTGTGCACCCGCCGCTGTCCGTTCTGCGACGTAGGCCATGGCCGGCCCCTGCCGCTGGATCAGGACGAGCCGCGTTACCTCGCCGAAACCATTTCCAAGCTGCGTTTGAAATACGTGGTCATCACCAGCGTCGACCGCGACGACCTGCGCGATGGCGGGGCTGAGCATTTCGTCAATTGCATTCGCGAAACCCGCAAGCTGTCACCCGAGACGCGCATCGAAATTCTGACGCCCGATTTCCGCGGGCGCCTCGATCGCGCGCTCGGCATCCTGCGCGAAGCAC
>JANMXS010000195.1:0-10249 GCA_031394335.1 Burkholderiales bacterium
GTCGCGCTCGCCACGCAGCGGCTTGCCCGAGGGCAGGAGGCCGAGGCGGTAGATTGATTCCCCAGGCGAAACGGCGGGCAAGGTGGCGGCGTGACGCGTGGGCTGGGCGGTGAGGCCGGCCGCGCTCTGCAACACGGCGCATAGCAGCAGGGCTCGCACGACGGTGGCTGCCTTCACCGCGATCTTCCGCTCACCGTGCGGCGAGCATGTCGCGGTAGTGGTGCAGCAGTTCGTCCGGTGTGACGAAGCCCTCGATGCGTGTCCAGGGCTTGCCCGGAGCCGCGCGCAGCAGCGTGAGCGGCGTGTGACTCATCTTGTCGCCCCGGTAGGCGCCGAAGGCCTGCTGCGCGGCCTGGCTCGCCTGGAGCGTGCCCGTGTAGTGCTGCCATTGCGGGCCGGCGTGGAATTTCTTCGCATAGACGCGCAGGCGCGCTGGCGTATCCTGCTCCGGATCGATCGAGATCGAGACCATGTGTACGTGGCTGCGCTCCGGTCCGAGCTTGTGCTGGAATGCCGAGAAGGTCTGGCTCGACAGCGGGCAGGTGGTGGCGCAGGTGGTGAAGATGAAATTCATCACCACCGGACGCCCGTCGTCGAGCTCCTGCGGAAGCGAGACGGACTTGCCGGTTTCGCGCACCAGCTGCACCTGCGGAATGGTGTAGTTTGAAGTGGAGATGGAAACGCTCTCCACGGCCACCATGCCGGTGGCGACCGGATCGGCAGCGCCATCGGTGCTGCCGGCAACGCCAGCGGCAGCCCAGGGCATGATCAGTACCAGCAGCCCGATGAAATTAGATACCCGTCGCAACATCTGCATGCTCCCAAAAAATTATTCGACTGTCAGCGCGCTCGCGTAAAAATCGCCGATGATCACATCGACCCGATCGCCAACCTTAACCAGGTTGCCCTTATTGGAAAACAGCACCCAGTAATCCCGGCCGGCTTGCAGTGCCTCGGTCTGACGCAGTTGGCCGACGTTTTCGAGCGTCGGCACCGAAAGCATGGCGTGGCTGCGCAGGCCGACCATATGCGGCTCGGCTTTTTTCTCATGCAGCACCCTGGCCTTGCTTACGTCCACGACGCGGTAAGTGAAGCGAATGAGCTCGCCGGAAGAGGTGCTTTTCGCCCGCAGATGATCGACGCCCCAGTTCATGGCCACGTACATGCCGGCCTGATCGCTGTGACCCCTGCTGGCGTAGGGCGAGGTCTTCACCGCAGCGCCCTGCTCGCCTGCGGTGTGATCGCGCGTCTGGCTTAGGCCTAAGCCCGCAACGCCGAGCAGCCCCGCGGCCAAAACACCGAAAAACTGCAGCATGCGCATGAAGAATACCTCTGAAATGCGTGAGTCCGCCGTACCTTGCTGCAACCGGGTGGCGGGGTCAAGGAACCCGGTCGGCCTTCATTTACTTAATGCGAAACTACTGTGTTCTCCCCATCGACGGGCAAGTGTCTCCCGACTAGGTACCGCGCCGTAAATGCCACAGAGTCCACCCCACGGGATAGTCCGACACGGGTTTGTGGGTTCGCCAGGGAGATCTGCCAGGCGCTGTTACGGGGCCGGCAATAGCAGAACAAGATGCTTTACACAGAAATTTCAAGTGATATTCGCGTCTCACACAGCGTGCAAGATTTTCCTTACGCCATGGTTTTGAGCGGCGCGCGCGCCGAAAGTTCCGGACGGAGGCTTTATGCTTAGTACACGTTTAATCGGCAGCGGAATCGCCGCAGCAATACTGGCTCTGTTCGCGCTGCCCGCAGCCGCGCAGAGCTTCCGCGTGCAATGCCCGAAAGGGACGCCCACTCACAGTGCGATTTCTGAAGCCGCGCTCACCGCGGCCGATAATCCCGTGAACGGGCGCATCAAGTGCCAGCAGATCTCGGGCGGCGACGGTTATGCCACCATGGGTGATGGCACGCAGACGTATCTATTCGGCTTCGGCCCGCTCTCCGGCCTCACCGACATGGCCAATGGGCAGCCGGGCACCGAAGTGCAGAAGCTGTTCAATGTCAACAACACCACGCTCGGCGTCGACCCGATTTTCATCGGCGCTCCGGTCGATCAGGCCACAGGCGCCATCGCAACGGGCTATAACTTCAACGGGGCCGTCGGCCTCGCTCCGAATCCCAGCGTGTCCGGCAATCCGATCGACGGTCACGTCGATCCGCGCCTGATCATGGACGTCGGCGTGATGAACGCCAACATGCCGGCGCCGCTCATGGCCATAGACGAAGACGACGAATTCTTCCTCACGCTCACGAACGTCGGCCAGGTAATGCGGCCCGACCTGTTCGAGCAGCACACGGTCCACTTCCACGGCTACCCGAACGCTTCGGCCTTCTACGACGGCGTGCCCGACGCCTCGGTCGCCATCAACATCGGCGGCAGCTTCACGTATTACTACCTGGCTCCGGATGCCGGCACCTACTTCTGGCACTGCCATATCTCGCCGCCCGAGCACCTGCAGATGGGCATGGTCGGCCAGCTCTACGTGCGGCCGCGGCAGAATAGGGTAAGCGCAACCGCTCCGACGACGGCTGTCGACCTGCTCGCCAGCCTTGTGGCCCGCAACTCCGATCCAATCAAGAATCCCGGCGCGAACGGCACCACCTGCTCCGACATCCTCTGCACCGGCCAGACGCCCGCACCGGTCACGATCGCTGCGGCCGCCCCGGGCACGCTTCCCGCGGGCACAAAATATGCCTACAACGACGGCGATGGCTCGACCCGGTACGACGTCGAGTACCCGATCCAGATCCACGGCTTCGACCCCACGTTTCACTTCGTCGGCATGACCTTCAACCCGGAATCCTTCGCCGACATGAAGGATAAGTACTTCCTGTTGAATGGCCGCAGCTACCCGGATACCATCAGCCCGGGCCCGATGACCACCCAGTCGAGCGACGGCACACTGCACGCCTCGCAGCCGTTGCCGACGATCATCAATATCCCCGCCGGCGGCCGCGCGCTGCTGCGCATCGCCGACCTGGATGTCACTGAGTACCAGACGCTGGCCTCGCTCGGCGTGCGCATGCACGTGGTCGGGCTCAATGCCCGGCTGCTGCGCGACATGGCCGGCAACGACATGACCTATTACTCGAACTCGATCACCCTCGCGGGCGGCGAATCGATCGACGTGATTCTCGACGCCACGGGCTACACGGCGGGGCAGAAGTTCTACCTCTACACGCCCAACCTTGACCATCTGTCCAACGACGCCGAGAACTTCGGCGGCCTGATGACCGAGGTCAACATTTGTTCATCGGTCGACCCGACGACCAAAGCCTGCACGATCATCTAGGAGAGCAGCGATGCGCGCCATAAAGACGAACACTTTTTCAGGGCAGCTGCTGCGGGTCGCCGCGATTGCCGCCGCCTCGCTGCTGGGTAGCGCCGCGCAGGCGGCCGCCCCCGGCATCACCGGGGGCGCCACTGCGCCTGTCTTCAATCTGGATGCTTCTGCGGCGTACGTCACGCAGCCGGACGGGACGAGCATCTATTCTTGGGGTTACGGCTGTAGCGTTGCGCCCTCGGGCTTTGCGCCGGCCGGAATGAGCGGGGCAGGCTGCAGTACCATGCAGCTGCCCGGCCCAACCCTGATCGTCACTGAAGGCCAAACGGTAATCGTGAACCTGACCAACAATCTGCCGGCAAAGGCGGGCAACACCTCGATGCTGTTTCCAGGCTTCACGCTCACGGCCTCGACCGGTGTCGCGGGCCAGCTCACGACGGAAGCGGCACCGGGTGCCACTGCCTCCTACACATTCACAGCCAGCAAGCCGGGCACGCATTCCTATTACAGCGGCACGCAGGGTGATCTGCAGGTCGAGATGGGGCTATACGGTGCGATCATCGTGCTCCCGGCGGTCACGCCGGCCATTTGCACTTCGGGGCTGGCGGCCAGTAACGTGGCGGCCGAAGTTGCCAATTCAGAGGCGGATTTCCGGCTCGCCCCCGCGGCCTACAATCACAACAACGCCTGTTACGATCGCGAATACCTGTTCCAGTTCTCGGAAATGGACCCGCTCATCCACCGCGCGGCCGAGGAGATCGCGACCTGCGCAGCAGCGCCTGGCGTGACCTGCCCGACAAACATGGATACGGTCGCCACCGAGCCCTACCACGCGGCTTATTTCCTGATCAATGGGCGCTCGATGCCCGATGACATGGACCCAGCGTACGCGGTCCAGTATCCCCATCAACCCTACAACGGCAACCCGCACATGCATCCGGGCGAGCTGACGCTCCTGCGTATCATCGGGCAGGGCCGGATGCAGCATCCATTCCATGAACATGGCAACCACGTGCGCGTCCTGGCGCGCGATGGCAATCTACTGCTCTCGCCAGCGACTTTGCCTGATGCGACGACGCCGCTGGCTGGACCGCTGATGTTCACGACCACCACCACTCCGGGCCAGACGCTGGATGGCATCTTCCAGTGGACCGGCAAGGGTCTGAACTGGGACGCGTTCGGCCACGGGCTCAAGAACGGCGTGGCGGTTGATGCCAGCGCGTGCGTGCCAGATGCCAGCGGCTACTACACAAGTGCCCCCGCTGCCCCCAACTACTTTGAGTGGTGCGGCGATCATGGCAAGGCCCTTGAGAGCAAGCCTTTCGGCCAGGTGGGGAGCGGCGGCCCGGTGACGCTACCGGACGCGACTATCGTCACCAACGGCCCGTGGTACAGCGGCAGCCCGTACCTGGGTGGCGCTGCCACCACTCGCGCGGTCGGCGCCACGCCGATCCCACCCTCTGGAACCGTGGCCAACAGCCCGACGGGCGAAGCCGGTTTCGCCTACATGTGGCACTCGCATAACGAGCGCGAGATCACCACGAACAACATCTTCCCGGGCGGCATGCTGATGATGATGCTCGTAGACCCGCGCGCCTATCAAATCGACGAATCGAAGTAATTGGGAGAACATCGATGAGAGCCATCAAATTCAATGCGAGTCTGATCCGATCAGGACTTGCGGCTGCCGTTCTCCTGGTAGCGGCCACGGCGTCGTATGCACAGACGGTCGGTTTGACCGCAGCGCCTACGCAGGCGGTGCTGCCCGACGGGCAGTCGGTGCCCATGTGGGGCTACACCTGCGATGCTGCGAGCGTCACGGCGGGCACTTGCGCGCCGGCAAATCCGAATGCAGGAGCCAACTGGTCACCGGTGGTGATCACGGTGCCGTACACGGAATCGGCCCCGGGCGTGAGCGCCACGAATCTTACGATCAACCTGACCAACAACCTGACATTCAGCACCGGCCTCACCACGGCGGTTAACACTGTTCCGACGTCCCTCGTGATCGTCGGCCAGCTCGGCGGTGGTCTGGGGGCTGCGCCCACCAGAACCCTGAGCCCGACGCACGGCCCGCAGGGCCCCACCTGGCCAGCTTCTGGCGCCCCGGCCCCGAGCATTACAACTTGTACCGGCAACCATGCCACTGCAGGCGCGCTCGGCACTAACTGCCCGCCCGCCCAACTGGACCGCGTCCAGTCGTTTGCGACGGAAGTCGCGGTCGGCACGCCCGCCGTCCTTAACTGGCCTGGCCTGCGTCCCGGCACCTACCTGATCGAGTCGGGCACGCACCCCTCGATCCAGGGTCCGATGGGCCTGTATGGCGTGCTCGTGGTGACGACTGCCCCCGGCGTTGGTGCCGGCACGGCCTACGCGGGTGTCAACTACAACTCGGAACTGCCCCTGGTGCTCAGTGAGATCGACCCGGTGCAGAACGCCGCCGTGGCCACGGCTGTGGCGACCGCTGGGTTCAGTGAGACCAGGGTATGGGACGGCAAGCCTCTTCAATGCGGCGATCCGGCGGCAGCGGTTGGCGTTGTGAACACCTGCTATCCGCCCGCCGTCAATTACTCCCCGCTCTATTACCTGATCAACGGCGTGTCCTTCGACAAGAGCGCCGCGTGGCGCTCGCAGTTTGCGACCACACCCGCCGCGGGCACCGGCACGGTGCTGGTGCGTTTCGTGAACGCGGGCCTGCGCATGCACGTGCCCTCGATCGTTGGCGCGCAGACGGGCCCGACCGCAACACCCACCGCCGGCATGTCGCTGATCGCTGAGGACGGCAACGTCCTGCCCGGCGTGCCGAAGGTTCAGAACGAAGTGTTCCTGGCCGCGGGCAAGACTTACGACGTGCTGATCAATGACGCCGGCCTTAATGTATTCGACCGCCAGCTGAGCCTGTCGACGAACAACCGTCGCGGCGGCGGCATGGTGGCCAACATTGCACGCGTGGCAGGAACGTTCGTCGCCGCAGCCGGGGGCACGGGCAATGGCGAAAACTACTATTGCGTCGCGGGCAGGTCGCTCGCCGTGATGGACCCGAGCAAGGGCGTGCTGGCCAACGATCCCGGCGTCAACGGCGCTGTGCTCGGCACGCTCACTAGCATTGCCGCGACGGAGTTAAGCTTCAACTCGAACGGCACCTTCACCTACACGCCGGCCTCGGCCACAGCCTGCGGCGGTTCGTTCGCCTACCTGATTAACGGCAATGCCTCCTATCTGGGCACCGCCACGATCACTCAGTGCGACGCCTCCACACCCCTCTGCGCCGCCTTGAGCGGCGCGCCGACTGTTGCCGACGTCCGGTTTACGAGCACCGTGAGCAGCCGATTCGCTTCAGCGCCTCCGGGCGTGCTGGCTGGCGCTACCGACCCCAGTGGGCTGCCTATGACCGCTGTCGGCGCTGGCCTTAACGACGATGGTTCGTTCGTTGCGCCAGGCCCTGGCACCGTGGCGATTGGTACAGCACCCTGCACGCAGCCGGCTCTCCCAGCTACTCAATTGCCCGTTGCGACGACCTGCGGCGTCATTCCCTATCAGGCGAAGAATTCGCAGGGCACTGTGAGCACTGGAACGGCAAACGCGATCATTTATTTCCTGCCGGCCTCGAATCTGAACCTCGTGGTCCGTGATGCGAAGACACCGCTGCCCGGGGCTGGCGCGCTGACCGATCCGGGCCAGATCAATGACTACCGCTGGATCATCGAGGAAGACCGCACGTTCTACGTCGATCCGAAGTGCCAGATCAACTCGACCGATGCGACGCTACGGCCGAGCACTTGCCCGCCGTTGCCGGTGCAGAGCCTGGGCTACAACTTCCACACGGCCAACATGCCGATTATCGCCACAGGTTGCGTCGGTACGGTCTCGTGCGAAGCCGGACAAACGCTCCAGGCTGCGAGCGCGGCCTGCGACATCGGCAACGGTATTTGCCGGACGAGCCTCACCGCCATCCAGAAGGCGGAGCTCAATCCGAGCCAGGTCTACCTCGACCCGGCCAAGCGCTATTACATCTCCATCCTGCCAGGAGACGGCGTTAATCCGACGGTTGCCGGTTCCGGCGGCCCGGTGCAGGTCAATCCGACCTGCATCCCGACGGCCACGGCGCCCTGCGCCATGCGCCAGTTCAAGCTTTCCGATTGCACGAGCTTCGCGCCCGGCTTGGGCGATTGCGGCCACGCCATGGGCGGCGCGCAGATCTCTGGTTCGTTGGTCGCTCTGGGCCAGAACACGATCCGTGTCCAGCTGGAGCAAACACCGCTCCCGACCTCCAAGATCACGGTGGAAGTATTTGCTGATGACAACCCGCTCAATGGCCAGTCCGATGCGGGTGGCGCTCCGGTTGGTGCGTTGGGTCTCGCGGCGAACGAGCCGGGCCTGGGTGGCTTCAATGTTGAATTGTTCGACCAGGCCGGCGGTCTGGGCGATAACACCGGCCAGATTACCTATGACATGTTCAATCAGCCGGTCTCCAATGCCCTCGCGGGATCGATGGACCCTCTGACCGGCAAGAACGCCTGTCCCATCACGGGTCGAGCCGATGGCCTGGTGGGGATGATCCCGACCTGCCCGGATTTCGAGGAAGGTGGCGTGTTCGAGTCGCCGCTGCGCGGCCAGGCGATCATCGCCAACCTGTACCCCGGCCTGTACGAAATCACTGCCGCACCTGGGGCTGATCGGATTGCCGCCGGTGAAGAATGGCTCCAGACCAATACGCTCGACGGCGGCAAGCCGCACGAGGCCTTCATCAAGCCGGACGAACCGGCTTACTTCCAGGAATTCGGTCCTGGCGGCTTTCACGTCTCCATTGGTTTCGTGAACCCCGAGATTATCAATGCGCGCCGGCACACCACGGCTGGCACCGGGATCTGCGATCCGGCAAATGTACCGACCACCGGGCCGAACATCGGCATAAACATCGGCGGCGGCGGCCTGACCTGCACGCAGACGGTGTACGGCCGCGTCACCAATACGCATATGAGCCGCACGCCTGATCAGCGCATGTTCAGTAGTGGCGATTACAGCCACTACGGCTTCACGCAGTGCTACGTGGGCATGGGCCCACCGGATGATGCCGACTTCGCTTTCGCCAAGTGCGACAAGGACGGCAATTTCGTGCTGAAGGATGTTCCGGTCGGCGATTACAAGCTCACGGTGCTTGACCAGTGGAACGACATCATGCTCGATGGCCTGGTCTCACCGATTCAAATCAGCGCGAGCGGTCCAGGCTCGAGTGCCGCGAACCCGCTTGTGTACCCCGTCACGCAGTGGCGCACGAACCTCTATACCCGTACCTTCCTGGACGTGGGTGATGGCACCGCGGGCAGCATCGGCGATGGCGTGTCGCAGGGCAACGAGCCGGGCCTGCCGTTGGTTGCGACCAACATCCGTTACCGCGACGGCAGCTTCGGTTTCTTCAACAACACCGACCTGGACGGCTATGCCGGCTTCAACGAAGTCTTCCCGTTCATGAACTGGCTGGTGGTCGAAGCCGACACTACGCGCTTCAAAGGCACGGGCACACACGTCGTCTATGACGCCGGTGGCCCCACCGACGGGTTTGGCGGCGGAACTTCGGCAATAGGTGCCGGGCTCGCGAACACCATCGAAAGAGTATCGCTGCCTGCCGTCCTCCGGGTTCCGGGAGCGGTCTACTGCACGAATGCAGACTGCACCGGCTCCTCGGTATTGGCGGGTCCCATCGCCGGGCTCTCGAGTGGGCCAACGACGGGCCTGTCCTCAGGCCGTATCGATCCTCCGACTTCCACGGAAGGCTGGCAGGGTTTGCTCGGCCAGAACACGTTCATGGAATTTGGCATGAAGCCCTTCGTCGCCGGCGAGACCGGTGGCATCAAGGGCCACGTGATCTACGCCTCGACCCGTCCGTTCGACGACCCGCAGCTGCTGTTGCAGCTGAGCTGGGAGCCGGGCGTGCCGCGCGTCAAGCTCAACCTGTACAAGGAAGGCACCGCTGCGGATGGCAGCACGAGCCTGACGCTTGTGGACACCACCACGACCAGCAGCTGGGACGACTGGGCCCAGGGCTTCCGCAAGGACGCGACTGGCAACACCTTCGTGACGGTGGCCTCGGGTGACGCGGCTGCCGGGTCCACGAACACCGCTGGTACTGCGGTTGCATCGTACGTCCCCAACATGAACTGCCCGGGGCAGGATCCGACCAGCCCGTTCTTTGCGACCCTGCAACGCAGCCCGCAATGGCTTGACGTGACGCAGCGCCCGCTGGCGGCCAACGCCCAGTTCAAGTGCTACGACGGCTGGTCGATGCTGAACCAGGCGCAGCCTGCGCCCTATGACGGCATGTACAAGTTCCCCAGCGTTACGGCCACGGATCCTGTGACCGGAAAGCCGACCGCTACGAGCTGCACGGGCTGCGTGCCGAACCCTGACACGACCGATCCGTTCCGTTCTGGCACGCCGATGCTGCCGCCAGGCAAGTATGTGGTTGAAGTCATCGTTCCGCCCGGCATGGAGCTGGTGAAGGAAGAGGACAAGAACATCCTGCTGGGCGACATCTACGTCGCGCCGGTCACGAGCCAGTTTGCCGGCTTCGGCAACATCTTCATCATGCCCGACCAGGCAGCGGTGAGTGCCCACTACAACAAGAACAGCCCGGGCGGTCTGAACCTGACTACGAATTTCGGCCAGCCGCGCCACGAAGGCGATACGGGCAGCATTGAGGTGTTCTGGCCCTGCGTCGGCGCCATGCGCCAGGTGCCAGACTATAACAGCCTGTACCCGACCGCCGGCCAGAACGCGCCGTTTGCGGGTGCCATGCGGTCGCTGTGCGATCGCAAGGAAATCACGCTGGAAGATCAGCACTCCGCGCTGGCGAAGTTCTACGTCTTCACCTCGACGCACATTACCGGGCATTTCACCGGCACGATGACCAACGACTTCTCCTCTGAGTTCGATCCGTTCTCGCCGCAGTTCGGCGAGAA
>JANMXS010000196.1:0-5229 GCA_031394335.1 Burkholderiales bacterium
GCAAGTCAGGCATCGCGTCTTATTTACGGACAAGCTCTTAGGCGCTGTGATCAGCACGGTCAACGGCATGATGGGACGGGTTTGCCAGTATTCCGACCGGCAGATCCAAAAGTTTCCGGGAATAAAAAGATCGTTTGTACAAGCGGTCGGCAGCAGCGGGCCCGGACAGGATGGCGCCTGCGCTGTTCCCAGCTCACCAGCCGTAGTAGAGTGGAAGCTATCCGTTCGCAAACAGGATGGTCATGAAATTTTCAGTCAAACATCTGGCAAGCATAACGCTGTTCGCCGGCCTTTGCGTCTGTGGCGCGACGGCCTGGGAGCAAGGCTTGTCGCCATCTCAAACCGGTGTGCGCAGCGTGGAGAGCCAAGGGAAAGCGCCGGGCCAGTTGCAAAAGTTGACGATGGCTGACCGCCAGAAAATCCAGCGCATTATCACCCTGCAGATTCGCGCCTTCGAGCGCAACGACGAAGCGGTCGCCTTCTCTTACGCCACGCCCGATGCGCGCCGCCACTTCGGTACGCCGCGCGCCTTCATGGAGGTGGTGCGCACCAGCTATTCCGCACTTTACAAACATGCCTCGCACGAATTCCTGGAGGCGGCGGTCATCAACGGCGTGGTGGTGCAGCCGCTGAAAATTCTGACCAGCGATGGCGAACTCATCGTCGCGCTCTATACCGTGGAACAGCAGGCCGACAAGGAATGGCGCATAGGCAGTTGCGAACTGGCGCCATCAACGCTGAGCGCCACCTGAGGAATGGCCGGAAAAAAGTTAAACTCCAGCATTGGCGCGCCTTTCTGGACAAAAATGCTCCGAAAGGCGCGCCAAATGGCGTTCTACGAATTTCATTCAGCCGGCATCTCCGCCAGCGCCTTCGGCAGCTCAATTTTTGGATACTGCTTGCGAAAGCGCACCAGCTCTTCGCGCGCTTCCTTGAGCTTGCCTTGTACGCGCAATTCCTCGATGCGCTTCAGCCAGGCGTTTGGCTGTTGCGCTGGGGCCGCCGCCGGGGGCGCATAGGCAGACGGCGCCATCGATTGTGTTGAGACGATCGTTGTATCGCTGGCGTCTTTTTTGTTGACGTTCTGACGCATCTCCCGAGTCGCCGCTGTACCACTGGCGAGCGCTGCCGACTTGGCCATCATGCGCTTTGACTCTTGATTCAATTGCATAGCTTCATCGCGTGCTCGCTCGGCCATCTGACCCGCCACGAATTGAGGTGGCGCCGCCGCAGGGGTGGCGAGCGGGGCGGCGGGGAAGGCAGCTGCCGGCGCGGGCTTGGCGAGGTTTTCCGGCGCCACGATGATGGCAGGTTCGCGCATCGGTGCGGCCGCATCGCGTCTCGCCTCGAAGCCAACGCTGGATGAGATGGCAGATGGTGATTGCTGCGCAGCCGTCGTCTTTGACGGCGTTGGCACGGCCTTGGCCATGACCGTTGTTGTCGCTGCGGGAGGTTTTTCCTCGATGCGGCCGGATGTTGCTGGCGCCACCGCCGCCTGGTCGCGGGCTTCGGCAGGGCCGGATTCTGTCGCCGGTAATTGCACCGCCGGCGGCGAGCTTTTCGGCAGCGAAACCTGCAGCGCCGGCGGCGCAATTTCGGGGCGCTCATCGACAGCAACAAACAGCATCGATACCGCCAGCATGACCACCGCCGCGGCTGCAATCGGCGAGCCCCAGCGTGGCAGCCAGGGGTTTTTTGCGGTATGCGGGCGTGCATGCACCGCGCGTCGCGCGGCGGCGCGAATGGCATCATCCAGCGCGGCAGGCGGATCGTCGTGCGATGCGGCGTGGTAGGCGCGGCTCATGTCTTCATCACGTTTATGTTCGGTCGAACTCATGCGTAGTCCTTCAGGCCTTCGCGCAGCTTGGCGAAGGCGTAGCGCAGCCGGCTCTTGGCGGCTTCAAAGCTGATGCCGGCGGCGGCGGCAATTTGTTCCACGCCGAGGCCGCCTTCTTCATGCAGCAAAAAGGCTTCGCGCTGCGGCGCCGGCAGCTCGTCGAGCACGCGCAGAATCGCCGCGCCCTGTTCGCGGGACTCGGCGCGGACCTGTGGTTCATCGACGCGGCTGCCCACGACCAGGTTGAGCGCCGGCTCCTCACCGTCGCGTTCGAACAAGGCGACTTCGCTGCGCGCATGACGGCGAAAATAATCCATGAGCTTATTGTGCGCCAAGGTATACAGCCAGGTTCGAAACTGAGCCTCGACGCGATAGCGCTCACGCGCCTGGATCAGATTCATCCACACCTCCTGAAACAATTCCTCCGCATGTTCGCGGGTGCGACACTGGCGGGTGATGAAGCGGAACAGGCCGCTGCGATGGCGTGCGTAGAGTTCGTCGAACGCAGCGGCATCTCCGGCCTGGTAACGCAGCATCAGTGACTCATCGGTATCGGCTTCATGCATATTGCCCGGAAGTGTACTGCATGAATCCGCACATCCGGGCAGCGCAGCGACAGCGGCGCTCAGCGTCCGGGGTCAGGCACGAACGGGCCGGGTTGCGCCGGAAAAGGCTGCGGCTCGTGCCGCGAATTGCCGGGGATCACGCCGCGCGCCACCAGGTTGGCGTAGCTGTCGTAGTAAATGGTCAGCTGCTCCTCGGGTGCCGCAGTCCTGCGCTCGAAACCGACATAGTGTGCGCTGGAAGACTCGCTGCGCCCGTGACCGGTACCCAGCGATTTTTTGGCCGGTTCCGGGCGTGCGCGCAGGGACGATTCGGCACGGTCCTGGTGACTGCTGCCATTTGCGGCTGGCGCGGCAGGCAGTGTATCTCGATAGTCGCGCTCGTCCCGCTCAGGCCGCCCCGGCGGGGAATACGGCGAAATCGGCATCGCATCCACCTTGCGCCGATACAGCGCCACGCCGATCACACCAACGTTATTGGGCCGTCCGCTGCGCGCTGCGTAGGAATCGCCCAGCGACGTGAAATAGAACGCGGCGGTGCGCTCCAGGCTTTTGCGCCAGCCGGCGATATTCATGTTCTGTGCCAGATCGATCACATAGCCGCTTTGCTGCGGCGACGCCGTTTCGCCGGTGATGACATTGATGCCGTCGACCGCCACCACCGCCAGCACATCGGCATTGGCTTGATTGTGCAGTACGATCTGGTACTCATTACCCGGCCTGCCGACCACATAAGCCCGACCTTGGAACCAGTAGACCGGCAGGCTGCGTTGCTCGAGGCGGTCGTAGATTTCAACATTGGCGAGATTGCCGGGATGGCCGATGGCCAGGGCGTTGCCGCAATTTGCTGCCACGAGCAGCAGGGCAATGTAAAGCATGGATTTTTTCATGATGTCCCCTTATTTGATTTCGAATTCGCCGATGAACACCACTTCCTTGTTGTCCTTCAGGCGTAGCGTCACCACCTGTCCGGACTGCGCTGCGGTGCCGAAGCGCGTGGCGAGATTCACCTGCAGCGTGGTGGCGCCGGTAATGTTCTGGCGGCGGTCGCCGTAGTACTGCGCTTCGACCTTGTACTTGCCGGGCTTGGCGGTCTTCAGCGAGAACTCCTCGGGCCCGTAGCCGCCGGTGAAATCCTGCGACATGCGCCCGCCCTGATAAGTCAGGCGATGGCCGTAATACGCTTTCTCGCCATTCGGGTCGGTGACCCAGAGATCGATATCGGTGTTGTCGGCATCCCAGGTGAGTACCGCGCGCAAATCCAGCGGCAGGTTTTTCAGGAGGCGCGCATCGATGCGGCTGGTATCGAGCGGCGTATTGCTGGTCGCAACGATGGCGTTCAGCTCTGCCAGCGTGATCAGCTCGATTTCCGGGAAGCGGTTATGCCAGGGGCGTATTACCACTTCGTACAGCGAATCGATGGCGCGCTGCGCTTGCTTGTCGGCGGCGTAGGCGAGGCCCAGGTCGCGATACGACTGCGGCTCGTCCGGACTCAACGCCAGCACTTTTTTGAACACCGCAATGGCCGCGGTGGTTTGCTTCGCCTGCATCAGACGGTAGCCGAGCACGCGCAGGATGTGGCGATTCTCCAGATCCATTTCCGCCAGATTGCTGAGCACGCGGGAGCCGAGGTCGGTCAGGCCCTTGTCGAAAAATATGTCGGCGGCGTCCAGGTAAAACGCGGTGCTGTTGGCGTAGCTGGGCTTCTCGTCAAGGTAGAGACGATAGAGCTCGGCATTGCCGGCGCTGCGCAGGCGGGTGGCATAGGGCGCGTCGGGCTGCCATTTTTGCAGGCGGATGGTGGCGGTGGTGGCCGGTGTATCGACAGCGGATTTTCGCAGCGCTTCGCCAGCGAACTGCCCGGCTGCTGCGGGTGAGTGCGGTGCGGTGCTTGCCATTGCCGCTGGTGCCGGTGGTGCATATGCCGGCGGTGCGGCCATTGCGCGTTGACTGACAACGGCTTCCTCGCGAATGCGCTGGTTCGCGTCGCGACGTGCATCCTGCTGCCGATTGGCCGTGGCCGCATCCATGGCTGGTGCCATGGCGATCTTGGCCTCAACACGTGGCAGCGTATCTTTCGGAAAATCGCGATTCCACCACGCAGCCTTTTCCTCGAACAGGCGCACGATAGTTTCCAGATGCGATTTCGTGTCGTTGCGTCGAAGCTGTGCCGCATTGGCGACCAGGCGCTCATACGCGACACGCAGTTCGGCCGGCGGTGCAATTTCGTAGCGTGCATAGTCCTCGACGCGGTCGAGCACAATCAGCGAAGTCTCGCGCGTCACCAGCTTGAAGCGCTGGCCGAGGCGGCGAATTTCGGCGCGGTTGAAGTCGTGCTCGCCTTCGAGCTCATTCACGCGCAGGCGTGCCCACTGCGATGCCGCCATCATGTTGTCGGCTCTGGAGCGCTTGATCGGCACGTCCAGGGTATTCAGTTTGCCGTCCGGCGCTTGTAGCTGGATATGCAGCATCGTTTCGGCATCGTTCAATATGCCGGCGATCAGCACGCGACCGTCCTGTGGCCAGGGTGCAGCCGCTACCAGCTGCGACGTGCCGACCGCATCGAAATTTGCAATGCGTGTGCCGGCAGTCAGCAGGGCGCGTGCTGCTTCGCTTGTCGAAACCGCGAGCAGATCGATAAAGCGTCCACCGCTACGTTGCGCGATATGGGCGAGGAAAGTGGTGTCCGCCTTCGTGGCCGCTGCAATCGCGTACAACGGTACGGCTACCTTCGCGAACGGTTTGTCGCCGTAATTGCCGAGGCCATCGGTGAAAAGCAGGTATTCGCCCACGGCCGCGTCGGGCGTGACGGCACCGAGGTTGGTGGCG
>JANMXS010000197.1:0-12128 GCA_031394335.1 Burkholderiales bacterium
CGGGCGCGGACGCCTCGATTTCCGCGATGTGATAAGCGGTATGCGCGCGCAGCAATTGTTCGTGGGTTACCGGCGGCGCGTCATACGGCACCAGCATATCGAGCAAGCCCGAGGACAGCAGCCGGTCATGGATGGCATCCAGCCGCGCCGGGCATTCGGGATGGCCAGCCCCCATCTCATGCAGGCGAAAGCTGGGGTGGCTCAGGTAGGCGGTGAGGCTCATATGTGCGGTGGCGTACAGTGTGGACACATCAGAAAAGTGAAAATGCTAACACGCGTCCCTGCGAGCCGCCGTTTACCCTCTGCAACCTTGGCAGGTTTCGTCCGCCCGCACCGTTTACCGGTTGGTAATCCGGCCAATCCGGCATTACCCGGCGATATACGCCATGACGTACAATCGGCAAAACCCACTACAGGCTTACCATGCTCCAAAAATCCATGATTCGAACCCGCATTGCCGCCTGCGCCGTGTCGGGCCTCGCCAGCCTGTTGATTGCTCTGCCGCTGACCTTGCTGGCGCAGGATGCAAGCTCTGAGAGGCGCAGCGACGCGGTTACCCTCAATTTCGTCAACGCCGACATCCCCTCGGTAGTCAAGGCCATTGGCGGGCCGCTGGGCAAAAACTTCATCATCGATCCGCGCGTTACCGGCAATATGAATATCGTCTCGCAGGCGCCGGTATCGAAAGAGCTGGCCTACCAGATCCTGCTGTCGGCCCTGCGCGTGCATGGCTATGTGGCGATCGAAGAGCGCGGTGTGGTCAAGATCATTCCGGAAGCCGACGGCAAAACCTCGGGAACCGTAATCGAACGCGGCACGCAAATGTCCGGCGACCGCATTGTCACCCAGATATTCACCCTGCAAAACGAATCGGCCGCACAGCTGGCAACCGTATTGCGTCCGCTGATCGCGCCCAACAACTTCATCGGCGCCTATCCCGGCAACAACACCCTGGTGATCACCGATTACGCCGAGAACGTCAAGCGCATTGCGCGCATCATTGCCTCGATCGACATCCCGGCCAGTACCGATGTACAGGTGATCAAACTGCAATATGCCAGTGCCGTCGATGTCGCCGCCCTGCTCGCGCGCCTGATGCCGGAAGTCAACCCGAATCCGGCCAATCCCGGCACGCTGGCCAAGTTGGCGATCGCGGTGGAGCCGCGCACCAACAGCCTGCTGATACGCGCCGACACACCGGCACTGGTCACGCGCATCAAGGCACTGGTGGCTGGCATCGATATCCCGACCGCGGCCAGCGGCAATATCCATGTGGTGTATTTGCGCAATGCCGAAGCGACCAAACTGGCGGAAACCTTGCGCGGTTTGATGAGTGGCGCCAGCTCGTCCGCATCGGCTGCGCCGGCCATTGGCGCCCCGGGCATAGCGGGTCTGCCGGCAGCAGCGTCTTCCGCGTCTGCTTCAGTCAGCAGCACCATTCAGGCCTATGCGCCGACCAACTCGCTGGTGATCACCGCGCCCGACCATGTTTACAACTCGATGCGTGCGGTGATCGACAAACTCGATGCGCGACGCGCGCAGGTGTTCGTCGAAGCGCTGATTGTCGAAGTCAGCACCTCGATGGCGTCCGAATTCGGCATCCAGTGGCAGGACCTGTCCCGTATCAACAATAGCGGCACCAATTTGATCGGCGGCACCAACTTCGGCGGCAACGGCACCAATATCATCGGTGCTTCGGGCAATATCACCACGGTCGGTACCGGTCTCAATATCGGTCTGGTGCGCGGCACGGTAAACATCCCGGGGGTTGGCCAGGTATTGAATCTGGCGGCGCTGGCACGTGCGCTCGAATCCGACCAGAGAACCAATGTGCTGTCGACACCCAACATCCTGACTTTGGATAACGAAGAGGCAAAAATCGTGGTGGGTCAGAACGTACCTTTCATTACCGGCAGTTTCTCGCAGACCGGCACCTCCGGCTCGACTACCACCAGCAATCCGTTTCAGACCATCGAGCGCAAGGACGTGGGCCTGACGCTCCGCGTCACCCCGCAAGTCGCCGAGGGCGGCTCGGTCAAACTCAAGGTCTACCAGGAAGTGTCGAGCGTGGTGCAAACCACCAGCAGCGTCAAATCCGCCGACCTGATCACCAATAAACGCTCGATCGAAAACACGGTGCTGGTCGACGATGGCCAGATCGTGGTGATCGGCGGCCTGATCCAGGACGACACCAAGAACAGCGAAAGCAAGGTGCCGCTGCTGGGCGATATCCCCTTCATCGGCAATCTGTTCAAATACCAGACCAGGAATCGCGACAAGACCAATTTGATGGTGTTCCTGCGTCCCTATGTGCTGCGCGACGGCAAATCGGTCAACAACCTGACCGGCGAGCGCTACGAGTACATCCGCAACCAGCAGGGTACCTTCCTCAAGGAAAATGATTCCCTGTTGCCGCCCACCGGCGGCCCGCTGCTGCCGGCGGCCGCGCCCAATCCAGGCACCGACCCGGCTGCACCTTCAACGACAACGCCCGGCCAGGTGACGCCGCCACCGGCCAATTGATGATGGGTTCAAACGACGCCAAACAGCGCAGCGCAGTGGAAACGGCAGACCACGCCACGGTGCGCCTGCTGCCCTACCATTTCGCCAAGGCGAAGGGGGTGATCGCGGCGCGTATGGTCGACAATGAAATCGAAGTCTGGCTGGCGCCGAATCCGGAATCGGCCACGCTCGCCGAGGTACGCCGCATGATCGGCAAGCCGCTGCGCCCGGTGCTGTTGTCCGATGCGGAATTCAAGGCGCGGCTGTCGCGCGCCTACATGAACGATTCGCTGACCGGCAGCAGCAATGAATTCGTCGAGGACATCGCCAGCAATATCGAAAACGCTTCCGACCTGGCGCTGCTGACCGAGTCACTGCCCGATATCACCGATCTGCTCGAAACCGAAAACGATGCGCCGATCATCAAGTTGATCAACGCCTTGCTCACCCAAGCGGTGCGCGAGAATGCCTCGGATATTCACCTGGAAATTTTCGAGCGCCGTTCGCTGGTGCGCTTTCGCGTCGACGGCGCGCTGCGCGATGTGGTCGAGCCCAAGCGCTCGTTGCATGCGGCGATGATTTCGCGCGTGAAAGTAATGGCCGAGCTCGACATCGCCGAAAAACGCCTGCCGCAGGATGGCCGCATCATGCTGCGCATCGCCGGTCGTCCGGTCGATGTGCGCGTGTCCACGCTACCCACCGGCCATGGCGAACGCGTGGTGATGCGCCTGCTCGACAAGCAGGCCGGCAGGCTGTCGCTGGACGGACTCGGCATGCCGGCCAATACGCTGAAGCGCCTCGATCATCTGATCCAGCAGCCGCACGGCATCATTCTCGTCACCGGTCCGACCGGCTCGGGCAAGACCACCACGCTGTATGCGGCGCTATCGCGCCTCGATTCGACTACCCGAAACATGATGACGGTCGAAGACCCGATCGAATACGACCTCGACGGCGTCGGCCAGACGCAGGTCAATCACAAGATCGAGATGACCTTTGCACGCGCGCTGCGCGCGATCCTGCGCCAGGACCCGGATGTGATCATGATCGGCGAAATCCGCGATCTCGAAACCGCACAAATTGCGGTGCAGGCCTCGCTCACCGGCCATCTGGTGCTGGCCACCCTGCACACCAATTCCGCCGCCGGCGCAGTCACGCGTCTGGTCGATATGGGGATTGAACCGTATTTGCTGGCCTCCACTTTGTCCGGCGTGCTGGCACAACGGCTGGTGCGCAAGCTGGCGCCCGATGCAAAACAGGAACGCGCGCCCACCGAGGCCGAGCGCGAAATTCTCGCCACCTCGCTCAACCCCGCCATTCGCAAACTCGATCATGTGTTCGAACCGGTCGAGGGCACCTTGCCGAATGTCACCGGCTATCGCGGCCGCACCGGTATTTATGAATTGCTGTCGGTCGATGAAAGTTTGCGCAAGCTGATTCACGATGGCGTTTCCGAAAACGAGATTGCGGCGGCCGCGTTGCGCGGCGGGATGACGCCGCTGCGCGAGGACGGCCTCCGGCTGGTGGCCGACGGCATCACCTCGATGGAAGAAGTGTTGCGCGTGACGCGTGATTGATGGGTAAATGTTCGCCCCATGTGCAGCGACCCACTGCCATTCACTTTCGGTGTAGCCGCGATGGAGCGCAGCGCAATCGAGGACAGTGGATCGACACCGGGATTCCCGGATTCCGCTGCGCTTCATCCGCGCTACGCTTCTGCCATTCGCATTCGCCGTAGCCGCGCTGAAGCGCAGCGATATCGAGGGCAGCGGGTCGACACCGGGAATCCCGGATTACGCTGCGCTTCATCCGGGCTACCCATCCCGTACTTCACCGATGCGTCCACCCAACAATCCACTTTTACCCGATTGAATTAGCCCATGCCCGGTTTCCGCTACACCGCTTACGATCTCGATGGCCGCGAACAGCGCGGCGTGCTCGAATCCGACAGCCCGCGCCTGGCGCGTGCACAGTTGCGCGAGAAGGGCTGGTTTCCGCTTGATGTCACGCAGATCGAGGCGGCCAACGACAGCGATGCCGGTACGTTCCGCAAACGCCGCGCGCGCCTCTCCACCGCCGATCTCGCGCGCATCACCCGCCAGCTGTCCACCCTGCTCGGCGCGGGCCTGACCATCGAACAAACCTTCAACGCCATCATCGAGCAGGCCGAATCCGAATCCGAACGCCAGTTGCTGGCCGGCATTCGCGGCGCGGTGCTCGAGGGCAAATCATTGGGCGCCGCACTGGCCCTGTATCCCGATACCTTCAACGATTTGTTTCGCACCCTGGTGACCGCCGGCGAGACTTCGGGAAAATTGCCGGATGTGCTGTTGCGCCTCGCCGATTACGTCGAAGATCAGCAGGCGATCCGCCAGAAGCTGATCGTGGCGATGATTTATCCGGCCATCGTCATGACCGTATGCATTCTGGTCGTTACCGGTTTGATGGTGTACGTGGTGCCGCAAATCATCGGCGTGTTCTCCGCCACCAAGCAGACCCTGCCGTTCATGACGCGCGCACTGATGGCGCTGTCGAAATTCATTGAATACACCGGCGTGTTTTGGGTGATCGCGGGTATTGCCGGCTTCTTCGCCGCGCGCGTGGCCTTGCGGCGCGATGCGGTACGGCGGCGCTGGCATGGTTTTTTGCTGCGCGTGCCCCTGCTCGGGCGCATGATCCGCTCCAAAGAATCAGCGCAGCTTGCGGCAACGCTTTCGATCCTGGTCGGCAGCGGCGTGCCGGTGCTCACCGCCTTGCAAGCCGGCGCCGGCGTCGTCGGCAATATGCTGATGCGCGAAGCATTGGAGCGCGCCACGGTGGCGGTGCGCGAAGGTTCCGGCCTGTCGCGCGCACTGATGGCGCAGCAACCCGCCAATAAAAACAAGCCACCGCTGTTCCCGCCAGTGATGGTGCACCTGATCGCCTCGGGCGAAGCCAGCGGGCGACTCACACAAACATTGGATGCCGCCGCACGCCAGCAACAACGCGATGTCGAAACCCGTACTGCCGCGTTTGCCGCGATCATCGAGCCGGCGATGATCCTGATCATGGGTGTGGTGGTGCTGGCGATTGTGCTCGCGGTGCTGTTGCCGATTTTTGAATTGAACCAGTTGGTTGCCAAGTAAGGAAAAACATGTCGATTTCGTTACCTACCTTTACTAAAACGCCAAAAACTGATCGGGCTTCGCCTTGTACGGGGGCTGGGCCCCAGCCTGTGCTGGGGCGACATTTTTTCGTGCTGCGAAAAAATGTCGGCTTCACCTTGATCGAGGTGATGATCGTCGTGGTGATTCTCGGCATTCTCGCCGCAGTGGTGATCCCCAAATTGCTCGACCGCCCCGACCAGGCGCGCGTGACTGCCGCCAAATCGGATATCGCGGTGATCATGCAGCAGCTGAAGGTGTACCGCCTCGACAACACCTTCTATCCCTCGACCGACCAGGGACTACAGGCATTGGTAGTCAAGCCGACAACCCAGCCAATTCCGGCCAACTGGAATAAGGGCTATCTGGAAAGATTGCCCAGCGACCCTTGGGGACATCCCTATCAATATCTGAACCCCGGCGTGAAAGGCGAGATCGATGTGTTCAGCCTGGGCGCCGATGGACAGCCTGGCGGCGAGGGCGTGAACGCCGACATCGGCTCCTGGAACCTGTAGGCGCAAAAAGTGAAACTCCAGCATCCATGCGCTTCTTCAGGCAAAAATGGCTGGAAAAGCGCGCCAAATGGCGATCTACGTATTGGGCGCCACTCAACGCCCCAAATATTCGTCATTCCAGCGAAGGCTGGAATCCAGTCCTTCGTTGAATCAAACACTGGGAGGGGCTGGGTCCCAGCCTTCGCTGGGACGACTGGGTTTTTAGAATTCGCCGAAATTTTTCCTGCCCCGCCACTTGACCGCCAACCGCGTGGGCAACGCTGCGCTTTTGCCCATCCTGCGACGACGGGCCGCCTGCCGCGAAAGCAGCGCGCCTTCACCCTCATCGAAATCATGATCGTGATCGTGATCGTCGGCATCGCGCTGTCGCTGGCGGTCGCCAATCTGTTCCCGGACGACAATGAACGCCTGCGGCAGGAGAGCGAGCGCACCTTTGCCCTGCTCGAGAATGTGCGCGACGAGGCCGCATTGGGGGGACGTACCATCGGCCTGCAATTGAAAGACAACCAGCTCGAGTTTCTGGAGCGCGATCCGCAGTCGCTGGAAAGCAAATGGCGGCCGCTGAGCGCAGCGTTGTTCGTGATCAAACCGTTTGCCGCGGGGGTGAGCGCCGAACTACGCGTCGGTGCGGATGCGGCCAATAGCGCCAACAACGCCGATGCCGCCAATACACTTGCCGCCTTCCAGCCCGCCGGCGTCGGCGCGCCCTTCACCCTGCGCCTGGCGACCGCGCAAAATGTGCGCACCATTCGCAGCGATCCACTGGGCAACCTTTCGTTTGTGAGCGATGCACCCGCGCAATAAAAAAGCCGGATTCACCCTGGTCGAGGTGTTGGTCGCACTCGCCATCCTCGCCATTGCGCTGAGCGCCGCGGTGCGCGCGGCCAGTGTCGCCACCGATTCTGCCTACGACACCAAACTGCGCACCCTCGCCACCTGGATCGCGCAGAATCGCATCAGCGAATTGTCCTCGCAGGTGACGGTGAGCAACGCCCTGCCCGGCGCGGGCGATACCGAGGGCAAGAGCACCCAGGCCGGCATCGAACTGGCGTGGGCGCAAAAAATTTCCGATACGCCCAACCCGGGCTTTCGCAAAGTCGAGGTCAAGGTGTTGCGGCCGGCGAGCACGCAGGTGCTGGTATCGCTCAATGCTTATCTGGTGCGCCCCGTGGTCACGCCATGATGCGTCCGCACCATAGGAGAATCGGGCGCCGACACGTCGGCTTCACCCTGATCGAATTGCTGATCGCGCTGGCGATTTTCGCGATCCTGTCGCTGATCGCCTATCGCACCCTGGGCTCGGTGTTCCAGACCCGCGAGCAATTGAATGCGGAAACCACCAAGTGGCGCGACCTCGCACTTTTTTATGCGCGCGTCGAAAACGATATGGGCGCGCTGGTCAACCGACCGATTCGCACCGCCGATGATCGCAGTGCGGCGGCATTTTGCTTGAGTGCGTTCCCGGTCGGCGCCAATGAGGCGCAACTCGCCTTCACCCGTCTGGGCTTTGTCGATGCCAATGGCAGCGCGGCCGCGCCGCAACGCATCGGCTATCGCGGCAATGAGGCGGGCGGCAAGGTGGAGATGCTGCTGTGGAGCGGGCTCGACCAGGCGCCGCGCGCCGTGCCGCAGGCCTACACCGCACTCGGCAATATTCGCAGCGTGCAATGGCGCGTACAGGACCGCACCGGCAACTGGCGCAACGACTGGCCGGCGCCGCCCGCCAGTTGCAACCTGCCCGACAAGAGTTCAGCCGCGTATCCGCTCGCGCTCGAACTGACCATCACTCTGGCCAGCGGCGAATCCGTCACGCGGCAGATCAGTTTGCGCGCCGCCGGTAGCCGTCCATGATGCGGCCCCGCTATCCGTGTCCGAACCCGCAGCGCGGCGTCGCCATCATCACCGCCCTCCTGGTGGTGGTGCTGGCTGCCGGCATCGCGACTTACCTGCTGGCGCAGCAATCGCATGCGCTGACGCGCACCGCGCGCGCCACCGCACGTGCGCAGGCCGGGCTGTATGCGGCGCCGACCCTGGATTTTGCGCGTGCGCTGTTATCGGAGGCGCTGCAAAAAAGTACCTATGTGAGCAATCAGCAGCCGTGGGCGCAGGGCATTTCGTACCCGGTCGAAAACGCGCTGGCCGCCGGTGTGGTGCATGACGAGACCGCCAAGTTCAATCTCAATAACCTGGTGCTGAACGGCCAGACCCGCAGCGAACCCGATATCGCCATCTTCAAGCGTTTGCTGGGCAATCTCAAACTCAACCCGGAGCTGGCCGATGCCGTGATCGACTGGATCGATACAGACAGCGAGCCCAGCCCCGCCGGCGCCGAAGACAGCTATTACATGAACCTGCCCACGCCCTATCGCGCCGCCAACCAGCCGCTGGTGCAGTGGCAGGAATTGGCGCGGGTGCGCGGCTTCGACAACGCCACCATGCAGCGCCTGGCGCCGTTCGCCACCGCCCTGCCGGCACGCACCACGATCAACCTCAACACCGCTCCGATCGAGGTGCTGGCCGCCCTGTTCCCCGAGCTTGCGCAGGCTGAAGTGGCCAATATTGTGCGCGTCCGTGAAGCACTGCCCTACCGGAACGTTGCTGTCGAGGAACTGAAAACGCGCCCGGAGCTGCAAAAACTCAAGCCCGACACCTTCAATAGCATCGGCGCCATTGCCAGCGCCACCAGCGATTTCTTCTCGGTATCGATCGCCATCAACAGCGACTCCACACAGGTGCGCCAGACGGCGCTGTTGCAGCGCCAGGCACAACAAAGTTCACAGCAGGGCTGGCCCCGTATAATTTGGGTACAGACGCAATAGCATCACGCGCGCCCATCGTGGGCGCCAAAACTTTTTCATTGAACGCCACCGGATATTTTCTTGCTGCTCGTCGTCGCCATCCCTGACCAGTCCCGCCTCAACGCCGATAGCCGCGCTCGCTGGTCGCTGCTCGACGCCTCTGGTGCGCTGCTGCGTGCCGGATTGGAGACTCTCGCCAATCTGCCGCGCGCCGAGCGCATCATCGCCACCGTCCCGGCCGGACGCATCGTATTTATTGAAACGCCGTTGCCGGCGGTGGGCAATGCCAAGCGCGAAGCGCTGCTGCGCTATGCCATCGAAGACAAGTTGACCATCGATCCCGCCACCATCCACGCAGCGGTGCTCGGCGCCACGCAAGCAGCAGGCGGTGAGGCCGCAAAACATATCGTCGCCGCCATCGACCGTCAATGGTTTGCCGATGCCCTGGCCTGGCTGGCCGATGCGCAGTTGCCGGCCGATGCGGTATTTGCCGAGACCGATGCGGTGGCCGTGGCGGCAGGCGAATGGGCGCTGGTGATGGCCGGCAGCAACGGTTATGCGCGGCGCGATGACGGCTACGCCTATGCGCTCGATACCGCCGAACGCGATGCCCCGCCATTCGCGCTGCGCCTGGCGCTGGGCGAGGTCGCCGTCACGCCAACGAAGATCACCATCTACACCCTGCATGATGGTGGCGATGCCGCACCCGCCAGCGTCGATGCCGCACTGATCGCACGCTGGCAAGCCGCGCTGAATATTCCGCTTCAAAACGGCGGCGAGCTTGCGCCGGCCAGCATCGGCAAACGCCTGATGCACTTGAAATCCGGCAATCTGCTCACCCAGGAATTCACGCCGCGACGCGCGTCCGCTGCCTGGGCCACCAGGCTGAAGCCGGCGCTGCTGGCACTGGCGCTGTTGGTCAGCGTGCAACTGGTTTTCAATGTCGCCGACGGGTGGCGTCTCGACCGGCAACGTCGCGCGCTCGATACCGAGATGCGCACCACTTTTCAGATGGCCTTTCCGCAAGCCACCGCCATCGTCGACCCGCCACTGCAAATGCAGCGCAATTTGAGCGAACTGAAGCGCGCGCGCGGGCTGGCGCGTGATGACGATGTGCGCCTGCTGCTGGCGCAGTTGGCCGAGATCACACGCGCGGCGCCGCAACTGGCGATTGGCGAAGTAGATGTGCGCGGCAACACCGCCACCTTGCGCGGCACAGTTGATGCCGGCACCGCGGACACACTGCGTCAGCAGGTCAAGCGCATGCCGGGTGCGGACATGCTCGCCGTCGCCAGCAAGGACGCCGGCGATGCAGCAGCAGGCGCAACGAAAAGACAGGCAGTGGAAATTACCGTCAAGGCGGGCTCATGAAAGCGCGCCTGCAGCCGATCCTCAGCCGCATCGGCAATATCCGCAATATCGTGGCCATCGCCGTCAATCCCTGGCGCACGCACTGGCAGTCGCTGGATACGCGCGTGCAGCGCATGGTCCTGGTCGGCGCGGCCTTGCTGGCGCTGGCCATGTTGTGGGCTTACATTTGGTTGCCGGCGGCACGCGGTCGCACCCAGCTCGGCGAGCGCATCCCGGTGATGAGCGCACAACTCACCACGATGCGCGTTCAAGCCGAGGAGATCCGGCGCCTCAACAGCCTGCCGCCGGTGGTCACCACGCGCAGCGCATTACCATTGGCTGATGTGTCCGCACTGCAGGCACTGTTCGGCGCCAACGCGAACGTCACGCTGGACGAGAATCGCGCTTTCCGTATCGTCATCCCCGCCATCGCCTATACCGCCTGGCTGGACCAGCTCGACAGTGCGCTCAATCGCTACCGGGTGCGCGTTGCCGCCATCAATTTGAAATCGCTATCTGCCGGCGCAACCAAAGGTGCGGCAACAGCACCAACGAAATCTGCCGAAGTCGCGGTCGAGCTGAGCTTGATCGACGACAGCGATCGCCGGCCATGATGCTGCGAAAAACAGAAAATCAGACAAACATGCAGATGAAGTCACCGACGCAAGCCATCCGGCTGCGCATCTGGATCGCGCTCGGTGTTGCCAGCTTTCTCAGCGGCCTCATCGCCTTCGCGCCGGCACGCCTGGCCGAAGGGGTGGCCAATCGCGCACTGGCGCCACAGGCCAGTGTGCAGATTGCCGATGGCACCTTCTGGTCGGGACGCGGCGCGATGTTGCTCCGTTCGGGCGGCAGCGCGAACGAGATCCCGTTCACCTGGCGCTTCGATCCGCTGGCGCTGCTGCGGCTGCGCGCCGGGGTTGCGCTCAGCGCCGATTCCGCCGCGCTGGCCGGCACGGTGAAGGTGGCGCTGGGGTTTCGCACCATTGAAATTCGCGACGCCAATCTGCGCATGGATGCCAGCCTCATAACCGCCATCAACAGCATGGCCGGCCTGCTCGGGCCGGCGGGCACCCTGCAGCTCGATACCCGCCCCGGCGAATCCATTTTCTTCGGCTATCGCGGCCTGCCGCTACTCAACGGCAATCTGACATTGCGCACCGGCAACGTGATGCTGCGCTCGGTCGCCCCGCGCGTATTCGGCAGCTACGATCTCGACATCGCGCTGCGCGATGCGGCGGCCGAATATCAGATCACCCAATCTTCCGGCCCACTCAAGCTGGACGGCGGTGGCAGCCTCAACTGGAATGCGCCGCGCCAATTCATCTATCGCGGCATCGCCGGTGCGCCCGCCGATGCGCCGGAGGTACTGGCACCGCTGCGCCCGATCGGTCGGCCGCTGGCGGATGGCCGCCTGCAAATCGACTATCAGAGCGGCTGGTAGTTGTTGATGGCAAATCCCAGCAAGCAGGCCACGCCGCCGCGCTACCAGTCACCGTGGTGGCTGCCGGGTGCGCATCTGCAAACGGTCTACCCGGTACTGGTGCTGAAGCGCCACAAGATGGCCTACACGCGCGAACGCTGGGAAACCACGCCGCATGGCAAGACCGATGGCGACTTCATCGATATCGATCGCCTGGCCGGTTCAAAAGACAAACCGATGCTGGTGGTATTCCACGGCCTCGACGGCTCGTCGTAAAGTATTTATGCGGACAACCTGAGGCGCGAGGCCGCGCCTCGAGGCTGGCGCGGCATGGTGCCGCATTTTCGCGGCTGCAGCGGCGAGGTGAACCGCCTGCCGCGCGCCTATCATTCCGGCG
>JANMXS010000198.1:0-7763 GCA_031394335.1 Burkholderiales bacterium
ACCGCCATCGCCGCGCTGAAACCGCCCGCGGTAAAAAAATCCGGCGGTTTTTTGAACTGGCTGAGGTGGCGCGCCACCAAGGCATCGTTGACCGGGTTCTTCGGGATGCCGTAATAGTAGTAGGTCGCCCCCTCCATGCCCGGAAAGTTCTTGTACGCCGCCATCGCCGGCAGGATGTTGCCGCCGGTGACGATCTCGATGCCATAACGTTTCAGGTTCAGGTCGGCGATCTTGAACGGGTTGCCGCCGCCGGCCCAGATGATCCAGATCAGCTTGCGACCGGGCTGGTCCTTGAGTTTGTCGATCAGGCGTTGCGCCCCGGCGGTGAAGTCGGTGGTGGTGGGCGGCAGGTATTCTTCGTGAACGATGCGGGCCTTTTTCAGTGCGTCCTTGAATGCTTTTACGCCATCGCGTCCGAACACGGTGTCCTGCCCCAGAGTGGCGATGACCGTCCCCGGCTTGTCCTGGGCGATGGCATTGGCGATGGCGTCCTGCGAACTGTTGCGGCTGGTGCGAAATATGTATTTATGCCATTTGCTGCCGGTGATGGCGTCGGCAACAGCCGGCTCGACCAGCAGGATTTTTTTGTACTCCTCGGCGATCGGCAGCATCGCCATGGTCACCCCGGACCCGGTTGCGCCGACGGCGAGGTCGGCCTTGTCGTCGGCGTAGGCTGCCGCCAGTTGCGCCCGGCCTACATCGGGTTTGCCATGGCTGTCGCGCTCGATGACAACGATCTTTCTGCCGGCCACCCTCATCGTGCCGGCGGTGGCATAGTCCAGACCCATCATCAATCCGGTATGCGTCTGCTTCGCGTACGCCTCGAGCGGTCCGGTCTTGTCGTAGATGTGGGCGATGCGGATTTCAGCCGACTGGCCCCGGACATGGGTGCAGGCGAGCAACGCAGACAGGACAATCCAGAGTCGAACTTGCATTTCGTGTATCCCAAAACGGCGAATCGACCGAGCGCACATTGTGCCGGTTTAAGGCCGCCTTGCTTCTCCATAAATAATTTGTTACGATTAATTCAACAAGCAATGAATTTTAACGTCAGTTGGCCTGGCGCGACAAGTCCAATAAAAAAACCATCCTGAGGAGAAAACCATGAAACTGAAATACATCAGTGTTGCGATTGCATCGATGTTTGCCGCAGCAGGCGCCGCATCTGCCCAGCAAAGCCCGGCGAATACAACGGAGGCGGCCGCCCCGGCCGGCGACAAGGCCAAGACCAGCGAAAAGCTCGAAACCGTCACGGTGACGGCACGACGGCGCGAAGAATCGTTGCAGGACGTACCGGTTGCGGTCACTGCGTTCTCGGGCCAGCAGCTCAAGGAACTGAACGTCCAGAATCTGGGCGACCTGGCCGGCAACGTGCCGAACCTTACTGTTTTCGCCGCGCGCGGCAGCAATACCACGATCACGGCCTATATTCGCGGCATCGGGCAGGCCGACCCGCTATGGGGCGTTGATCCGGGCGTCGGCATTTACCTGGACGATGTCTATATGGCGCGCCCACAGGGCGGGCTGCTCGATGTCTTCGACGTTCAGCGCGTCGAGGTGCTGCGCGGTCCACAGGGTACGCTGTACGGCAAGAATACCCTGGGCGGCGCGATCAAATATATTTCCACACCGTTGTCGAAGGCGTTCAGCGGCAGCGTTGACGTGAGCATCGGCGAGTTTCATCAGCGCGACCTCAAGGCCAGCGTCGGCGGCGGCACCGAAGACGGTGTGTTCCGTGCGCGGCTGGCTGCGGCCGCGCTGAAAAATGATGGCTTTGGCACCAACACTTTCAGCGGCAATCAGGTCAGCAATCAGGATATCCAGGCGGCGCGCGCATCGTTTGGCTTTTATCCGAATGGCGCACCCTTCACCGCGGTCCTCGCCGTCGACGGCGTGGAAGATAATTCCGGTGTTCGCGGCGGTCGGCGACTGGCGATCAACCGCTTCAGCCCGGTGCCACTGACAGATAGCCGATACGATATCGCCAGCGGAATGCCGGGCAAGAACTACACCCATATGTCAGGCGCAGCGCTGACGGGGACCTGGTTCGCTTCGGACCAATGGAAGCTCAAGTCGATCACCTCGCGCCGCAAGTCGAACACGTTCACCACCATCGACTTCGACATGTTGCCGGCCATCATCGCCGACGTCTATGCCACCTACGCAGATCACCAGACCACCCAGGAATTCCAGGGAACCTACGACAACGGCAACGGTTCTTCAGGCGTGATCGGCGCGTACTACTTCAAGGGTGACGCGGGCGGCAAGGTCAACAACAACTTCTTCAATTTGCCCGGACTGTTTGGCGAAACTATTGGCACGGTTTACACCAAGAGTACGGCGCTGTACGGCGACTGGAGCCAGCAACTGGCGCCGCGCTGGAATCTGGGCGCGGGTTTGCGCTACACCAACGAAACCAAGCACGCGGTTACCGACAATCGCGCCTACATCGGTGCGGGCTTCACTGGCCCCTATATCTCGGCCGCCAACTTCGACAAGTCGATCACCTTCCACAATTATTCGCCGAAGCTGTCGCTGGAATACAAAGCCAGCGACACTACTAATCTGTACGCCTCTGCGGCGCGCGGCTTCAAATCCGGTGGCTTCAACATCCGTGCCAATACCCGTTCGTTTCCGGCATCCGCCAACCCCTTCAAGGACGAGGTTGACGATACCTACGAAATCGGCAGCAAATCGACTTTCGATGGTGGCAGGCTGCTCATCAACACCGCGTTGTTCTACAACAAGTACCGCAATGTCCAGTTGTCGGTGTTTTCCTCTTACATCACCCCCTCGGGACAACCGGGTTTCTTCGGCGATTTCACCAATGCGGGCCGCGCGCATGCCGCCGGCCTGGAAGTGGAGTTCGCCTGGAAATTCCTCACCAGCTGGTCGGTCAACGGCAACATTGCCACCTTGTACACGCGCTATGATGAATACATGGATCGTGGTGTCAATGTCGCCGATACCAAGAGCTTCACCAATGCGCCGCGTTTCCAGGGCGTACTCAATCTTGAGTACCAGACCAAGCCCGCCATCGGCGACAGCTTGCGCGCCCGAATCGGCTACCGTTACCAGACGCATGTCTATCCCACCACGGATCTGAGCCCGGTGATTGCACAGGACGGCTACGGTTTGCTCGGCGCGAGCGTGTTCTGGAAATACAACAAGAACTGGTCGTATGCGATCCAGGGTTCGAACCTGACGGACAAGAGCTATCGCACCAACGGCTACAACATTGCCGCGTTCAGCGTGCTGACCGGCTTTTATGGTGCGCCGCGCCAGGTGCGGGCAGGCGTTACCTACAGCTTCTGATCAACGGTGGTTAACGGCGGCCCGATACGGGCCGCCGTAGTCTGGATTCGCCGTTATTCTTGGTGCGGTTGACGCACACGCTCTTGAACCCCGCCGTGCAGTATTGAATCATTCGCGGCGCAAGCGATTCCAGATCGTCGGACTTGCAAATGCCGCCGCTCAAGCGGTCGATACGCCCTGTCCTCGATAACGCAAGCGTCAGCGAGCCGGTCAGGAAATGAAAACACCAGTAGAGATCTTCCTCATGGGCATCCGGCAAGGCCCGTTTGACGACGTCGATGAGTCTATGCACAACCGGATCGAAAAAAGCTTTCTCGCTGGGCCCGCCGCCATTCGGGGCATTGTTGACATGGGCCAGCAGGCGGAAGTAGTTCCTCCAGCCTTCGTCGCCCTTGCTCGCTTGCTCCAGCAGCGGCAGCAGAAAAGCGGCGACGGCTCCTTCGACCTTTACCCGGTTGCCAAACTCGGCTTCGTAGCGATCCAGCGCCGCAATGCGCTCCGCGAATACCACGCCGGCACGCCGGTCGAGCACGGCCTCGAACAAGCCTCTTTTGGTATCGAAATAATAGTGCGCGAGCGCGGCATCGACATTCGCCAGGCCCGCCACCGCGCGCATCGTGACCGCGTCGAATCCATGCTTGGAAAAAAGCTCCTCCGCCGCATCGAGAATGCGTTTGGTGGCAACGACATTGACATCGGTTTTGCGCGGCCTGCCTACCGTGGCGCGCTTGCGTTTGGCAGCGGCTGGCGGCGAAGCGATGGCTTTTTTGCGTGCCGTACTCATGCGCGATCGGGAATGATCATCCCACCCTTCATTTTGCGATACGAATGATCCATCGATACGTCGCTTTATTTGATTTTTTTCATTTTAATTCTTTTCGGATGCGTCCATGAACTATGTTGATGTCTTTTATCAAAGTGAAGATGGTCTGCGGCTGTATGCGCGCGACTACCCGGGCCCTTTCGGGGCGGCGCCGGCCATTCTTTGCTTGCCGGGCCTGACGCGCAACAGCAAGGACTTTGCCGACCTTGCCGGTGAGTTATGCAAAACCTATCGCGTCATTTGCCCCGACCAGCGCGGCCGCGGCCGTTCGGCGCGTGATGCCGACGCCAGGCGCTACTGCCCCGAGCAATACGTAAGCGATATGCAAACACTGCTGAATCTGCTTGATCCCGAACGGCTCATGGTAATCGGTACCTCGCTCGGCGGCATGATGGCCATCATGCTGATGGCGGCTGATCCACAACGCATAACGGCTGCGGTATTGAACGATATCGGCCCTGAACTTGACCCACGCGGCCTCGCGCGCATCGCCGGCTATGTTGGCAAAACCGCACCGGCTGCTTCCTGGAGCGACGCTGCACAACAGACGGCCAGCATCAATGGCGCCGCTTTTCCGGACTATCGCATCGACGACTGGCAGGCAATGGCGCGCGACCTCTACATCCAGGAGGGCATTGTGCCGGTGCTCGATTACGACCCGGCGATTGCACAGGGGTTGGCTGGCAGCAACGCAACGCCGAACTTGTGGCCGCTGTTCGAGATGGTCTCTGCCAAACCGATGCTGATACTGCGCGGCGAAAACTCGGACCTTCTGTCTGCGCAGACGCTGGCCGAGATGACGCGTCGCCTGCCTCGCCTGACCTCGCTAGCCGTTGCCAACCGTGGTCATGCGCCGACGCTGACCGAGCCTGCTGCGCGTGCGGCGGTTGCGGAATTTCTGGCGCGTTGGGGGTAGACCAGGCAACGGACCAGGTCGCCACCTTTTTCGGGGCGAAGAGACCGTTGAACGGCGCCGGCGATCAATACGGACACTCAGTTGAGCGCCCGTATGGCGAAAATGGGATCGCGTTTTTTTGAGGTCAAGCTCCCGCCAGGCGGATTTTTTTTGGAGCCGGTGGCGGGCCCTATAATGGAGACCGCATGAAAATAAATACGCCACTTGATCCACCCGCCTTCGCGCGCTGCCTGCTTCTGGTCATCGCCTGCGCCGCGATTGTGCCCGGATGTGCGCTCAACCCATCGGCGCCTGCATCCCCCGAGCAAAAAGGAAAAGCCATGACCACTCGCGCCAGCGGAACGTTCGAGGTAAAAATAACGCCGCAGACGCCGAACGACAAGATCGAGGGCGCGGTGCCCGGCAGGATGCTGCTCGACAAGCAGTTCCATGGCGATCTCGAAGCGGGCAGCAGAGGTCAAATGCTGGCAGCGATGAGTGAGGTCAAGGGCTCGGCGGGCTATGTCGCCATCGAGCAGGTGACGGGTACCCTGGCCGGTCGCAGCGGCAGTTTCATCCTGCAGCACACCGGTTCCATGATCCGTGGCGCGCCCACGCTGAGCGTCACTGTTGTGCCTGATTCCGGCACCGGGCGGTTGCTGGGGCTCACCGGCAAAATGAACATCAATATTGTCGACGGCAAACACTTCTACGAATTCGACTACACGCTTCCGGATAGTCACTGAAGCAGGTTGCCGCCGAGCAGGGTTCAGCTCTCCAGGAGTGCCACCGTGCCTAAACCGCCGTCAGCACAAATACTGACGATGGCTTTTTTCCCGGGCCCCATCGCCGCCAGTTCCTTGGTTGCCTGACTCAGAATCCGCGCGCCGGTGGCGCCGAAGGGATGGCCGATAGCGACACTGCCACCGTTGGGGTTGAGGCGGTCCCAGGGGAATTTGCCCAGCGGATTATTGACGCCGGTTTTTTCGCGCCGGAAGGTTTCGCTTTCCAGCGCGGCGACATTGCACAATACTTGGGCGGCGAAGGCCTCATGAATTTCATAGAGGTCGATAGCGCTGAAGTCGAGGTCGTTGCGCGCCAGCAGGCGCGGGATGGCATAGGCGGGGGCCATCAGCAGTCCTTCATGAAAAATATCCACGGCAGCGACTTCGTAATCGAGCAGTTTTACCCTGGGTAAATGGCCGGGGAGCCGCGCCAATGCGGGTTCCCTGGCTACCCATATCGCCGCCGCGCCATCGGTCAGCGGTGAGGCATTGCCGGCGGTGATGGTGCCGGCGTTGGAGCGGTCGAATGCGGGCTTCAGCGTCGCCAGTTTTTCCAGGGTGCTGTCGGCGCGCGGGATGCCGTCCTTGGTGGTGCCGTTGACATTGATGATGAGATCGTCGAAAAAACCATTCGCCATCGCCTTCACTGCGCGGGCATGGCTTTCATAAGCGATCTTGTCCTGCGCATCGCGCGGGATCTTCCAGGTTTTCGCCATCTCCTCGCAGTGCTCGCCCATGCTCTTGCCGCTGGCGCGATTTTTCACGCTGGGAATATCGAGGCGAAGGTCGCCGAACTTGATGGTGGCGATAGCGTCGATGCGCGCACCAAGCGTGCGTGCCTGCATCACCGCGCGCAGCCAGTCCGAGAAGCCCTGCGACAAGCCGATCTGCACGCGGCTCATCGCCTCCACGCCACCCACCAATGCCAGCGGTTTCTCGGCGCTCAACATGCCGGCGGCCTCAAACACGCCGACCATTGAGGTCGAACAGGCCATCACGGTGGAATAGGCCAGGATGGTCTGGTCGAGCTTGGCGTCCATCAACACTTCGCGCGCGATATTGCTCCAGCGCAGGCTGGGGATCACGGCGCCCCAGACCATCAGATCAGGCCGCGCGATTTTCGCCATGGTCTGCGCCACGGGTACGGACATCTGGATGGCATCCAGTGTTTTCAGCGGGCCATCGACCTTGCAGAACGGGGTGCGAAGGCCGGCGACCAGCCAAGTTGGTTCGGAAGCGCGCATATGCATTTTCCTTTGCGGGTGTTACTCCAGCGCCAGATCGATCAGCGCTGCAGCACCGGAAATATTTTTGACCAGATCGTCCTTGATGCCATGACGTGCCTGCAGGTAGGCCGGATTGTTGAAGGTGACGGAAACTTTTCCATTCTCATCTTCCGCCACCAGGGCCTTCAAAGGCAAATCGATCGCGGCGGTTGGGGACGCGTTCATCACCAGTGTGCCTGCTTTCGGGTTGCCGAAGATCAGCAATTGCGTCGGACGCATTTTGAGGCCGGCCTTTTCCGCTTCGCCGCTGTGGTCGATTTTCGCGAACAGGATCAGGCCCTTTGCTTTCAGCACGGCCTCGATTTTCGCCACGGTGTCGGTGACGTTGTGGCGACTCGGTTTGGTGACCAGCCCCGAATCAACCGCGAATGCCGGGGAGCAGAAACACAGCAGCAGCAGCATAAATTTTTTCATGGGGTGAGCCTTTTGATTAGGTGGAGACGCAAGTGCGTTACCGGAGTTGGTCGCGCAAGTTGCGCGGAAGTTACGCCTGGGGCGACGGCAAAAATCGGCAAAGTCCTTTGTTGGCGCGGTGGTTTTGTGAAAAAATCTCAAAAAAAACCCCCCAAAAGAGGGCCAACCGGGGGGTTTACCCCCAAAAAAACAAACAGCCCCCGGCGCCGCCACCCGGCGGCGGGGGTTGGGGGGTTTGGGTTCAA
>JANMXS010000199.1:0-6066 GCA_031394335.1 Burkholderiales bacterium
GGTAAATTCGTTCTTTTGGTGAAACGCAAAATTTACGCCCGTGTGAAAGAAATCCGGATAACTTGATGTCCTTGTACCGTTGTCTGCCGCGTCTCCTGCCGTGCCGCCTGGTTGCCCCGGTTTTGCTATTCTGGCTGTGTACCGCCGTGGCACAACCCGCTGCCCCTACAGCGGGCGAAGCGGGCGCTGTACCGCCACCGCGCGCCGCGGTTTCAGCGGCACGCGCTGAAACACCTGCGACCGAGACGGCGGTGGCGCGCAACTGGGTCCAGGTGCCACGCCTGCGGGGTCATCTCACAGCCAGAGATATGGGCCTGGTCATCAACACCGCCGACCCCTACTCGGTGGCGGTGGGCGAGTATTACCGGCACCAACGCGGTATCCCGTCCGGTCAAGTCCTGCGCGTGGAGCTGCCGCTGCGCGCGACCCTCAGCGCGGCCGAATTCGAGGCCTTTGCGTCCAGGGTGCGCGAAGCCATGGGCCCCCAGGTGCAAGGCCTGGCGCTGGCATGGACCCAACCCTACGCGGTGGAGTGCAACTCCATCACCGCGGCGCTTACGCTCGGGTTCCAACCGGACCTGTGCAAACAGACTTGCGCGCCAAGCAAGCCCTCGGCGTATTTCAACACGGCCACCAGCCGTCCGTTTACCGACCTGGGCCTGCGGCCATCGATGCTGCTGGCCAGCCGCGACATCGCGGGCGCAAAGGCCTTGATAGATCGTGGCATCGCCTCGGACCACCAACTTGCCCAACCCGGTGGCCCACTTGCCAGCGCGGTGTTTGTCAACACCCATGACAAAGCCAGAAACGTGCGCTCCGCGTTGTTTCCGCCAGAGGGCCCGCTGCGCGGCCTGGGTGTGACGGTGGAGGTGCGCGATGTCGACAACACCGCACCCTTGCGCCGGGTGTTCCTGTACCAGACCGGCCTGGTGCGCATGGACACGATAGACAAGGCGCAGTGGCTGCCGGGCGCGCTGGCCGACCATTTGACTTCGTCGGGCGGACAGTTGCTGGGCAATACCCAGATGAGCGTGCTGGACTGGCTGGAGTCGGGCGCCACGGCGAGTTACGGCACCGTCAGCGAGCCCTGCAACCATCTGCAGAAATTCCCGCATCCGCAGGTGCTGCTGCTGCAATACCTGCAGGGAGCGACCGCGCTGGAAGCGTACTGGCGCAGCGTGGCGTGGCCAGCCCAAGGGGTGTTCGTGGGCGAGCCACTGGCGGCACCGTTCGCCCGCTGATGTGCTGCATCAACCGGTAGGACCGAATGATCACCCTGCTGTTTGAAGGCGTGCAAGCGATTCCGGACGATCTGTTGGTGTTGAACGCGATTCGGCAAGCCGCGGCAAAGGACCCGTTTTACGGAGCGACCGCGTTGATCGCCATCGGTAATACGGAGGGCGAGATTTACCGCCTGGTTCAATGCCAGGGGATGCGGCAAACGACACGTGTCACCAACTGCCTTCGCGCGCTGAAATTTACCGAGACACGTCCAAGCGGCTCCGGTTACCACTACATATTCAGCCGCTGATCGGCGCCTTCGACTTGCGCAACTGGGCCTTGAACCGATTTCGAGCGGCGCTTTCCCGCGTTTGTGAACTGCACGTGGATTGCGCTGCAACGGCCGGACAGCCCAACGAGGTATGAGCCTGAACGAGGCACGTATTTCCACTGAGGTATGAGCCTGAGGCGGGATTTCTGGCAAACTTTGGTCAAGCGAGGAGGCCTTGCCACCAAGGGTAATGGGGTGAACTCTTTCGTAGTTGAAACGGGCCCAGAACGCTGATTCTGTGGACGACCTCTGGAAGAACCTGTCTGGATTTCGGATTCGCATTCACCCACGCCATGAGAATTTCGGGTGTTCCCATCGTCTCAACAGCGACAGATGGCGCACTTGCAACCCGAACAGCAAGCCGATCATCGGTCAGTAACACGCGTCGCCGATGTAAAGCCAGTGATAGGGCCTCCGCTTCGCCATCGTCCAATTCGAACGCAAATTCGATTAAGGACGCATGCTCCTTTGCATCAGCGAGCGAAAGAGTTTGCAGACGGCCTTCGGCGATGACCGCTACGGGGTCCAGAGTCACCTTGCAAATTTCGCCGCCTGCCCCGAAATCCCGAACAAATATTGCCTCCTTTAGTGCGGTTTCGCCGATGCTCCAGGATTCGCCAAACGTTCGTAATTGTCGTAGCCCTGCCCAACCGCAATGCAGGTTCACCAGCGTGCAAGCATCCAGTAGGTAGTGACTCATGCGAACTTACCTGGCGGCCAGCAACGAATCCGTGAGGTTCACGGTAAATCTTTCGGAAACACCGTCAGCGTCGTCGGCAACCTCGGAGCGTCGATAAGCAATCTCACGCGCTTCCACCAAAGAACTGCGCAACAATTTGGCGAGCGTTCCAATGCTTATTTTTTCAGATGCCCATGCCTGGATCGCCAGTAGCTTATAACGATCAGGAAAAGTTTCAGCGGAATCCAAATCTAGCTGATCCTGGACGCCGGACTGGCGCCTCAGCTCTTTAATCGCTACACCTGATTCCTTGATGGAGTCCCAGCTCCCCCGTCCTATAAGACTTAAGGACTCCAGCCGCAACGTCATCGCCATCAGCGAAACCGCGAAATACTCCGCCATCCTGCACAAGTCACCTACATTGAAATCGCTTTTACTTTCAACTTCCTCGTAAAAGCGCCTCTGCACTCCGGCTTCTGGCATAAGAAAGGCGGCCGCAAATGCATCGGCGAACCGCTCGTTTTCGGGCTTACGCTGCACAGGACGCAGATAGTCCACGCCTGGTTTGTCACGATCCAATAAGAAGTGTCCGTACTCATGCGCAGTCGTCCACCGACGTCGTTCTCTGGGGTGCAGTTTGTTGACTAGGATGCAATAACCGAAGTCAGGGACGAAAACATACAGACCCGCTAACTTGGAAGGTAACGCGTCCAGAAACACGTGAACGCCAATGTCCTCCAAGACCTTGCGGAGCGTGTAGACGGCCGAGTGCGCGCCGAGATTCAGCCGCGCGCGCTCCTCTTGTGCGCAGTGCTCGGCGAACCGCTCGACCGGACCACCCGGCGCGCGGATGCGAGGAGGGAAATTAGTGACCGGCTGCGCATCAAGCTTTTTTTCGAGGAACAAATAGTCATCTACATAACCCGTGAGTTTTGCGATTGCCATCTCCAGTTCCCCCTGATTTTCAGGATTGCTGTTGAACATCGAGCGAAGATGAGGTTGCAGTTTCGGCGGCTGGGTTTCCTGCCGTAACAGCGAGTTCACCGACGATTTGTAGAGGGTGGCGAGTCTTACCAACTCTTCCGGACGCGGTCGCCGCGCCGCTTTCTCGATGGCGATGAAGGTTGGGCGGCTCATGTTGAGATGGGCTGCGGCCGTGTCTTGAGTAACTCCGGCGCCCTTGCGTGCGGCCACAAGTCTTTCGGCCAAGTCCGATAGGTCGGTGTTTTCGTAGTTCATGGGGAGAATTCCAATCGAGTCAAAGGGTGATTTCGGCGATGCGGGTTGGGGGTTTTGACCGTGCGTTAAGCAGTCAAATGGCCGAACGTCGCAATGACCTCATGGGCGTGGCGGCGTTGGCGCTCTGCCATGGAGGCATGCTGATCAGCCGGCACTTGCGTTGCGAAAAGATGCCAGTTCATTCGACGTCGTATAGACGCGTCGTTCGACAGCCACGCCGCAGCGTCATCAATGTAGCATCGTAAGTAGTCAGCGTTAGCCGAATCGCGTGGCTTACCTGCGACAATGTCGAGACTGTATTTGCCTGCGATGCGTTCATCGATTCCTGCTGCAGCGAACGCTTGACGGCGCTCGATACACCCCGGGCATTGACCGCAATGGCTAAAGTTGCGCTCGCGTAAAGAAGTATGGACGCACGAGTGCGAAAGCTGTGCCCAATTTGCCAATTCGGGTGATTTGAAAACCGCAAGCATTTCTGCCTTGGTTTGCGCCGCAAATGGGAGGGAATATCGAATTGGCTTCTCCGCCACTAACGAAGCGAGTCGACTCATAAGTTGCAGAAAGGTTGGGTGAGCGCCGCGCGTCGCCAGGCCACCCGCGAGCATGCCGGTCATCAGTGGTAGGTTGATTGCACCGACGCCGTTCTCGAAAACATCGATCACTTCAACTTTGCAAGCTTGAGCGGCTACCGCTGCGGCTGCGCAGAACAGAAATGCGCGGCTCCGTTGCGATGACTCCTGATGACTCATGCGTTTCGCCGCGCTACCGCGCAAACGTACAACTAGCGTCGTGTGCAGTTGCCTCGTCGTATTTGTCAACTCGCTGAGCCGCTCGATCTGGTTGGCACAGCGGCGTCGCAACGCGCCATGATGCCCTACGGTCACTAGCAGGTAGTCCTCCACTCCGCCCATAACCCTGGTGGCCAAGCCAGCAGCCGAATCCAAACCACCGCTATATAGCGCTATGCGACCTGGTCTTCGCGTCCAAGGCAGACCAAGCCGCAACTGGCGAGCTTGGGAAAATTCGGGGGGAGCTACAGATTCAAAGGTCAAAGACCAGTTTTCGTCAGTGAGAAAGCTTAATATTTCCGTCGTGACATCTGTAATCTCGGGGCTTTGCCAGAACGTCAGATCGTGAACTGCGAAGCACAACCGCAGAGAGCGAATTCCAAGTTCGTTGCCATTGCCCTTTTTTCGCTTTACGGCGCGATCCACCGTGTATGCGCCGGCTGCAATATTCAGCAGATCCAGGACGCGCGCTCTTGGACGGGACAGCAAGCTGCCAAAGGTCATATCGGCGAGCAGGCTCAAGTCCTGGTGAACATCGCCTCTCACATGAATGCGGTCCTTCGCCGCACTAACAGAGAGGTTTTTAGCGTTGCTGTTGGGCATGGTTGGTCCCCTTCATCTGAATGATCAGAGAACGATGCGCCAAGATGCTTGCGTCTACTTGCGTCTGGCTTCCCTCGATCCTCTTACGTCGCCATTGCCGTAGCGGTTGACCGCGTAGCGACTCCTCGATAACTGCGGCAATGCCGCTGCGGCGAGCGTCGATTTCCGAGCGCACTGCATTCATCAATTCTTTGCGTTGATGATCGTCCTGAAAGCGGGCATTTTTTCCCGCAACCACCTGAACCCTGCTCATGAGGCTGTCAATAAGCATGTCAGTTGCACAGGAAGCGATGCTTGCCGGTTCGTTTTCTTTCACCAATTTGGCGGCATCACGAGCGATACGAGCGAGGCGTCCGTCTTGGAAACTTTCGACCGCCGCCCGCAAGGCCACGGAGTTCTGGCCAACTGCCTGCGTGACCATCAAAAGAGTTTGGCCGCTCCGAAAGGCTTTGGCCAATCGCGACTGAACGTCTGACCGAAGGCCATCGCCTATGCGTTTGGCGATTTCCGCCAGCGACAAATCAGTGTTTGCCAAAGCCGCGCGAGCATGGCGCCAGCGGCGGCCACCTAAATCCAAAGTTTCGTTTTCAGCCATATCGGTGTCCATTCATGAACGTGCTCGAAGATACAGTCGAAATTCAAAATTGTCAAATTTATATTTATAAAAATGTAAAAATGTAAATATCACTGATATCGGATTGCACTGAGTTAAGGTGAGTTGACTTGTCGCGTCGCAAGGTCCTCGGTTGACTTATTGACTTGAAGTGATGAGATCGGTTGCAACCCCATTACTGGCGAGTAGAGATCATTTGATCTTGCATGCTGCCTCCAGAAACCCCCTGAACCTGGCCCGTCCACCCCTTACCGGTTGCGCCGTCAACCGATAGTCGGGAAACCGCGCCAGAAACCGCGCTATCGCAATCCGTCCTTCCAGCCGTGCAAGGCTTAGCCCCGCGCACTGGTGGATGCCCAGCCCGAAGGCCAGGTGGCGGTTTTCCGGTCGGTGGATGTCGAGCCGGTTGGGGCTGTCGAACTGTGCCGGGTCGCGGTTGGCTGCGCCTATACACAGCGTCACCAGCGCACCGGCGGGCAGGGCCACGCCACCGATGCGGGTGGCTTTGAGGGAGCGCCGGTTGCCGAGCTGGTTGGACGACTCGAAGCGCAGGAACTCGTCGACGGCGCTCGCCAGGCAGGCCTCCAGCGCC
>JANMXS010000200.1:0-11531 GCA_031394335.1 Burkholderiales bacterium
CGTGCGGGTGAATATCACGGCGCGAAAAAGCGAACTCGCGATCGTCGATCGCGCGGCCAAGCGGGCACATATGGACCGGTCAGCCTACCTGGTGATATCGGCCATCGAGCGGGCGAAGGCGGGGGTTGATAATGCAGGTACGACGAGAACGCGTGACGCTGTTTCAGGTGCAGGACGTGCCAAGGTGGTGAAGAGGAAGGCGGCAGGAACTTAAACAGCCTAGCCTCAATTTAAATGGGAACTTCATAAAACCGCGTCGTCCCGGCGGAGGCCGGGACCCAGTCCCTCCAAGCGTTTGATTCAACGAAGGACTGGATTCCGGCTCAGTTACCAAAATGAGCCGGAATGACGAAATTTTGAGGGTTCCGAGAAGTTCCCAAATTCCAAAGCCCAATATCCACGAGCCTTTCTGGCCATTTTTGCCATAAACACCGCGCCAAATGGCGATCCACATTTTCAGTTCCACGCTGAGCCCAATCCAGTAAAACCAGAAACCCCCAATGCAAAACGAAAACACCAAGCTCCCCACCCTGCGCGCCATCGTTGCTGCCGTGCACCTGCCATCCGTCAGCGATATCGAATTCGAAGCCTCACTGACCGAGCTGCGCGAGCTCGCCAAAACACTCGGCTACCAAGTCGTCCACACCTTCATCCAGAAGCGCGCCAAGTTTGATTCGGCGGCTTACCTGGGCGTGGGCAAACGGCAGGAGATGCGGCGCTGGGTTGATCCTTCTGCAGAAGGTGATGACGATGCGGATGAATACGACGCGGACGACGGTGAGCCGCATGAGGCCCCGGAACCCGCGCCGGAGTTGCCGCGCGCCGCCCGTAGCGGTGCCGCACGCGCCAAAGCCGCCGCACAGTCTGCCGCCGATGAAGACACACGCCGCGCGGATGTGATCCTGGTTGATCACGAAATCTCGCCCTCGCAGGCGCGCAATCTCGAGATCGAAGTCGGCTGCGAGGTGATGGACCGCACCATGGTCATCCTTGAAATTTTCCACCGCCACGCCAGCTCGCGCGCGGCGCGCGCCCAGGTGGAGATTGCGCGGCTGGGCTATATGTCGCCACGCCTGCGCGAGGCCGCCAAGATTGCCGGGCCGCAGGGCCGCCAGCGCAGCGGCACTGGTGGACGCGGTGCGGGTGAATCGCATGCCGCGCTCGATCGCCAGAAAATCCGCAACCGCATCGCCGAGCTGGAACTGGAAATCGCCGCGATGGACGCGGACCGCCAGATTCAGCGCGCACGCCGTTCGGCTAATGCCGGTGCAGGCACCGGCCTGGCGCGCGTGGCGCTGGTCGGCTATACCAATGCCGGCAAGTCCACGCTGATGCGCGCCTTGACCGGCAGCGAGGTGCTGGTCGCCAACAAACTGTTCGCCACGCTTGACACCACCGTGCGCGCCCTGCACCCCGAGAGCGTGCCGCGCGTGCTGGTCAGCGATACCGTCGGCTTCATCAAGAACCTGCCGCACGATCTGGTCGCCTCGTTCAAGTCCACGCTGGAAGAAGCCGCCGAAGCCTCGCTGCTGCTGCACGTCATCGACGCGAGTGATGCCGGCTTCGAACGCCAGCTCGCGGTGACGGACAGCGTGCTCGAGGAAATCGGCGCCAGCGCGGTACCGAAGATCCGCGTGTTCAACAAGATCGATATGGTTGGTGATGCGTCCGTACAGGCCAAGTGCGAGGCCATGTTGCGCGCGCAGTACCCGGAGTGCATCGTGATGAGCGCGCGTCGTGAAACTGATGTGGCGAAACTACATGCGACCATCGTCAAGTTTTTCCAGCGCGCTCTGATTGAAGCGGAACTGTTCCTGCCCTGGTCGGCGCAGCAACTGCGCGGCAAAATTTTTGCCAGCTGCGAAGTACTTGATGAGCGGGCGGATAACGATGGTGCCTTCCTGCGCTTGCGTGGTGATCCCGCGACCATCAATGCCTTGCGGGAGCAGTTGGGGCCGGCGCCGGTTGGCTAGCGCGGCAAAATAAATGCAAAGCGCCCGCTATACTCTCGGCGCAATATCCTCTGAATACACAACCTGAAAACCGCCATGACCGACACCACCCCGAAACCCCCGCTCCCCGACCACCTCTCCGCCGACCCGCGCAGTCCCCACTACAACGAGGCGGTATTCGAGCTGGACGTTGGCATTCGCCTGAATGACAAGGAGCGCGCGGACGTCGAGGAGTACTGCATCAGTGAAGGCTGGGTGAAGGTACCTGCGGGCAAGGCGGTAGATCGCAAAGGCAAACCGCTTTTGATCAAGCTGAAGGGCAAGGTCGAGGCGTTTTATCGATAAGAACTAAAGGCCACGCTCGATATATTTGGCGAACCCCCGTATCCGCGAGCTTTTTTTTGGGCATTTTTGCCTTGAAGCAGCGCCAATTCTTGAGTTTCAAATTATGTTTGCGCTGGCTGCCGCGACAGCGGCAATTTCCCCAGCGCATGTCCATGCGACCATTCCACCAGCTCGCGCAAATAGTCGGCGGGAAAGCGCGAGACATCGACGATGGTGATCCAGTGATAGCGCCCGCGGTACCTCGCCGGTTTCACGCCAGCCTGGTCGGTGAGTTCGACAAAGCGCGACGGCGTTACCTTGATACTGAAGCGCCAGCGCTCGGGCTCGCTGGTCTTGAAGTAGGCGAAGTTCCGATCGTGCAATGAATAGACGAGGATGTTGGCGGGCTCGCCCAGCAGGCGTTCGTTGGCGCCGGGGAGGGTGCGGCAGAACTGCTGAAGTTGTCTGACGTTCATGGTTGAGGGGTGGCAGGTGCCATCGTTGGCTTGCCGGTGTTAGAGTTTATCCCTCATCCCAATTGAAATTTCCCATGCCGATACTTGACTCGTTCTGCTCCTCACTGTGCCGCACCGCTACCGCCGCAATCCTGTTTGCGACGTTCACACCCATGGCCTATGCCCAATCGATCGCCTTCACTTTCGACGACGGCCCGCGCCTGAACCAGACGCCGCTGCTCACGCCCGCCGCGCGCAACCAGGCGCTGCTGGATGCACTGGCCAGGCATGGCGTGAAGGCGGCCTTGTTCGTCACGCTGGCCAATGGTGCTGACCGGCCGGAGGGGCTCGCATTGGCGAAGGCCTGGGGGCAGGCGGGGCATGCGATCGGCAATCACACCGTCACGCATCCGGATTTGCACAATGCCAATGTGAGCCTTGCGCAATATGAACAGGAGATACGCGATTGCGACGCGGTGATCCGCGCCCTGCCGGGTTATCGCAAGTGGTTTCGCTTCACCTTCCTGCGCGAGGGCAATACCCCGGAGAAGCGCGACGGCATGCGCGCCTTCCTCAAGGCCGAGGGCTATCGCAACGCCTATGTGAGTCTCGATACCAGCGACTGGCGCCTTAGTGCCAAGCTAACCGAGGTGCTGGGAAAAAATCCTGCTGCCGACGTCACCCCGATCAAGCGCGCCTACCTCGCGCATCTGTGGCAACGCGCGCAGGCCTATCGCGAACTCTCGCAAAAATTGCAGGGGCGCGATATTCCGCAGGTGATCCTGCTGCACCACAATCTCATCAACGCGCTGTGGCTGGATGATGTCATCACCATGTTCAAGGCCGAAGGCTGGACCATCACCACGCCCGAGCTCGCCTTCGCCGATCCGGTTTATCAGCTGCAACCCGATCGCGCCGCACCCGGGCAAAGCCTGCTGCTGTCGATGGCTCGCAGTCTCGGCTTGGCCAAGTTCGAGGGCTGGGAGCGGCTGGTGGATGATGGGGATGACGCGATTGCGGGGTTGAAAACGGAGGGATTGTAGCGCAAACTATTTGACGCTGCCAACCCCCAGCAAAAAAGGAGATCACCATGCCACGCTATCTGGTAGAACGCACTTTCCCGCAAGGCCTGTCCATTCCGATGACCGAGGCGGGAGCCAAGGTCTGCAGCACCGTGGTCGGGGCCAATGCCGCAGGCGGGGTGACCTGGATTCACTCCTATGTGAATACAGACCGCACCAAAACTTTTTGCATTTACGATGCCCCTACACCCGAAGCCATCCGCCAAGCGGCGACGCGCACTGACCTGCCGGTGGACAAGATCACCGAGGTGAGCGTGCTGGACCCGTATTTTTATCGGGCCTGAACAAGGGGGCGCAGACCGTATGGGTACCCGCAGCAAACTCCAGTATCCGCGCGCCTGCCGGCCATTTTGGCTCCAAACGCCGCGCCAATAGGCGTTCTACGTATTTTGTTCCGGGGTTAATTTGCCTGAAAAATAGGCAATTACAGAGGCGCCACTGCCACTGAATAATCAAACAGGCCCCGAAATATTTTCTTCGGCATGGTGCTCGACATTGAATCGAGCCTGGTCCGTTCAGCTTTAAACAAGCCGAACCTCGCCTCTTAACCAGCCGTCGGCTTTGCCATACCGAGGCATTCTTCAACCTCAATATGGCAGGGCGCCAGCAGCAAATGCGCCAGCTCTTCCGGGTCATCGGTATGCATGTGTTCGGCAAAGGCGGCCAGTCGCGGATCATGCACATCAGTCAGCGCGTGGATCAGCGCCCTGGCCGCTTCGCGCGCGGTGGGGCCGTCCGCCTGCCAGGTCGGCCAACCTTTGTAGTGCGATAGCAGTTGTTCGCGATGATCCTGGTAGAGCGCACTGCTGCGCGTGAAATCGAGAGCCGCTTTTTTGGCGGCGATTTCCGCATCGATCTCGGCATCGGTATGCCGGTAGCGGGCCTTTTCTGCCTCGGTCCAGTGTGCCTTCTCGCCATTCACGCCATCATGCTCGCGCAGTGTCGCCATGGTCTGCTTCAGCTCGATCTGCGAGTGGGTGTGTGAATCGCGGAACACATGCGTCAGGTTCGCGCCCTGGCCTTCGCTTTTCACATAGCGCATCCCCGTCGCAACCCGCCGCGGGTTGAAGCGAAATTGCCGGTTGCACGCGGCTTTCAGGATATCGAGAAGGGCGCCTGTTTTTGCGGGATTCATGGTGCATCCTTTTTGGTGGGATTGCCGTGCCAAGTTTGCAGGGTATCACTTGGCGGCGACGGAGCCGTTCAGGACATGGAACGATTGCGTTCAGTCCAGAATCGCGCTGGCTGGTTTGTCTTTACCTGGCCGGGCGACCGGACAGGAGTGTCATGAACGATCGTATGGTTATTTTTTTTTGAATCAAATGACCGCGCTTGGGGACGAGATGCACACGGTATTGCATTCTCCAACTGCCAGATCAAGTACCATCGTCTGATGAAGCCTGACCCTGCATCAACGTCAACGCCTGCGTCAGCGCCGCATCCTGGTGCTTCGCCCTTTGATTCCGAACGCGACCAGATCAGCCAGAACATCGAAGCCGTGGTGGATTTCTATACGCGCGAAGATCAGAAGATCAGCCGCTCGCAGCGCATCCTTGAAAACGTCAGCGACTTTATCGGGCGCCCGGTTTTTCTGGGCCTCATCCTGCTGTTTGTCGCGCTGTGGATTACCACCAGCGTGGTATTGCGCCGGCTGGGCATCGCCGACTTTGATCCGGCGCCGTTTTTCTGGCTGCAGGGGATGATCAGCCTCGGCGCGTTTCTGGTCGCGACTGCGGTGCTGATCAAGCAGAACCGCTTCGCCAAGCTTGCGGAACAGCGCGAGCATCTGGATCTCAAGGTGACGCTGTTGACCGAGCAGAAGGCCGCCAAGCTGATCGATTTGCTGGAAGAGTTGCGGCGCGATTTGCCAAACGTCAAGGATCGCAACGATCCTGAGGCGGCGGCGCTGAAGCAGTCGATGAATCCGGATCAGGTGCTGGCCGCGCTGGACGAAGGTGGCGAGCCGGACAAGGTAGCGAAGCCCGCGGGAGAAGCGCAGGAATAAGGCGCCGATATCGCTGGCGAACCCCTTTATCCATGGGCGTTCCAGAGCATTTTTGCCTCAAACCCCGCGCCAGCAGGGCATTCTGACTTTTCGGCGATCCGGATTTCATCCGGAAAATAAGTAGCGCCAAGCGCCACATCGCTCAAGCTGTTGACGCACCTGCGGTATTTCATCCGGCATTCCTGCCGTACAAGTCAACTGATATATTTCTTTCGTTTAAGGGAATCCCTTATTTACGCGCGCTGCGTTTGTGGTCAGAATCTGCGTCGCGATTTTGATTTCTTTTTTTGGGGAATAGGTTGGGCGCCTGCCGTTCGTACTTGGGCGCCTTCCTGGCACGTTACTCTGAGACCGCTGAATTACAGGTGGCCATGAGGAAGTTCGCTGGGCTGTAAGGCGGGACGTGCCGATGCGCCGCGATCGTGGACATCGGGACGCTTTGCCTCGATCATTCACAACCACCAAAAGGGAAATAAATGATGCGTAAATTGCTGCTTGCTACGCTTGTTGTCCAATTGTTCGTTGGCCTTGCACTGGCTCACGACAAAGCCACAACCAGTTCCTTTGATCCGGCGGTACAGGATCTGACCAATCGCGGTGAACCTGAAATCCTCGGCGCCCACTGGACCCGCGAGTTCAGTAACAGCCGGCAGGCGAAAGCGGGCGCCCGCCCCAGCACCAGTCCGAACATGACCTATCACGGCGGCAAGATCATGCCGACGGCGGTGATGCAGACGATTTTCTGGGGACCGAGTTGGTCGAATTCAACCTTTGCGGCTGACAAGCTCACCGGCCTGGATAGCTGGTACACGGGCCACAGCAATTCGAACTACGCGAAGACCGCAGACGAATATACCGGCACCAACGGCACGGTCGGCCCCACCACATCCTATAACGGCCACCTCGTCGATCTTTCGACAGCAGCCAACGGCAGCAGCACTGCCGCAATCCTTGCCGAGGTGTGCAAAGTCATCACCAACCCTGACCCCACTGGCAACGGTTATTACGCCGTCTACACCGACGTAGCGCGTGGCAGCGCGGGCTACTGCGCATACCATAGCGCCGGTACCTGCGGCACCACGCCGGTGCAATTTGCGTTCTTCTTCAATCTGGATGGTGACGCCGGCTGCGACCCGGGCGACACCTCTGGATTGCATTCTCAGGGTCTGGCCGCACTGGCCAATGTAACAGCGCATGAATTGGAGGAAGCGCGTTCCGATCCCGCCTCGCCGGGTGCCTGGTACGACTCCCGCGGCTCCGAGAATGGCGACAAGTGCGCATGGACCTTCAACGTGCCTACAGTAACGCTGTCGAACGGAACGGCCTGGAAGCTGCAAGGCGAGTGGTCCAATGCTGCCTATACCGCTGGTACCGGCTATCCCAATTCTTCCGGTCAGAGGGGATGCATCGACGGTCATTAATCAGCGCGATTGATCGACTGTAGTCAGTGGGCCGTTTGATACCCTGTATCGAGCGGCCCATTTTATTGGTGTCTGTGTTTTGATGCGGGACAACCTGGAGAGAGATCATGCGACGACTTGTGATTGGCCTGTTGATGGGTGTGGGTTTCAATGTGGCCGCCCAGGAAAGACTGCCGCCGGGCGTGCGCGGTCCCGAGTCGGCGATGGCGACACGCAGTGTGAGTAAATATCTTCAACTCGAACGCGACTTGCAGGACGCCATCCGCGACAAAAACACCGATGCGGTAAAGCGCACACTCGCTGCAGACTTCGAAGTCCGCTCATCCGACAAGGCCGACGCAACCAGTATGGACGCATGGCTGCAGGCCGAGATGCGTGACAAGATAACGAATGTCGGCGTGCGCGATATGACCGTGCGTGATTTTGAAGACATCGCTGTCGTCAGTTTTTTTCTTGACCGCAAACAGACGACAAAAGGCAAGCCGGTGACATCGACGTCATATGTCGTTGATATATGGCGCCAGTCAGCCAGCCAGCTGCAGGTGCGCTATGTCTCGAAACCGGTTAAGCCGGTGCCTGTGCCGACGCGACCATCGGGGCGGGAGTAAGGGGGCCCGAAAAAATGGGAAGAAGTCGCATTCATTTTCAAACCCGGGTATCGACATGTGGGTATGAGCCAGCGCCGTTCGATGCGCTGGCAAACCAGGGCTAGGCTGCGGCCTCGCGCGACAGCAGTGCCACCGTCGTGGCGCCGATATGTCCGACCTTCACATAGATCAGCGCACCTTGTGCGGTGGTGAATGGCGCGTGCTCGCTCCAGCGCGGGCTGCGGATCCAGCTGCCGGCCGGATAGACACCCTTGTCGTCGGCAAATTCGCCTTCGAGCACCAGGATTTCCTCGCCTCCTGCATGCCGATGCCGGCTGAACTGCGTGTGCGGCGCCCAGCGGACCAGTGCGGTGCTGACGCCATTGTGTTCATGCAGCGGCATCACGCTTAGCCCCGGCACCAGCCCGGGCAACCAGGGCTGCGCGTTCGTATCGAGCGTCATGACCGCTTGGTCGTCTGGGGAAAACTGCCAGAGCTTAACGAACAGCAAGCAACCGTTTTCAGAAAAGGGAGCATGGCTGGAGCCGGGCGGATGACGCAAGTAGGTGCCGGGCCCGTAGTCGCCGTGCTCATCGGAAAAAATGCCTTCGAGTACCAGTATCTCTTCACCGCCGCCATGCACGTGCCGCGAGAACGTCGAGTTGGGTTCATAACGCACGATGCTGGTGGCGCGGCCGCTCTCGGCGCCCTCGCGGTCCAGCATTCGTCGCCACACACCGGGTAGTGGCGAGGCGACAAATTCACTGGCATTGACCGGATACATGACCACGCGCTGGCTCATGTCGTTATTGATTTCAAGCTGCATGGCAGATCTCTTGGTGGCGTGAATTGATTTTTGATGAGCGTAAAGGCGTACAGGCATGTTACGCGGCTAATGCCCGAGGCTGCGCAATGCTGCACAGCCCTTTAGCCTTTAGCCCGCTGCCGCCTGTCGCAGCGCACGTTCAAACACCTCGGCAGGTTGCCCGCCGGAAATCAGAAAGCGCTCGTTGATGATCACCGCCGGCACGGCGTGGATGCCGTTATCAAGGTAAAAGCGTTCGCGTTCGCGGACGTCACCGGCATAGGTATCGGAGGCGAGAATTTCCTGCGCACGCACGGGATCGAGTCCCACCTCGCCGGCCAGGCGAATCAGCACCTCGTGTGAGGCCGGGCTTTCGCCCTCCGTGAAGTAGGTGCGGAACAGCGCTTCTTTCAACGCCAGTTGGCGGCCCTCCAGCTCGGCCCAGTGCAGCAGGCGATGTGCATCGAAGGTGTTGTAGATGCGATTGCGTTTGTCGAGACGGAACTCGAAGCCCAGCGCGGCGCCGCGCGCGCGGATTGATTCGCGGTTGCTGGCGGCCTGTTCCGGCGTCAGTCGATATTTTTTGGCCAGGTGCTCGGTGGTGTCCTCGCCCTCGACCACCATGTCGGGGTTGAGCTCGAACGGCTGGAAATGAATTTCCGCGGTGGCGATATCCTCCACGCGTGCAATCGCGTTCTGCAGCGCCCTAAGGCCGATCACGCACCAAGGGCAGGACACATCGGAAACAAAATCGATTTTGATGGGGGTATTCACAGGGGGAACCTCAAGTCATGGCGGATGCGGCACGGTGCGGCATACCACCCCACTATTATGCGGGTCATGCCGTCTTATTCAAGAGGCTTGAAAGTGAACACGAAGGTTAAGTGCAGGCGCATGCGGTGAGCGGTATATTGCGGATCGAGGAATGAACTGTTGAGCGCAAGGATCATGAGCACAGGCCGTACCCTGAATTTGTTTGCCGATAGTGCTCCTGAAAAAATACATGAGCCGCTATGCGCGGGGGCGATGGTACTGCGCGGCTTCGCCTTGGCGAATGCGGGCGCGCTGATCACGGCCATTCAGGAAGTTGCCAGCCTTGCGCCATACCGTCACCTGATCACGCCAGGCGGATTTCGCATGTCGGTGGCGATGAGCAATTGCGGTACCGTCGGCTGGGTGAGCGATCGCCGCGGTTATCGCTATGATGCGATCGATCCGGACAGTGGCAAGCCGTGGCCGGCGATGCCCGCGGTGTTCATGCGCCTGGCGCGGGACGCCGCCGCGCAGGCTGGCTTTGACAATTTCCAGCCGGATGCCTGCCTGATCAATCGCTACGCGCCCGGTACGCGACTGTCGATGCATCAGGACCACGACGAACGCGATTTAGGCGAGCCGATCGTTTCCGTTTCGCTCGGTATTCCCGCCGTCTTTCAGTTCGGCGGCTTGCAGCGCGAAGACAAGCCGCAGCGCGTGCCGCTGCGACATGGCGATGTGGTGGTATGGGGCGGGCCGGCGCGGCTGCGCTTTCATGGCGTCCTGCCACTGAAGGATGGGCATCACGATTTGCTCGGGGTGCAGCGCATCAATCTGACGTTTCGCAAAGCAAGCTGAGCGACAGCGTTTCCGGTATCGCCACGCTGCGTCTGATTTTCGCTGCATTTTTGCAGCGCTTACCGCGCGTTGACTTTGCGTTTGGAAGAGAGAAAACTGTTTTTGTGGAAGGTCGCTGCAAGCAGCGTGCTTTATCTTGCCGGGCGCTCTCCACGGGCTCGTATTTCCTCACAACCCCATCCGGGAGGTCATCATGAGACGCAGAATGTATTTCGTTCTCCCCGACGTTGCCGCCGCCGAGCAGACCACCAATGACCTGCTGCTGGCGCGTATTGAAGAACGCCATATCCACTGTCTTGGCCGCCGCGGCATGCCGATGGGCGAACTGCACGAGGCCAGCGTTCTGCAGAAAACCGATCTGGTCCACGGCGCCGAGGTCGGCATCGTCTGCGGCGCATTGGGCGGTGCATTGCTGGGGGCGGTATTCATGTTCGTGCCGCTGCTTGGCCACTCCGCCTTGCCGCCGGTGGCGATTCCGCTGCTGGCGCTGGGAGGCGCGGTGTTCGGCGCCTGGGCGTCCAGCCTGATCGCGTCGTCCACACCGAATTCGCGGCTGCGCAGGTTCGACGATGATTTTGCCGCCGGCCGAATTTTGATGATGGTGGATGTGCCGGCACATCAGGTTGACCGGATTCGCGATCTGGTCGGCAAGCGTCATCCGGAAGCGATGCAGCGTGGGCTGGAGCCGGCGATTCCGGCGTTTCCCTAGGGAGACTCTCTGTGCGGTAGCCGCGCAGACCACCTCCATTTGGGCGCGCGTATTGCCGCTGTCAGCCACGCGCTCGCCAATGCTTTTTTGGTGCACTTCGCGCCATCGCGCGCGAGTTTGCTATTGTGTGCGCTCGACTCTTGACCGCAGCCTGCAGCGTCACTCATTTCTTTTATCCCATGTCCTCATCACCGCATTCACCTTTGCCGTTGCGAACACGCGCCGAACTGTACACGCAACTGGCAACACTCGAAAATGCCGGCCTGCCGGCCGCGAAGGCGTTCAGCATGCTCGATCTGGATCGTGCTGCGCAGCCACGCATCGAGCAGGCGCAGAAGCTGCTGGCGCGCCGCAGTGACCCCGCGGCTGCGGGTGAGGCCAGTGGTTTATTCACAAAGCTGGATGCGCGCCTGATCCGTGCGGCGCTCAATGCCGGCAGCCCGGGGCGCATGTATCAGCGTCTCGCCGATGTCTACGCCCAGCGTGCTGCACAGGCGGCGACGGTGAAATCACGCCTCATGCTGCCCGCCTTCATCTTGCTGGCCGCACTGTTCATCAGTCCGCTGCCGAACCTGGTCAG
>JANMXS010000201.1:0-15254 GCA_031394335.1 Burkholderiales bacterium
TCGGGCGCGATGTTCTTGATCACGAAAATATTGAGGCCGACCGGCGGATGGATCAGGCCCATCTCCATCACGATGGTCATCAGTACACCAAACCAGATCAGGTCGAATCCGGCAGCTTTCAGCGGCGGCAGGATGATCGGCGCGGTCATCAGGATGATGCTCACCGGCGGCAGGAAAAAGCCGAGCACGATCACGAACAGCAGAATGGCTGCGAGCAATATCCACTTGCCGAGCGCAAGTCCGACGATCCATTCGGCCGCACCCTGGCTGATGTGCAGATAACTCATCACGTATGAGTAAAGCAGGGACATGCCGATGATGAACATCAGCATCGTCGATTCGCGCAAAGTGGCGCTCAGGATCGGCGCGACATCCTTGGGACGCCAAACGCGGTACACCACTGCAATCAGCACCAGCGCGAGTACCGCACCCAGTCCTGCCGTCTCGGATGGCGTGGCAAATCCGCCATACAGCGCGATCATTACGCCAATGAGCAGCACCACAAACGGCAGCACGCGCGGCAGCATCTCCACCTTCTGCTTCCAGTTCAGCTGCTCCTGCTCCAGGTAAGCCGAACTGGCGCCGCCGCCCTCGAAATGTTCCTTGGCGTGGCGATACTCGCGACGAAAGCGCCACGCCGCGTAAGCCGAAAACAAAACCACCAGCAAAACGCCGGGGCCAATGCCGGCGAGAAACAGGCGACCCAGCGATTGCTCGGCCGCCACCGCATAAAGAATCATGGTGATCGACGGTGGCAGCAGAATGCCGAGGGTGCCGCCTGCCGCAATGATGCCGGCGGCGAAGCCGGGCGAGTATCCGCGCCTGCGCATTTCCGGAATGCCGGCGCTGCCGATCGCCGAACAGGTGGCCGGGCTGGATCCGGCCATGGCGGCAAACAACGCGCAGGCAAATACGTTGGCAATGCCCAGCCCGCCCGGAATATTGCTCATCCAGGCGTGGATCGCGGAATAGAGGTCGCGGCCCGCCCGGGATCGACCGATCGCCGCCCCTTTGAGGATGAACAAGGGAATCGACAGCAGGGTAATGCTGGCCAGTTCCTCATAGACGTTCTGCGTGACCGTGTCCAGCGAAGAGGCCGGCATGAAAAAATACATGAACGTCACCGCAACGGTACCGAGCGCGAACGCGATCGGCATACCGGAGAACATCACCAGCAAGGTGGCGGCGGCGAACAGCAGGCCGATCGTCAACGGGCTCATCTGTGCCTTACCTCTGGTTTGATGCGCGCCGCGATCTGCAAGGCAATTTGCAGCGCCAGCAAGGTTACGCCGATCGCCATCAGCGAGTACGGCGCCCACAGCGGCGGTGCCCACGAGGATGAGGTGGTCTGTTTCTCAACCCAGGCCTCGTGGCACAGGGCCCAGGATTTCCAGGCGAAGAACGCGCAAAACAGTGCGGACAGGATATCGACGACCAACAAACGCAGGCGATTGACGGCTGCAGGAAGAAGGCCGGCGAGCGCCTCAATGCCGATATGACCGCGGCGAGTCTGCACTGCGGCGCCGCACAGGAAGGACGCGCCGACCAGACAAAATACCGCCGCCTCGTCCTGCCAGTCGGTGGCGGCCTTGAACAGGTAGCGGGAAAAAACGCTGTAGGTCAGGATGAACGATGCGGCCAGCAACGCGAGCATGCTCAGGAACATGATGCCATCGTTGATGCGCGCGACGAGGCGCGCCAGCAAGCCGAGCGTGCCGCTGATGGGAAGATCGGCGGGCCCGGCTGACTCCAGCTCCAAGCCGTGGCTCATGCAAACTTCTCAGCCGCCTTCAGCAATTTGGCGCAGGTTTCGCTCTTTGCGGCATAGTCTTTCCAGGCGGTAGCGCGCGCGATGGTCTGCCATTTTTTCACGGTCGCATCGTCAAGGTCGTAAACCCTGGCGCCGGATTTCGTATAGACGTTGGCTACCGCCAAGTCGTCGGCCTTGGCGCCTTCGATGGCGAATTTCTCCAGATCGGCGCCGACCGCCATGATCGCATCCTGCTGCGCCTTCGGCAGTGCATCGAAGATGCTCTTCGACATCATCAGCGGTTCGAGCATGAACCAGTAGGATTTGCCGCGACCGGTGGTGAGATGTTTGGAGACTTCTTCGAGGCGGAATGAAATCAGACTGGTCGACGAGGTTATCGCCGCGTCCATCGCGCCGGTCTGCATGGCCGCATAAAGTTCGTTGGAGGGCAAGGTCAGCACCGAGGCGCCGGCCTCCTTCAGCACCATGTCCATTTCACGGCTACCGCCGCGGATTTTCATGCCCTTGGCATCTTCCGGCGCCACCATTGCCTTGGTGCGGCTGGCTACGCCGCCCGCCTGCCAGATCCAACTGACGATCATGACCCCCTTTTCGCTGAGCACTTTCGACAGCAATTGGCCAACTTCGGCGTTTTTCCAGGCGGCGCCTGCCTCGTAAGAGGGTACCAAACCGGGCATCAGGCCGATATTGGTTTCCTGCACTTCTCCGCCTGCATACGACAGCGGGAACAGGCTCATATCGAGTGCACCCTTGCGCATCGAGGAGAACTGCGCATTGGTTTTCATCAGCGAGGAGCCGGGGTACACCTGAAACTTGAGCGCGCCCTTGGTGGTCTTTTCGACGTCGATCGCAAAACGGCGGCACAGGCGGTCGCGGAAGTCACCCTCAGCGAGGGTGCCACCGGGAAATTGATGCGAAATTTTCAGCGTGCCGGGTGTCTGGGCGAATGCCCTGTTGCCAAACAGGGTCAGGGGAATGGATGCGCCGCTTGCCTGCAAAATGCGACGCCGATTCTGGTTGAATGTGCTCATATTGCTCCTCCGGGAGGTGGGATTGGTAAGCCTGCGCGGCTATGGTTGTCGCATGGTCGGGCGGCGATGATGTATTTCCCTGTGTGAGCGGCACACAATCAAACATGTTCCGGGATTCCGAAATTTGCCATCCGCTCAACGGATAGTTTGCCACAGCGCCGACATGGCGCAATCCACCTGGATCAATTGCCAGCAATCAGGCCGCGTGCTGGTGCCGGTCGCGCGCGCTGGCCTGCTCGGTGAGGTAGCTCATGGCAGCCTGTGCGCCGCCTTTCTGGTGCGGTACGCCCGCCACCTGCAGGCCCATCTCCACCCCGGACAGGGTGCCCATCAGGCTGAGGTCGTTGAAATCGCCCAGATGGCCGATGCGGAACACTTTGCCCTGCAATTTGGCCAGCCCCATGCCCAGCGACATATCGAATTGTTCGAGAATAACTTTGCGCAGAGCGTCGGCATCGTGGTCAGCCGGCATCATCACCGCCGTCAGCACCGATGAATATTCGACCGGATTGGCGCAAAGAATTTCCAGGCCCCAGGCGCGAACCGCGCGACGAGTTGCTTCAGCGTGGCGATCATGGCGGGCGAACACATTGCTCAGACCTTCTTCTTTCAACATCAATATCGCTTCGCGCAAACCGTAGAGCAGGTTGGTGGCGGGGGTGTACGGAAAAAAGCCGGTCTTGTTGGCATTGAGCATGTCTTCCCAATCCCAGAACGACTTCACATGCTTCGAAGTCTTGTACGCCGCCAGTGCTTTCGGGCTCAGTGCGTTGAAGCTCAAGCCCGGCGGCAGCATCAGGCCTTTCTGGGAGCCGCCGACGGTGACGTCCACGCCCCATTCGTCGTGCTTGTAGTCCATTGAGCCGAGCGATGAAATGGTGTCGACCAGGAACAGCGCGGGGTGATTGGCGCGGTCGATGGCTTTGCGGACTTCATTGACACGCGAGGTCACGCCAGTCGAGGTTTCGTTATGCACGATGCAGACGGCCTTGATCTCGTGATTCCTGTCTTCCACAAGGCGCGCTTCGACTGCGGCGGGATCGACGCCGTGGCGCCAGTCGCCCGCCACAAACTCGGGCTTCAGGCCGAGCTTGTTGGCCATCTTTTGCCACAGCGTGGCGAAGTGACCGGTTTCGATCATCAGCACCTTGTCGCCGGGCGTGAGGGTATTGACCAAGGCCGCTTCCCAGGCGCCGGTGCCGGATGCCGGATAGATGATGACCGGATGCTGCGTCTGGAAAATATCGCGGATGCCGGCCAGCACTTCCTTGCCCAGCACTTGAAATTCCGGGCCGCGATGATCGATCACCTGACTGTCGATGGCGCGCAGGATGCGCTCGGGCACTGTGCTCGGGCCGGGAATTTGCAAGAAATGACGACCAGCGGGGCGAGGGGCAGCGGGCATATGGGGCTCCTGAACGGGAATTGGATGGGGTGGACGCTGGTGCCCAAGCGTGTCGAACCACTAGCGGGCTAACAGCTTGCGTCTGTCTTTATTTTGTATACAATATTGAAAACAGGATTTGCTGTCAAGTTTCATTGCGGAATAAATAAGGTTTATATTTTGTATGCAAAATGATGAAGTTGGTCTGATTGGGGGTCGCTCCGAGGTTTATTCGGGTGGCGCGCGCATGCTCAATGCCGCCGCGGCCGAGCGCCTGCGCGAGATGATCGTGCATGGCTCACTGGCGCCGGGGGCGCGGCTCAATGAACGTGAACTCACCGCGCTGCTGGGCGTATCACGCACGCCCTTGCGTGAGGCCACACGCATGCTGGCCAGCGAAGGGCTGGTGGATTTGCTGCCAAATCGCGGTGCGCGCGTCGCCGCACTCAACGTTGAAACGGTGCGGCACACGCTGGCCGTGATGGGCGTGCTGGAAGCGCTGGCCGGCGAACTTGCCTGCGCCAACGCAAGCGACACGGCGATCGCTGAAATTCGCGCCACCCACTACGAAATGCTGGCCGACCATGCGCGGCGCGATCTTGATTCGTACTTCAAGCGCAATCAGGCGGTACACCTGATGATCATCGACGCGGCCGGCAATCCGGTGCTGTCGCAGCTGTATCGCTCGCTCAACGACCAGGTGCGGCGAGTACGTTATATGGCGAATCTATCGCAGTCGCGCTGGGACCAGGCGATTGCCGAGCATAACGACATCATGGACGCGCTGGGAAAACGCGATGCCACGCGCTTGAAAGTGATGCTGGCCGATCATCTGGCGCATAAACTCACCGTTGTCTCGCAGGCGCTGACCGCAATTGCCAACAGCGCATCCGCTCCCGGCGAGGTCGATACAAAAACGAAGGCACGTAAAGCATGAGCGCCCAGCCGATTCAATTTGTGGCCAACAAGGGCGTTGATCATCCGCTCGCCGAGCGCCTGCGCCGCGAGGTTGATGGCGAAGTGATGTTCGATGCTGCGTCTCGCGGCCGCTATTCCACCGATGCGTCGATCTATCAGATCATGCCGGTGGGCGTGGTGGCGCCGCGCACCATGGATGCGGCGCTGAGCGCGATGCAGATCGCAGCCGAGCAGGGTGTGGCGATCCTGCCGCGTGGCGGCGGTACCTCGCAGTGCGGGCAGACGGTCGGCGCTGCGCTGGTTATCGACAACTCAAAATTTCTCAACGGCATCGTCCACTTTGACGAGGCGGCGCACCGCATTCGTGTGCAGCCCGGCATGGTGCTGGATACGCTTAACGCCCGCCTGAAACAACATGGCCTCTGGTACCCGGTCGATGTCTCCACCTCCGCACAGGCCACCATCGGCGGCATGGCCGGCAATAATTCCTGCGGCTCGCGTTCGCTGTTCTACGGCAATATGGTGCACAACGTCGCGGCCATTGACGCGGTGTTGGCCGATGGCAACATCGAGCACTTTGGCGAGCTGCATGAGCATCCAGAAGCCGGGCGCTCAGCGCGTTATCGGGAAATCCTCAACGGCATTCGCGCCATCTGCGAGCGCGAAAAAGATGAAATCGCCACGCGCTTCCCGCAGTTGTTGCGCCGCGTCGCCGGTTACAACCTGGATATTTTTGCACCGCGCGATCCGCTGGGCTACAACACGCCGGTGCCCAATCTTGCGCACCTGCTGGTGGGCTCGGAAGGCACGCTGGCTTATTTCAAATCGCTGGAACTGAAGTTGTCGCCGCTGCCGAAGCACAAGGTGCTGGGCGTGGTGAATTTCCCGACGTTCTACCAATCGATGGAGCTTACCCAGCATATCGTCAAGCTGGGCCCGGTCGCGGTCGAGCTGGTCGACCGCACCATGATCGACTTGTCGCGCAACAATCCTGCATTCCAGCCGGTGATCGATGCCGCATTGATCGGCGAGCCGGAAGCGATTCTGCTGGTGGAATTCGCCGGTGATGAGCATGCGTCGCTGATCAAAAAACTCGACGATCTGGCGCAGCTGATGGGCGATCTTGGGCTTGCCAATAGCGTGGTCAAGATGACCGATGCCGCCCCGCAAAAAGCGTTATGGGATGTGCGCAAGGCCGGGCTCAACATCATGATGTCGATGAAAGGCGAGGGCAAGCCGGTCAGCTTTATCGAGGACTGCTGCGTGCCGCTGGAACATCTGGCGGAATACACGCGCCGCCTCACCGAGGTATTCGAAAAAAATGGCACCAAGGGCACCTGGTATGCCCATGCCTCAGTCGGCACCCTGCACGTGCGACCGATCCTGAACATGCGCGCCGATGGCGCCATCAAAATGCGTGCGATCGCCGAGGAAGCGGCTGCATTGGTTCGTGAGTACAAGGGCACCTATTCCGGCGAACACGGCGATGGCCTGGTGCGCAGCGAGTGGATCGCGCCATTCTTCGGCCCGCGCTTGACGGCGGCGCTGGGCGAAATCAAGACGCTGTTCGATCCGAAAGGGCTGATGAACCCGGGCAAGATCGTCAATCCGCCCAAGCAGGATGATCGCTCCCTGTTCCGCTTCAAGCCTGGTTACACCGTGCAGAGAATCGATACGGTGCTGGACTGGCGAGAGTGGGGCGGCGATGGAACGAGTGCCACTGCGGGCGCGGGCTTCGCCGGCGCGGTCGATATGTGCAACAACAACGGCCATTGCCGAAAATTTGATGCCGGCACCATGTGTCCCAGCTATCGCGCCACCGGCGATGAGCAACATCTCACCCGTGGCCGCGCCAATACCTTGCGCCTCGCCATCAGCGGACAGCTGGGCGCCGACGCATTCACCTCCGATGCAGTCGCCGAGGCGATGGATCTCTGTGTGGGCTGCAAAGGTTGCAAGCGCGAATGTCCCACCGGCGTGGACATGGCGAAAATGAAGATTGAATTCCTGCACCACTACAAGCAGCGCCATGGCCATAGCTGGGCCGACAAGCTGGTTGCCTTCTTGCCGCGTTACGCGCCGGCTGCATCGCGTTTTTATTGGCTGATGAATCTGCGCGATGTCGTTCCGGGTGTGGCCTGGCTCAGCGAAAAAATGCTCGGGCTCGCCGCCAAACGCAGCCTGCCAAAGTGGGCGGCGCGTCCGTTCACGGCGGCAGTCACAGCGGGCGAATGCAAGGCGGGTGAAGTGGTGCTGTTCGCCGATACTTTCAATACGTATTTCGACAGCGAGAACGCATTCGCGGCGCATCGGGTGCTGGTTGCCGCCGGCTATCGTGTTCACCTGGTTGCGGCGGCAGACAATCCGCGTCCGCTGTGTTGTGGCCGTACCTTTCTGGCTACCGGCATGGTCGATGAGGCCAAGCGTGAGGCGCGCCGCACTATTGACGCGCTGAAACCTTTCGTTGCACGCGGCGTACCGGTGGTGGGCCTTGAACCGTCTTGCCTGCTGACGTTGCGCGACGAGTTCAAGGCGATGCTGCCCGGCGCAGACAGCGATCAACTCGCCGACCACGCCTTCCTGTTCGAAGAATTTCTGGTGCGCGAAAAACAGGCCGGCCGTCTTAAGCTCGATCTGCAAGCGATCAACGCCTCAACCGCGCTACTGCACGGCCATTGTCACCAGAAAGCATTCGGTGTGATGAACTCAGTGGAAGCCGTGCTGAGCTGGATACCCGGCCTCAAAACCAGCACTATCGAATCGAGCTGTTGCGGTATGGCCGGCGCCTTCGGCTACGAGGCAAAACACTACCAGGTGTCGATGAAGATGGGCGAGCTGTCCTTATTGCCGGCAGTGCGCAAGGCCGATGCCGCTACCCTGATTGTCGCCGACGGAACCAGCTGCCGCCATCAAATTGCGGACGGCACCGGCAAGTCAGCACAGCATGTGGCGGTAATTCTCGCGCAAGCTTTGAAATAGGTTGGTGAAAAGCAAAGTCCAGCACTGGCGGGCATTGCAGGCCAAAAATGGCCTGAACGCCGCGCCGAATGGCGATCTACGTTTTCATGTTCACCTGGGCTTAGCGGTGCATCGCGTGCCATCATAACGCGGCGGTTTATTCGGCAGCCTCATTGGCACCTACGAGCTTTTTAACTTTCATGCCGTCGTCAGCCTTTCGTTGTTTGCGCCCCATCCCCAAGGCGGTCAGCTTCATCGCCATGCGGAAAATGAAGCGCACAAATATCAGCGTAAGCAATGCCTCGCCGAAAGTCAGCACAAACGCAACGGCGGTATTCCAGCGGGTGTCGCGACGATGGAACTTGGCAAGCATGCGGTCGTGCGCAATCTCGATGCTGTCATAGAAGGTTGGCACGACCAGCAGTGTGAGAATAGTGGAAGTGATGGTGCCGCCGATAATCGCGATCGCCAGCGGCCGATAGAATTCGCCGCCTTCGCCGAGACCGATGGCGACGGGCATCATACCGGCGATCAATGCAAAGGTGGTCATCAGGATCGGCCGCAAGCGCATGCGACCGGCATGCATCAACGCATCCTCGCGGGCGGTGCCTTGCGCTTCTTCCTTGCGCGCGCAGTCGAGCAGAAGGATCGCGTTTTTGGCGACCAGTCCCATCAGCATGATGATGCCGATGAAGCTCATCAGGTTGAGCGTGCCGCGCGTCAGCAACAGCGCCACCACCACGCCGATCAGGCTCAGCGGCAGCGACAGCATCACCGCCAGCGGAGCGGTGAACGAGCCAAACTGGATCACCAGGATCAGGTACATGAGGCCGATACCCATCACCAGCGCGATCGCCATTTCCGTAAACAGCTCTTTCTGGTCGCGCCCCGCGCCGCCTAGCTCGAGGCCGTAGCCGGCGGGGAAGTCGATCTGTCTGGCAATTTTCAGAGCATCGCTGGTTACTTCGCCAGGCGAGCGGCCCTGCGTATTGGCTGATACGATAACCGTACGCTTTCCGTCGAAATGCTGGATCTGCGCAGGGCCCTTGCCCATGGTGATTTTGGCGATTTGGTCAAGCGGCACCATCATATTGGTGCCGCTCACCGCAATGGGCAGGCGTTCGATATTGGCCGCGCTGACGCGATCGTCAGGATGCAAACGCACCGCCACATCGCGCGATTCGCCGGTGGGGTCAACCCAGTCGCCCACTTCGACGCCGGCGAAGGCCACGCGCAAGGCGGTGGCGGCATCACCCACGGAAATGCCCAGTGAATTGGCGAGGCCACGGTTGAGCTCAATCTGCAATTCGTCTTTTGGAGCCTGCTCGGAGAGACCCACATCGACCGCGCCGGGCACCTTGGAAAGTTTTTCCATGTAATCGGTGGTAATCGCCATCAGGCGCCGCGCGTCCGGCCCGGAGAACTGGATCTGCACCGGCTTGCGTGCGCCGTTATTCAAATCATCCAGCACGGTATATTCCGCGCCGACAATTTGCGTCAGCAACTGGCGAAGCTCAACCGCGACCTCGATTGCGGAACGCTTGCGTTCGGTGCTTTTGCCGATGTCCACATAGACGCGTCCGCCACCAGCGCTGACGTTGCTATTGGTGGCCACGGTTTCTTTCAGGCCGCGTGCCAGCTCGGCCGCTTTTTCTACCTTGAGACGGCTGTATTCGAGGCTGGCGCTGGACGGTGTGCGCACGTCGATCATCACGGTGCCGCCATCGGCGGACGGCAGGAAACTTGAACCGCCCAGGATAGCGTGCAGCAGCAGCGCGGCAACGAAAGTTGCACCAGCGATAGCGGCCATCCAGCGCCGATGATGGAGTGCCCAGGCGATCAGATTGCCGTAACGGTCAGCCTGATGATCGAACCAGACATTGAAATTGGCCAGCCAGCGACTCACGCCTTTTTTCGGCTGGTGCGCATAGCCGACCGGGTCGCCCCAATAGGCGGACAGCATCGGGTCCAGCGTAAACGAAATCGCCAGGCTGACCAGCACCGAGCTGGCCACGGTAAGCGCAAACGGCCGGAACCATTCGCCGGCCATACCGGGCATGAACGCCACCGGGATAAATACCGCGATGATCGAAAAGGTGGTGGCGGTAACGGCAAGCCCGATTTCGGCAGTGCCATTGCTGGCCGCAGTACGCCGGTCTGAACCGCGTTCCATATGCCGCACGATATTTTCACGTACCACGATCGCATCATCAATCAGCACGCCGATCGCCAACGACAAGCCCAGCAGGGTCATGAAGTTGAGCGTGAAGCCGCACAGCCATACGGCGATGAACGCGGCGATCACCGAGGTCGGCAAGCTAAGCGCCGTAATCAGGGTGGAACGCCAGGAGTTGAGGAAGGCGTACACCACGAAGATGGTCAGCATGGCGCCGAGCATCAGCGACTCGATCACATTATTCAGGCTGCTTTGCGCGTTTTTGCCGCCGTCCTGGGTTACTTCCAGCTTTGTTTCCGCCGGCAGCGTCTTGTTGATTTCTGCCACCTGGTCGCGAATCTTGTTGGCGACGGAAACCGTGCTGGCATCGCGCGAACGGGTGATGGAAATGCCGACATTCGGGTTGCCGTTGCGCACGCTGAAGCCGTTCAATTCGGCGAAGCCATCCGCAATGGTGGCTACCTGGCCGAGTCGCACCACCTGATTGCCGTTGCGCTTGAGTACGATCTGCTCGAACTCCGCAGGCGATTCGATACGCCCTACCAGGCGAATACTTTGCTCGTCCAGCACACCCTTGACGCGGCCCACCGGTGCGGTGGTGTTCTGGCTACGCAGTGCAGCGACGACTTCCGTCACTGAGACGTTGTATTCGCGCAGTTTTTCGGCACGCAACAAGACTGAAAGCTCGCGACGCAATGAACCGTTGACACTGACCACGGCCACGCCATCGATACCGCGAAATTTATCGGCAAGCGTGTCTTCAGCCAGGCGCGAGATTTCCGCATGCGTCAGCTTGCCCGACGACAAGGCCATCTGCATGATCGGTTGCGCGGAAGGGTCCACGCGCCGCAGCACTGGTTCGCGCATGTCCACCGGCAATTTGTAGCGTACCGAGGCGATCGCATTGCGCACCTCGTCCGAGGCTTCAATCATGTTCTTCTTGAAATTGAAGATGATGACGATCGAGGCCGAACTCTCGCTGGCGGTCGAGCGGATCTGGTAGACCTGCGGAATGCTTTGCAGAGATTTTTCAATGCGGTTAATGATCTCGCGTTCCACCGTTTCTGGCGATGCGCCGGGGTAGGGGATATTGACCACCAGTACCGGCTGCTCAACATCCGGGTTCTGGTTCACGCGCAAATTCTTCAGCGCCAGCAGACCCAGGCACATCAGGCCGATGATGATGACGACCGTCGGAATCGGTCGCTTGATACTGAAGTCGGACAGGAACATGGTTTATTTCCTCGCGGTCGTGCTGGCGGCAGGCGATGCCGCCGGTGTCGCCTCAAGCGGTATCACCTTGGCGGCGGTCGCGAGTTCAATCTTCTGGCCGTCTTTCAATGCGCTGGTTGGGTTGCGAATCAACTTATCGCCGTCCGCAAGGCCGCTGCTGACTGCAAAATCACCGGTGCGTACATCGCGTACGCCGATCACCAAGGCGACTTTTTGCAAGGCATTGCCATTCAAGCGCCATGCCAGTGATTTGTCGCCTTCGCGCACCAGCGCGCCGGCGGGAATCGTCAGGCTGCTGCTGCTGCTGGCCTCAATCTGGCCCTCGGCATACAGGCCAGCAAGCTTTGGCTGCTTGGTGCCGACGAAATCAACCAGCACCTCAACCTGCCGGGTGGTCGCGTTGGCGGAGGGATTGACGCGCCGCACCTTGCCGACGAACTGCTGCTCGCCATAGCCGTTGACGCGAAAACTGACCGGTTGACCGGCCTTGACGTCGCCAATCCTGTCCGCCGACACCAAGCCTTCCAGGCGCATGCTTTCGGGGTCGATCACCTTGACCAGCTCCTTGCCGATCTGCGCGGTATCGCCGGCCGATACCTTGCGGTCGCTGACGATGCCGTCGAACGGCGCGCGCGCTTCGGTGCGCGTCAGCTGCTGGCGCGCCTGTACCGCCCGGGTTTTGGCGGCGGCGAGGTCACTCTGGGCATTGTTGCGGCGAACTTCGGCATCATCCAGCGCCTGCGCCGAGGCCATGCCCGAACCACGTAGTGTGGTCATGCGCTGAAACTGGCGTTCGGCCTGCACAAAGGCCTGGTCAGCGGCACGGGTTGACGCCTCCGCCGAGGACAGGCTGTCGCGAATGGCGGTGTCGTCGAGGCGCACCAGCAAATCGCCATGGCGCACGGTATCGCCGTTTTCCTTAAGCACCTGCAGAACGACAGCCGAGACTTCGGCCCGCAAATCCGCGCGCCGCTCAGGTTGCACTGTGCCGGTAATCGTCGGGCCCGAGGCCAGTGCGTTGTTGCGTACCGTAAACAGGTCTTCGGGCGAAATCAACAAAGGGCGAGCGGACGCGGCATTTTTGTCAATGGCGGCAGGCGCCTTGCCACAGGCGGCAAGGGTGAATGCAAAAAGTGCTGCAAGAATGAACAGTAAAGCGTGACGAAACATTTTTTGAATTCCCGAAGTAATTTTCTCTTTGAGCGGCAAACCAGAATTCGGTTGCACTCAGCTGCGTATTATCGTCTTTTGCAAGCCGACAAAACTATATGCAGGCATCCCCGAATCACGGCGGTTGACCATGACTGTTGCGTAGTTTGCTGTGCACCTGCTGCCACAACCACACTGTTGCGACGAGTCGACAGCAAACAGGGATGAAGTGCAGGAATTCGGGCGTTTGCGGGGTGGTGTTGTGGCAGACACCTTCCGCGACCGCGCTCTTTGGATGAGGCTACATTCAGGTAGCCGGGCTGGCCGTGGATTTTTTTACAATTGCCGCCGTAGTTTTCCTGCCGGCCCATTGGGACCTGCGAGTCGGCAAGGCCAGAAATCAAAGCATCAATCCGCAGCCTTCGCCTCCAGATAAAGCAGCTGAAAGCGGGTGTCCGAACCGTACGGTTCAATGCCGACGATATGTTGCATGCGCTTGGTGCCGGCCTTGTACAACTGGCCGTTCTTTACCGAGGTGTCGTTGTCGCAGGAGAGCGTGTTGTCGTTCGCGCTTTTTTTCCTGTCCTCGCGCGTGCTGTCCGCTTTGCTGCAGTCCAGAACCGTGCCGTATTTGCCGAGCGCATCCTGGTAATACGCTGCTACCTTCTGCGGGCTGTCCGGGGTTTCCAGTTTCATCACCACCAACTTGGCGCCGAATCCGCCGGCCCAGATCGACAAATTGGCGGCAGCGGATTCATTCTCGCTGTCGCGACTGGCCTTTGAGCCGGGATAAATCGGCAATCCGATCTGGCGGGCATTGGCGGAATCGCTAATATCGAAACCGGCGCTGAAGCCCTTGCGCTCTGCTTTTTTTTCCACTTTTGGCTCAGCTTGCTCGTCTGCCCAGACCGTGCTGCCGATGGATACCAGCGCGATCAACAGCACTACCCGTTTCATTCGTTTGCAATTCATGGCGATTCTCCGCATTAAAGTCACGCAATCATCCGGTGAAATTCCGACAGTTCACAGTGTGCAGAAAACCGGGGGCGCAATTAAGCTTGCGGCGACGAATTGCAGAACTCGCGGCCTAGCTTGCTGGATGGCGCCTATCGGCGCGCAGGCAGGGAAGGGCCCGCAGCGGGAAATAACGAAAAACGCCTATTCATGGGCCTTTTCAGCCTTTTTGCTCTGGAAGGCGCGCCAATAGGCGATCTGCAATGAGCCGCTTGGCTCAATCGAAGGCGCGGGGTTTAGCCAAATGCATTCAAGCCCGTCTGCGCCCTGCCCAGGATCAGGGCATGCACATCGTGCGTACCTTCGTAAGTGTTGACAGCCTCAAGGTTCATCATGTGGCGGATGACATGGTATTCATCAGCGATGCCATTGCCACCATGCATATCACGCGAGACGCGGGCGATATCCAGCGCCTTGCCGCAGTTATTGCGCTTCATCAGCGAAATCATTTCCGGCGTGGCGCGGCCTTCATCGAGCAGGCGGCCCAGACGCAGCGCGCCTTGCAGGCCCAGCGTGATTTCGGTTTGCATATCGGCCAGCTTTTTCTGGACCAACTGGGTCGCGGCCAATGGCTTGCCGAACATCATGCGATCCATGGTGTACTGGCGTGCCGCTTGCCAGCAAAATTCGGCAGCACCCATCGCGCCCCAACTGATGCCGTAACGCGCCTTGTTCAGGCACCCAAACGGGCCCTTCAGCCCTTTGACGTTGGGCAGCAGGTTTTCTTCGGGAACGAATACTTGATCCATCACCACTTCGCCGGTGATTGAGGCGCGCAGCGAAAATTTGCCCTCAATCTTGGGCGCCGACAATCCCTTCATACCTTTTTCGAGCACGAAGCCGCGGATTTCTTCCTTGCCATCTTCACCAGGCGCCTTGGCCCAGATCACGAATACATCGGCGACCGGCGAATTAGTGATCCACATCTTGGCGCCATGCAGCTGATAGCCGCCATCGACTTTCTTCGCGCGGGTGGTCATGGACGAGGGATCCGATCCGGCATCGGGCTCGGTCAAACCGAAACAACCAATCAGCTCACCGGTAGCGAGTCGCGGCAGCCATTTTTCGCGTTGCGCTTCGTTCCCATAGGCGTGGATCGGATGCATCACCAGCGAGGATTGCACGCTCATCGCCGAGCGATAGCCTGAATCGACGCGCTCAACTTCGCGTGCCACCAGTCCGTAGCAGACATGGTTGACACCGGCGCAGCCATAGCCGTCGATGGTCGAGCCCAACAAACCCAGCGCGCCCATTTCATTCATGATCTCGCGGTCGAACACTTCGTTGCGGTTCGCTTTCAGTATGCGTGGCTGCAGTTTGTCCTGGCAGTAGGCCTGCGCCTGGTCGCGCACCATGCGCTCCTCATCGCTGAGTTGATGATCGAGGAGGAGGGCATCGTCCCACTTGAAAGTGGCTTTTAGGTCGTTTGGCTTCATAGTCTTGCTATAATACAACCAATAAAATCTGCCTTAAAATTTGCCAACAAGGCTTCAAACACGAAAGGGCCGCCGCGCGCGGGCAAGACCATGGTTATGACACCGCCAACTCGTCGATCCTCCTTATTGGAATAACCGGGCACACCCTTTTTCGTCTTATCTGAAAAGCGCGGCTCGTCCGCGC
>JANMXS010000202.1:0-5056 GCA_031394335.1 Burkholderiales bacterium
GAAAATGCACCACGCCGCCGCGCCAGCCGCGTGCGGCAACGGCATGCATCATCCGCCGCGCATAGTGGCTGCGCGAACTGCCTTCCAGACCGTGGAACAGCACCAGCAGCGGCGCGTTCGTCGCAGGGCCGCCCCAAGACGAACCATCCAGCGCAATGGAGCGAAGCGAACCGGTATCGCTCCCTTCTCCGGGACGGGGGTCGGGGGGGCGGCTGTCACCTCTTGCCGGCCCGTCGCTCCAGTCGAGATCGATGAAATCCTGGTCCGGCGTGGTCCAGCGTTCGCGTCGGTAGGATGGAAGGGAACCTTTGCGCAGCAGCGGCCAGATGGTTTGCGGATGCGCCCCGCGCAACCACGATGGAGCAACGAAAGGTGGTGTTGCGCTCAATGCAAAGTCTTGGGCGCGTCGCCGAACGACTCGGGAGGGGAGGGGGAACCGTGGTGAACCACCATGCGCCAGCCGGTGGGGCCGCGCACATAAACGTTGGTGCTGACGATGGGTGCGGTTTCCTGATTCTGGCCTGCCACCGTGACGTGCTCGATCAAGCTGTGCACGGCGGTAAACGGATTCACCACGGCGGAGAGCGGAGTGATCTGCACGTGCAACTTGGTGCCGCTTTCGAAAATGCGGCGCCACGATTCGCGGATCGTGACGTAACCCGCCAGCCGCGGGCCGCCCGGATGGACACAGACGATTTCGTCGTCTTCCGACCAGAGTGCCATCATGGCTTCGAGATCGGAGCGTTCCAGCGCTTCGTAGAAAGCGGCTTCCGCGTCCTGCGGCGTGGCGAAGAAGTTTTTAGTCGTTGGCATGGCCGATATTATCCATCGCCGCGAGGATTTGCTCCGGTCCCAGTTTTTCCAGGCAATTGAGGTGCCCCAATGGACACTCGCGCTTGAAGCACGGGCTGCAAACCAGATTCAATGTCACGATTTTCGCACGCGGCGAGAGCGGCGGCGTATAGGCCGGGCTTGACGAGCCGTAAACCGCCACCAGCGGGCGGCCCAATGCTGCGGCGACATGCATCAGGCCGGAGTCGTTGCTGACCACGGCGGATGCGCAGGCGAGCAGATCAATGGCTTGCTCCAGCGTGGTTCGGCCACACAGGTTCACCGCATGACCGTCGGCGAGTCGGGCGATTTCAGCGCCGGTGGCCTTGTCCTTGTCCGAGCCGATCAGCCATACCGGGTTGTCCAACGTGGCCAGCGATTTTGCCAGCGCGGCGAAATGGCGCGCCGGCCAGCGTTTGGCCGGGCCATATTCGGCGCCGGGGCAGAACGCGATTGGATGCGCACTTGACGACAAGCCAAGCGTTGCGCACACGGCTGCCTGCTGCCCGGCGGTGGAACTTAAATGCGGTTGCGGCAACGGGCGTGGCAGAGGATCGCCGCGCGGCTCGGCCAGGCTGGCGTAACGCTCGGCCAGCAGCGGCACGGCTTCAGGGTTGAGGACGTGACGATTGTTGAGCAGGCCGATGCGCGCTTCGCCGATGAAACCGGTGCGTTTGGGAATACCCGCGAAGCAGGGGATCAGCGCCGACTTCCACGAGTTGGGCAGCACGATGGCTTCGTCGTAATCCTCATCGGCGAGTTGCAAACCCAGTGCGCGGCGCTTGAGCAAGGCGAAGTCACCATGACGGAATGGGCTTTCGATGACGCGGTCGACTTCGGCCATGCGATGCAACAGCGGCGCACTCCATGCCGGCGCCAGCACATCAATGCGCGCGCCGCGTTCGCGCAAGCGCATCAGCAACGGCTGGGCGATGATCGTGTCGCCGATCCAGGACGGGGCCACGATCAGAATTCGTGAGGAGTGAGGCGTGAGGAGTGAGGAGGTGGACATGGTGTAAGGGGACGTTAGTCGCGCCTGCGGAACATCATTGCATCCAGACAGTGGTGAAAAGTGCCGGGGGTTTTACTCCTCACCCCTTACTCCTCACTCCTCACTTGCATCAATCAGTGATGCCCCTTCGGACGCTCACCGCTAAAACGATACTTCGTTCCGCAATACGGGCAGGCCGCTTCGCCCTGCGGATTTTTCAACACATCGAGGAACACGCGCGGATGGCGCGCCCACAGCGGCGCGCCGGGCAGCGGACAATGCAGCGGCAGATCATGCGCGGTGACTTCGACTTCGCGGGCGGTGTCGTTGGTTTGCGTAGTCATAAAAAGGCTCCTCAGGCAACCGGCGTCAGCCAGTGGTTGTAGGCGGGAAGTTTTCCGTGCACGGCTTCGAAGAACAGGCTTTGCAGCTTGGTCGTGATCGGGCCGCGGGTGCCGGCACCGATCTGACGCCGATCGAGTTCGCGAATCGGCGTCACTTCGGCGGCGGTGCACTGAAAAACGCTTCATCGGCGGTATAGATGTCGTCGCGCGTGAGCCGCTTCGAGATCACGTCGATGCCGAAGTGATCCTTGGCGAGCTGGATCACGCTGGCACGGGTGATGCCGATCAACGCCGAGGCGATTTCGGGTTCGTAGATCTTTCCGTCCTTGATCATGAACAGGTTCTCGCCGGCGCCTTCGGCGACAAAGCCATCCACATCGAGCAGCAGCGCTTCGTCGTAGCCGTCGTCGGTGGCTTCCATGTTGGCGAGGATGGAGTTGGTGTAGGAGGCGGCGTACTTGGCGCGACACATGGTCACGTTGACGTGATGGCGCGCAAAGCTCGAGGTCTTGACGCGAATGCCCTTCTCCATGCCGTCGGCGCCCAGATAGGCGCCCCACGGCCAGGCCGCCACGGCCACATGCACCTTGGCGCCCTTGGGCGATACGCCCATTTTTTCCGAGCCGTAAAAAGCGATCGGGCGAATGTAGGCGGAGTCGAGCTTGTTCACGCGCACCACTTCTTTTTGTGCCTCGATCAAGGTGGCTTTGTCAAAGGGCATCTCCATGCGGAAGATATGCGCCGAGTTGAACAGGCGTTCGGTATGTTCCTTGACGCGGAATATGGCCGGGCCGTTGACCGTGTTGTAAGCGCGAACGCCTTCGAAAATGGACAAGCCATAGTGCAGCGAATGCGTCAGCACGTGGATGTTGGCTTCGCGCCAGGGCACGAGCTTGCCGTCGTACCAGATAAAGCCGTCACGGTCGGCCATGGACATTTTTGTGTTCTCCAGCAATCAGTCGAATGAGCCGCGCATTTTAGCCGATTCGGCGTCCCCGCCGCAGAACAGGCAGCGGGCGCGATAAAATGCGACCTCATGAACGAACGTATCTGGAAACCCAACGTCACTGTCGCCGCGCTGATTGAGCGTGATGGCCGCTACCTGATGGTGGAAGAAGAAACTGACGACGGCGTCCGCTTCAACCAGCCGGCGGGACATCTCGATGAGGGCGAATCGCTGCTTGCCGCCTGCGCGCGCGAAGCACTGGAAGAAACCGCTTGGCAGTTCACGCCCACCGCACTGGTCGGCATTTATCAATGGACAAGGCCACACGGTGACATCACCTACTTGCGCTTTGCCTTCAGCGGCGAACTCGGCGCGCATGATCCGCAGCGCACACTCGATACCGGCATCCTGCGCGCGGTGTGGATGACGCCGACGCAAATCGAAGCCAGCCAACCCCTGCATCGCAGCCCGCTGATCTGGCAATGCGTGCAGGACCACGCCGCCGGCCGGCGCTTTCCGCTTGACTTGATTAGACACTACGCGCATGAGTGAAAAAGGAACCGTGGTCGTCGGCCTGTCCGGCGGTGTTGACTCGTCGGTCGCGGCATTGCTGTTGAAGCAGGCCGGCTGGAACGTGATCGGCCTGTTCATGAAGAACTGGGAAGACGATGATGACGATGAATACTGTTCGTCACGCGAGGATCTGGTCGATGCCGCCGCGGCCGCCGACGTGATCGGCATCGAACTCGAGGTGGCGAATTTCTCCGCCGAATACAAGGAACGCGTGTTCGCCGATTTCCTGCGCGAATACAAAGCCGGCCGCACACCCAATCCGGATGTGCTGTGCAATTCCGAAATCAAGTTCAAGGCCTTCCTCGACCACGCCCTGCAACTCGGCGCCGAGCGCATCGCCACCGGCCACTATGCCCAGGTGCGGCAGTTCATGGGCGAGTTTCAACTACTCAAGGCCGAGGACGGCACCAAGGACCAAAGCTATTTTCTGTATCGGCTCAATCAGGCGCAATTGTCGAAAACGCTGTTCCCCATCGGCCACCTGTACAAGCGCGACGTGCGCAAGATGGCCGAAGAAGCAGGACTCGGTAATTACGCCAAGAAGGACTCGACCGGCATCTGCTTCATCGGCGAACGGCCCTTCCGCGAATTTCTGCAACGCTATCTGCCGGTGCAGCCGGGCGAGATCCGCACGCTGGATGGTGATCGCGTCATCGGTCATCATCAGGGCCTGATGTATCACACTATCGGGCAGCGCGATGGGCTGGGCATTGGTGGCGTCAAGAATGCGCCGGAACTGCCGTGGTACGTGGCGGGCAAGGACATGGAGAAAAATGTGCTGCATGTGGTGCAGGGGCATGAGCATCCGGCGCTGCTGAAGGAGCACCTTGCTGCCATTGATTTGAGTTGGGTGGCGGGGCGGGTGCCGCATACGCATTGGGTCTACACCGCGAAGACGCGCTATCGCCAGCCGGACGCGCCGTGCGAGGTGGATGCGGTGGATGCGGAGCGGTGTGAGGTTGCTTTTGCCGCGCCGCAGTGGGCGGTGACGCCAGGGCAGTCGGTGGTGGTGTATGAGTCGAAGGTTTGTCTTGGTGGCGGAATCATTGCGTAATTAGGCACATCAACGTCCGCGCCGGGAATTCGCCCCGGCAGGCGACTCACTTTATTGCTCGTGCAATAAAGTAAGCAAACAAGCACGCCCCACCGCCCCGGCCCTAACGGGCTTCCCTCGCTCCGGACTATCCACCCGGCCGGCTTCTAAACTCGCCTTCGGCTCAGACAACGAAGCCGGACTTCCCCGGTCGGATAGTCCTCCGCTCGGCGGGTCCGAGGGGGAACTGGTGCCGTGCTATCGACGCCACGCTGTGGGTTAGTATGATGTCTGCGTTACCATGATGCCCATATGTGGCAACATATGGCAGAATGTGG
>JANMXS010000203.1:0-7970 GCA_031394335.1 Burkholderiales bacterium
CAAGCAGGAAAACATAAAAGTAGTCGGCAATCTGTGGCTGCGGTTTATTGAATCCGGCTATTTTGATAAATGAGTTCGATCGCCAATTTTTACCAAGCCGCGATCACCACATCGCCTCGCCACGCGCCATGCGCGCCACCATCTCCTGCTGGAACGCGACCGGGCCGAAGCCGATTTTCTCGCCATTGACGCTATAGAAAAACGGCCGACCGGTGCGCATCGCGAACGTTTCCATCCATGCAATCAGCGCCGCATCGGGGTCGCGCCCGGCGCTGAGCAATAGATAGGCGGGCTCATCGCGCCAACGAATGCGGATGACGATCACGCCGATCTTGTCTGGCCGAAATTCCTCAGGGAACGGGCTGTCGTCGGCCAGCCAACCACAGACAAAATTGCGGCAGGGGACGGCCGGGCGCTGTTCGTAGATCGTGCATTTTTTATCGATCAGAAAATGGCAGTGCAGGCCCGCGTGCATCTGATGGCCGCGAATGGTGCCGGCCGCCCAGCCTTCGCAGCAGGCAGTGCAGGTTCCGCACTGGCGCTGCGTCACCAGAGCAGTTTCGGCGCGCGCCGTCACCGGCATTGAGACCGCCTGCACGGGAATCACTGCGCCGCAGCACTTCTTGAATTTTTTGCCACTGCCGCAGGGACAGGGATCGTTTCTGCCGATGTTCATGGTGGCATTACATCATGAAGGATTGGCGCGAACCTGGGTGCGCAACAGTACGGGACGTAGCCGCGATGGAGCGCAGCGTCCCACGGGACTTCCTCCGGTCGTAATCGAGGATGATCGATCTTTGGCTGTGTTCCCGGATTGTGACCAACGGAAATCCCTGTGAGGCGCTGCGCTTCTTCCGGGCTACTGCCAACGGAAACCTGCAGCGCCGAGAATTGCGGAAAAATTCATGCAGATCGCCATTCGGCGGGCCTTTTCAGCCATTTTTGCCTTGAAAGCCGCGCCAATGCTGGAGTTTCAATTTTCAATTGCTCACTGCTTGAACGCCAGTATCTGTGCGGTGTATTGCTCGCCGTCGTGATAATGCCCCTCTCTCAACACGCGCATGCCATTGCGCGCAATCGCGAATTCCATGCCGGACAATTCTGCGCACAGCACCGCCGCTTCGGGATAGCGGCTGTCCGCGCCCGCCCCCACTTCGGCCTTGGTCTCGAGTACGAAGGCGCCGCCGGGCCGCAGGCAGTCGGCAATGCGTGCATACAGCGCGCGCCGGACCACCGGATCAGGCTGCCCAAAAATCATTGTCACCACATCCCATTGCGCGACGCCGGGATCGAATGCAGCCAAGTCCGCGCGCTGCGTTTGCAGGCCCACGCCTCGCTCTGCGGCGAGGGCGACAGCCTTGGCGAGTGCGACCGATGAGAAGTCGACGGCGGTGGCGCGAAAGCCCTGCTGCGCCATCCAGGTGGCATTGCGCCCCTCGCCTTCGCACAGGCACAGCGCATCGCCAGGCGGGAGTTGCGCGTATACCGACACCAGAAAATCATTCGGCTCGGCGCCATAGGCAAATCCTGCTTCCGCAAAGCGCGCATCCCAATACTCGGGCTGATTGCGGTTCATGCCATCGCGCATGCGCGCCGTCATTGGCGACACCATCAGTGCGCCGTCGGTACGGCTGTAGCGGCCAGATCGACACGCGGCGGGGTGGTGAGGAAGGCATGAACGGCATGCCAAAAACGATGCCGATTCACACCCAGGAAGGCGGTGTGCGCGAGGCCGGCGATTTTCGACATCTGCTTGTCCGGATTCGGCAGCTTCGCGTAAAAGCCCATGATGTCTTCATCGGTGGCAATGCCATCGTGCTCGGCACGCACGATCAGCACCGGACACAGCACTTTCTCGGGATCAACCAGCGGCAACCTGGTCACCATGTCGATATAGGTGCCATTGGGCACGGTGTCGCCGTATTTGAGTTCGGCCTCGGCCACCACATCGCCCAGCATCGGCTCGGCGGCACCTGGATGGTCGCGGGTGAATACGGACTTATAAAATTTTGCGTCGACCTTGCGCACATTGCTCTTCAGCAATTCCGGCAGGCGCAGCGCGCGCTGTTTGAGGGTGGGCGCATCCTTGCCGGTCCAGACGAAAGCATCGACGACCAGCTTGTCCACATTCTCCGGATGGAAATTGGCGAAGCGCGCTGCGCGCAATGCGCCCGAGGATTGACCGAAAAACGCTGCCTTCGATTTGCCGGTGGTTTTTTTCACCACGCCCATCGCGGCGTTTAGATCTTCCACGCCGCTCTGGATATCGGAGGTGCTCTTGGTGCGATCCGAATGGCCGTAGCCCTCGTGGTCCATGGTCCACACATCGAAGCCGAGGCGGGCGAAATGATCCATGAAGGAATAGTCGCTGCGATTCGGCACCGTCAGATCGAACATGGTCTTGCCTGAATACGATGAGCCGTGCACCAGAAACAGCAGCGGCTTGTCCTTGACACCATCATCAAGCTGTTTGCGGTACACCCAGAGCTTGACGTTACCTTTGTTGGCCCAGTATTCCTCGGCAACGATCTTGCCCTCTGTGTTTGCCGCGGCACACGTACCCGGCACGAAGAACGTGCCAAGCAAGAATGCGATCGTCAGCAGCCAGCCGTTGCGGCCGCTATGCGTTGCAACATTCATGATCTCTCCCCCTGTATTTTTTTAATCTGCATGACGACGGATTCCCGTGGCTTTCACCTGCACGATACTCATCCAGATTAAGCCAATGGACGCTGCGTTGATAGCTGTTCCACCGGCGGGAACCGTAGCGCCGTGTGCCTCGGCACGATGTTAAGCTCCGCCATCCATGGCCAATCGGCGCGCATGACTCTTTACCTGTTTGTTTCGTTGGCGATGCTCAACCAGATCGCGCTCAAAGGCAGCCGCATGCTGCTGTCACTGTACGCCATCGACTTGGGCGCGGGGCCATTTGCAATCGGCGTGCTGATCGCGATGTATGCCGTATTTCCCCTGCTGCTGGCGCTGACCGCAGGAAAAACCGCCGACCGCATCGGCCCCAAATGGCCGCTGATCATCGGTTCCGCCGGACTCGCCGCAGGGCTCGCGGTTCCCGCGTTTTTTTCGGGCTTGCCGGCGCTCTATTTTTCACCGGCGCTGATTGGCATATTCTGGATTTTCTTTCATGTGTCGGCACACCAACTGGTCGGCGCTTTGGGGGACGGCCCCGAGCGCGTGCGCAATTTCGGCACCTTCAGCCTCGGCGCGGCGATTTCGGGCATGCTGGGGCCACTGCTGGTTGGCGTCATCCTCGATCGCATCGGTGCGCGCCACACCTATGCCGCACTGGCGATCATCGCCGCCGTTCCGGCAGTTGCGCTGTTGCTGTTGCCGCGCCTCGTACCGGTGCATCATCGCCACGAGGAAGAACACGCACAATCCCGCTCGGTGCACGACCTGCTTGCCAATCCCGACATGCGGCGCAACCTGCTGATCAGCGGCCTGGTGCTGACCGGCATCGATCTCTACGGTTTTTATCTGCCCATCCTCGGCCGTTCGATCGGCCTCTCGTCCACCGCGATCGGCATCATCGTCAGCATGCCGGCCGCGGCTGCCTTCACGGTACGCCTGTGGATGCCGCGCTTGGTCGCGCGCTTTACCGAGGAAGGCGTGCTGACCGGTTCGCTGGCACTGGCTGCGCTCGCCTACTTTGCGTTTCCCATGTTCCGCGAACCGGTGATCCTGGCGCTGCTCGCCTTCATGATGGGTCTGGGCCTCGGCTGCGGCCAACCGCTGACGATCACCCTGTCCTACAACTATTCACCACCGGGCCGCGCCGGTGAAGCGCTCGGGCTGCGGCTGACGGTAAACAAATTCACGCAGATCGTGGTCCCTGTTGTGTTCGGCTCGCTGGGCGCGTGGTTCGGTCTTTATCCGGTGTTCTGGTCGAGCGCCGCGCTGCTGGCGAGCGGCAGCGTGATCAACGCGCGGCGGAAAATAACGCCTTGGCGCGCTCCGTGACGCTTTCAGGGGCTTGCCGCGCATTTACCCTGGCAAGACAATCAGGTATGGATCGTTTAACATCGGATACGCTGCATCGCTACACGGCTTGCGCCCCAATGACCGTATCCAGGATTATCTTTTCCGGATGCCACCCAAGGTATTGATATGAATGTCCCGTTTCATTCCCGGCATCGGATCTGATGAGCTCGCCATCCAGACGGACGTCGATCCGCACCCAACTGATCATCCTGGTGTTGGCGATAACACTGCCGATCATGGCCATGTTCGCCTGGCACCTCAGCATGCAGGCACAGGAAGCGCGGGAGGCGGCTATCGCCAAAGTCAAACTCCTTGCCGAAAACGCGGCCTCGACCATCGACCTCTATTTGCGCGACAAGGAAGTGGTGCTATCGCGCATTGCCGCGCGCCCGCTGATCAAGGCGCTCAATCCGAAAGCCTGCGATCTGCTGATCAGCGAATACGTACGCTTGCAGCCGGACTTCACCAATATTCTGGTGCGCGACCTGACCGCGAATACCCTTTGCTCCTTCATTCCTAACCCGGTCAAACCGGAGCAGGCCGCCAATTTTGCCTGGTTCAAGGAGGGCATTCGCCGCAACCAGTTCACCATCGGTGATGCCTTCCTCGGTCGCGCCGCCGGGCGCTGGGTATCGGTGATGGCTTATCCGATCAGGGATGACGCCGGTAACGTCACCGGCCTCCTCGCCATGCCGGTTGATCTGCTCAAGCTGAATGCCAAACTGTTTCCGGGCAGTCCGTCATCGTCGACGATATCGGTGGTGGATCGCCAAAACAATATTTTATTGCGTTCGGCCGATCCGGCGCTCTGGATCGGCAAACCGCTGCTCGCCGAAGCCGCCACAGCCATCGGCAGCCAGCGCGAGGGCATCGATTCGGCAATCGGGGTGGATGGGGTGCGGCGCCTGTTTGCCTATGTGTCCGTGCCCGGTACCGGTTGGCGCGTGCTGGCCGGCGTGCCGGAGCAGGAAGTATTCGCAACCTACCGTGCGATGCTGCTGCGCAGCGTGGCGATTGCCGGCATTACGCTGCTGCTGACCCTGGCGATGGCATGGTGGATTGCGGCCGCCATCATCAAGCCGATCCGCGAACTTGCCGCCACCTCCGAAAAAGTGGCGGCCGGCGATACGGCGGCGCGCGCCCGGTTATCCGGCCCGGCGGAAATCGAAACGGTGTGCCGGCAGTTCAATCGCATGCTTGATATCCGCCGCTATCGTGAAGACCTGGTCACCGAAAATGAAGAGCGCTGGAAGTTCGCACTTGAAGGCTCCGGCGACGGCGTCTGGGACTGGAATGTCGTGACCGGCAAAGCCGTGTTTTCCCACCGCTGGAAAGAAATACTCGGTTATACCGATCTCGAGATTGGCGATCATATCAATGAGGCCAAGGAACGCATTTATCCGGAAGATGTACCAAAGGTAACGGCAGCCAGGCAGGCGCACCTCGACGGCCGCACCGACCATTACGTTGTCGAGCACCGCATGGTGTGCAAGGACGGCAGTCCGAAATGGATCTTGTCGCGCGGCGAAGTCGTCAGTCGCGATGCCGCCGGCGGCGCATTGCGCATGGTCGGCACCATTACCGACCTGACCGAGCGCAAGCAGGCGGAGGCGGCGACCGAGACCGCCCGCGAACAAGTTGCACACATCCTCGAGAGCATCAGCGATGCCTTCGTGGCACTCGACAGGGATTGGCGCTACACCTACGTGAACGAACGCGCCGCGCAAATCTTTGGGCGCAGCCGCCACGAACTCATCGGCAAGCATATCTGGACCGAGTTTCCCGAAAGCGTGGGCCAGTCCTTCTATCATGCCTACCAGAAGGCCATGAGCGAACGCAGCAATGTGTTTATCGAGGAGTACTACCCGCCCTACGATCGCTGGTTCGAGAACCACATCTATCCCTCGCGCGACGGCATCTCGATCTTTTTTCACGATATCAGCGAGCGCAAGCGCGCCGATGCCGCATTGCAGGCCAGCGACGACCGCTACCGCTCGGTGATCGCGGCGATGACCGAAGGCGTGGTGGTGCGCGACCAAAGCGGCCTGATCATCGACTGCAACGCCAGCGCCGAACGGATCATGGGCACCAGCCGCGACAAGATCCGCGGCAGCCGCTACCTCAATCCCCTTTGGCAGCCGTTCCGCGAGGATGGCTCACCGCTGCCGAACACTGAACGCCCCAGCCACACCGCCCTGACCACTGGACGTGCGCGCTCGAACCAGGTGATCGGCTTTCGGCGGCCCGATGGCACCATGGTGTGGCTGTCGATGAATACGCAGCCCCTGTTCGACACCGGCGGCGCCACCATCACCGGCGTAGTCAACACCTTTACCGACATTACCGATCGCCGTCGCGACGAGGGCCTGCGCGCGGCCAAGGAGGCGGCCGAACTGGCGAGCCTTGCCAAGTCGGCGTTCCTGGCGCGCATGAGCCATGAATTGCGCACGCCGCTCAATTCCATTCTCGGCTTTGCGCAATTGCTGCAATTCGATCCCGGCGTACGCGCCGACGAGCAATTGCAGAAAAAAGTCAGCCATATTCTGGAAGCCGGCCACCATCTGGTGGCGATGGTCAATGAAATCCTCGACCTGTCGCGCATCGAGGCGGGCGCCTTGTCGATGTCACCTGAAGCGCTCGATGTCGACAACCTGATCCAGGAGTGCGTCGCGCTCAGCATGCCGCAGGCGACCGCGCGCAATATCACCTTCGACTATGCGGGTTCTGCTGATGGTGCATGGATCCGTGGCGACCGCACGCGCCTGCGGCAAATCATGGTCAACCTGCTGTCGAATGCGCTCAAATACAACCGCCATGGCGGTTCGGTCTATGTCAACCTCGGCGGCAATGAGGCGCAGGTTGAAATCGCCGTGCGCGATACCGGCCCGGGCCTCACCGCAGCGCAAATCGAGGCCCTTTATCAGCCCTCCAACCGGCTCGGCGCGGAGGGCAGCGCCATCGAAGGCACCGGCATTGGCCTGGTGATCGTCAAACAGCTGGCCGAAGCCATGGCCGGCACCATCGGCGTCACCAGCACGATCGGCACGGGCTCGACCTTCACCCTGGTCTTTCCACGCATCGCAGCAGGGATTGAAGTCAAAACCGAATCATTCACGGCGCCTTTACTGGCGCCGCTTTTCGCCGGCGCCGGGCAATTCACGGTCTTGTATGTCGAGGACAACCCGGCAAATGTGGAACTGGTTCGCGACAGCCTCGCGCTGAACCCGAACATTCATCTGGAAGTCGCCATTGATGGCGACAGCGGGCTGGCTGCCGCCAAGCGCCTGCGCCCCGACTTGATCCTGCTCGATATCAATCTGCCGGGCATGGATGGCTTCAGCGTCATGCGCCATCTGCGTGACGAACCCTTGCTGGCCGAGGTGCCGTGTATCGCCCTGTCGGCGAACGCGATGTCCATGGAAATCCAGCGCGCACGCACCGCCGGCTTCGTCGACTACATCACCAAACCCTTCGATGTGCGCGCGCTACTGGCAACCATCGACACCCATTTGCGCCGCGGCAGTTAAACGCCATTGCTGCATTTCGTAAATGATTTGCATGCCGCATCCCTGCCAACCCTGACGAGAAATTATTGAAATGAATCCTTGCCGCCGGCTTTCCATTCTGTTTGTTTCCGCCCTTGTATTTGTCGCACCGCAGCTTGGCGCTGCCGAACTGTCGATGACCGAGCAAAAGATCGTCGCCGCAATCAAGGTGCGCGCGCCCGCCGCACTGCAGTTTCTGGAACGCAGCGTCAACATCAACAGCGGCACCATGAACCCGGAGGGCGTGCGCGAAGTCGGCCGCCTGTTCCGCACCGAGTTCGACGCGCTGGGCTTCAGCACGCAGTGGATCGAGATGCCGCCAACGATGGAGCGCGCCGGCCATCTCATCGCCAGCCACGAAGGCAAGCCGCCGAATCAGGGCAAACGCCTGCTGCTGATCGGCCATCTCGACACTGTGTTTGAAAA
>JANMXS010000204.1:0-1422 GCA_031394335.1 Burkholderiales bacterium
CCAACCGCAGCCAGCACCGTAGGTCGGGTTAGCAGCTTCATCGCGTAACCCGACAAGCCCAAATTCAACATCGGCATTTGGCGCAATAGTTTGTCGGGTTACGATGCGCTATCCCGACCTACGCAGGTGCCAATATGTAGATGCCGGGTAGTTTCAAATTGATGTCGACGGGACTTGGGGTGAAGGCATATCTTCACGCCACCGCTGTGAGGACGGGCTCTCTCACCATTCATCACAGTCTCCATACTTGTGGCCTTTATTAGTTCAATTTTGAACTGGCAATGGATCACTTCGACTTCGCCAGATGCAACCACGTCTCCACCACGGTATCCGGGTTCAGCGACATCGACTCGATTCCTTCCTTCATCAACCATTCGGCCAGATCCGGATAATCGCTGGGTCCCTGCCCGCAGATGCCGACGTATTTATTGGCCTTGCGGCAGGCCTGGATCGCCATGCTCAGCATGCGCTTCACCGCCGGATCGCGCTCGTCGAAGGCATCCATCACCAGCCCGGAATCGCGGTCCAGCGCCAGCGTCAGTTGCGTCATATCGTTGGAACCGATCGAGAAGCCGTCGAAGCGCTTGAGGAACTCGTCGGCGAGAATCGCGTTCGACGGGATTTCGCACATCATCACGATTTTCAGGCCGTTCTTGCTGCGCTCGAGGCCGAATTGTTTCATGATGTCCAGCACCTGATCGGCTTCGCCCAGGGTGCGCACAAACGGCACCATCAATTCCACATTGGTGAGCCCCATGGTGTCGCGCACAAACTTCATCGCTTCACATTCCAGGCGGAAACATTCGCGGAACGATTGCGAGATATAGCGCGAGGCGCCGCGGAAACCCAGCATCGGGTTCTCTTCGGTGGGCTCGTAACGCGGCCCGCCGATCAGGTTGCGGTATTCATTGGACTTGAAGTCGGACAGGCGCACGATAACTTTTTTCGGCCAGAACGCAGCGGCGATGGTGGCCACCCCTTCCGCCATTTTCTTCACATAAAAATCCACCGGGTTGAGGTAGCCGCGCGCCTGCTTCGATACCTGCGCTTTCAATTCGTCCGGCAGCTTGCTGAATTCCAGACAGGCCTTGGGATGGATGCCGATGGTGTTGGAAATGATGAACTCCAGACGCGCCAGGCCGACACCGTCATTCGGCAACTGTGCGAAATCGAAGGCGAGCTCGGGGTTGCCGACGTTCATCGCAATCTTGACCGGGATCTCGGGCATCTTGTCCAGCGAGACCTCAATCACTTCGAACGGCACCTTGCCGCGATAAATATGGCCGGTGTCGCCCTCGCAACAGCTGACGGTGAGATCCTCGCCATTCTTGATCACTTCGGTTGCATCCTCGCAGCCAACTACTGCCGGCACACCCAGTTCGCGGGCGATGATGGCGGCGTGGCAGGTACGCCCGCCACGAT
>JANMXS010000205.1:0-7427 GCA_031394335.1 Burkholderiales bacterium
TGATCGCCAAACCGGTTCCCCCAAACCACATACTCGGTGTCACCATCCGGTGCGCCCAGCGCGGCATATACATCGGCCATGATCGGCACATGGTCGCCGTATATGCACAGCCACGCCGGGGTTGGTGAAGCCGCGAGTTGATCGCGCAGCACCCCCGCCATTTTGTCGGCATTGGCCAGGTGGCGGACATAGACCGCGAGATCGTCGCAGCCTTTCGGTAGCGACTGGGTGAAATGCTGATGGCGTTCGGCCTCACCGAGTTTTTCCCAATGCAGCGGCCCGTGGTTTTCCATGGTGATCGCGAATACGAACAGCGGCCTGTCGTTCTCACGCGAACTCGCATTGAGCAGCGCAGTGATCTTCTCTGCCACTGCCAGATCGCCGATATAAGGCCCACTCTTGCCTGCGGCATCGAAACTTTGGATATCGATGAATTCATCAAAGCCGAGCATCGGAAAAACAATATGCCGGTTGTAGAAGCTGGCGGGATAGGGATGAACGCAGACGGTGCGGTAGCCCTGCGCGCGCAAATGCGAGGCGACGGTGGCGATGCCGCTGCGCGCCAGCTTGCGATAGGGATTGAATTGGTGCACGCCGAGCGAATCGATATCGAGCCCCGACAAAAATGAAAACTCGGTGCGCACGGTATTCGCGCCCCAGGCCGCGACCTTGAGCCGGCCATGCTGTGCTGACTCTCGCTGCAACGCATCCCAATGCTGAAGCACGCCGCGATCAATGCCGCCGAACAGGCGGCGCGCATCAAAGAAAGATTCGCTTTGCACCACCACGATATTGGCCAATGTTGACGTAGACGCAAGCTGCGGAAATGCGCGGCTCAACATCGCGCTATCGATCGGCTTGCGCTCGTCGGCCATGTAGCGCCACAGGCTGGCGACCAGGCCAAGGCGTTGCAAATCATCGACCGGCTTGAAGGTCGCCGGCCCCAGGCGCATTGCGCCGATAGCCACCATCGTCAGCCCCAGCGCAGCAATGACGCCCACCGCTTGAAACACCGCGGCAATGCCGAGCGCTTGCGTTAACGGCGCCTCAAAAGCGAGCCCCACATAGACTGCCGCAACGAAGCCGGCCAGGGCCAGCGCCGCACGCCACCAGCCCAGAAACGGAATGTACAGCCGCGGATGGCGCAGCGCATCGGTGAAATATTCGAAGTCGGAAAATATGAACGGCTCGCGCAAGGATCTGAACTTGGCATTGCTCACCAGCACCACGAACAGCAGGAAGGCGAGCACGAAAGCGGCCGCAAACCACGGGCGCTGGAACAGGCTGAGCTCAAACGCAAATGCCAGCAGCCACATTCCAACATGCAGCATCCAGGTGGCGGCAGGGCGCTTCAGCATCGGTCGCGGCGTCAGCAGACGCTCGATCAACACCGAAACCACGGCGCCGCCGAGCAGCGCGGGCAGCAGCAGCGTCAGCCAGAAAAATTCAGCCACTGTGCTTGCTGAAGTTGAACCACGACACCAGCTTTTGCGCGATCGCGGCGGGCGCCACCGCCAAATACCAGGAGCCCAGATTGAGCGGGAACGGAAAACTGATGCGCGCCTTGTTGGCGGCGAGTCCGCGCTTGATGAATTGCGCCGCCTTGTCTGCCGACCATAACAACGGTTTCGGCCCCGGAAATTCATCGCACATATGTGATTCCACAAAGCCCGGCATCACCACATTGATGCGAACGCCCTCGGGCGCCAGCCAGCCGCGCAGCGCTTCGCCGTAAGCCTTGATGGCCGCCTTGCTGGCGCAATAACTCGGCGTGATCGGCAAACCGAAATACGCGGCCAGCGAGCTGAACAGGGCGATCTGGCCGTGCCCCCGTGCGCGCATTGCCGGCAGCACCGCATCCACGGTGGCGATCGCGGAGGTGATATTGATATCGATCAGCGCCTCGGTATCCTGCCAACGCTCGCCGGCGCCATCCGGCCCGATATTGATGTTGATGCCGGCACAGACCACCACCAGATCCAGCGGTGCGCGCGTACCGACCTCGTGCAGCCAGGCAACCAGCTCGGCACGGTTACGCACATCGATGACCGACGTCGCCACCGCGGCCCCCAGCGTCGTGCAGCGGGCCGATACCTCGGCGAGCTTGGCTTTATTGCGGCCTTGCAGAAACAGTTGCACACCGGGCGCCGCGTAAGCGCAGGCCAGCGCGCCGCCGATGCCGCCGGTGGCGCCGGTGATGAGTACCGATCGTGGAGCGGGCAGCTGAGTCATGACAACATCTCCAATGGCGAGCGTTCAGCGCACAGCACGGCGGCGCTATTGGCAACGGCCAGCGCGATGCCGGATGGCGAATAAAACCCACCGTTAATCTGGGTAGCGTGAATCACGGTATTGCGAAAGCAGCGGAACAAGTCGGCATCGGGGGCGGTGCCCTGCGCCCAAAAATTATCCAGGTTTCCCTGGAACGTAAGCCCCGGCAAATTGTAGACGGGATTACTCAGCGTCATGGTCGGGCAATCAAAAGTGAGGGACGACAATCCCACCGTGCTGTTCACCGTCACCAGCCCGCGTGCACGCGACAGCAGGCTATCCAGGTTACCGCTCTCAAGATAGTCGATGCGGCCGCGTAAATCGTGCTGCGTCGCCAGGCGATCAATCAGGCGTCGGAAATTGACAAAGCCCGTGTCCAGCGGATGGTTCTTGATCACCAGCCTGGCGTCGCGCGGGGCATGGCGGGCGAACGAAGCCATCACCAGCTCGATAACCTCCGCCATATTATTGAACGGCGAATGGTCGCGAATCTGCGCATCGCTGTCGAGCTGCAAGGGCAGCAGGTAGAACGGTTGCGCAGCGCCCATCAAGGCCGCGATGGTTTTGCGATCGCGCGCTTCGTATAACGGCATCATCGAAAAACGCCGCCCCCAGCCCAGATATTCCACAGCCGAAATAAACGGGCGGTGGGTTCGATAGCGCGGGAACAGTAGCGGATTCCAGAAATTGAACGAGTGGTAAACCATATCGTGCATCGCCCGGCCGCCCAGGGTCGACGCGAATGCTTTGCCGTCACCTCGATCAGGCAGTGCTGCGCCAGCCTCGCGGTACCAGGCGGGATCGCGCGGCAGCAGTGAATTGGCATTGACGCCATCGCGTTCCAGCGTCACCCAATATGGACGGAAATAACCTTCCTCAAAAACATGGTCGCGAATGCCGTGCGGTTTGGCCAGCGCGATCGCGGGCAGATGGATCGGCCGACGGTCGCCGAACAGCAGGATATCGGTGATGCCATGCTGTTCGATTTTTTGGAGCAGGAATGCCGGCAGCGCATCCAGCGGCCCACGAAATGCCCAGGCTGGCCGCGTTCCCCAAAATACCGTATCGCCGACATTGAAGTTGATGCGGAACACGCCGTGCCCATCGGCCTTGAGTCGATCCGCCAGCGCCGGGAAAAATGGCGAATTGACGCCCTGCAGGAATAAAAATTTTCGCATCGGCAATTGCGACACGGGCATCGGCATTGAAAGCACTAATGAGCCTTTGATAAACAGGTCTTTGGGAAATTGAATGGGTAATTGTCGAGCAGTTTAGAGTACGGTTAACCTGCGATGCCGCCCGTAGGGTGGGCAACGTCTTTATGTTGCCCACGCGGTCGGTGCATCCATGAAATCCGCGCGGGCACGCTGCGCGGGCCCACCCTACAAAACCGCTTTCGTTACAACGTCCCCATCCAACAATTCCAACAAGGCATCAACCCGCGCAAAATGCTGCGGCCAGGTGGTGGGGCGAAATCCTTCGATGCGTTTCAATTGCGCCTCGCGCCGCACGCTGTCGGGTCGGGTGTATTCGACGATCAAGTCTTCCCAGCGCCTGCCATCGAGCGGATTGGCGTATTCGGGTACATCCCCCGAGGTTTCGCGAAACACCGACAAATCGCTGGCGATCACCGGCACGCCGATCGCCAGCGCCTCCGTCAGCGGCATGCCATAGCCCTCGGCAAAGGACGGAAACAGCAGGGCCCGCGCGTGGTGCAAATACGTAATGAGTTCCGCATCGCTGCAATAGGGCTTCTCGACCACCACACCCTCGAGCTGCGCGCAACGCTCGAGCAGATCGACCACGTTTTCGCATTCCCAGCCGCGCTGCCCGATCACCACCAGCCGTGGCGCGGCCGAGCCCATCTTCTCCACCATCTGCCGCCAAAGCTGCAACAACAGCCAATGGTTTTTGCGCGGCTCAATGGTGCCGATGATCACAAAATAAGGCCTGGCCATCGGGCGCGGGCCCGGCTGGATTGCCGGCAAGCCGGGCGCCAGCGGCGCCGCCACCGCCGGCGGCATCTTCAGTTCCTTGTTCGCACAAAAGCGTTGCAGCACGTCGAGCGTATCCTGTGAAATTGTGACGATGCCGCTACCGGTGGAGAGCGCGACGCGCATCCGCGTCAGATGCCGTTCGCGTTCGCCCGGCCGGCAGTATTCCGGGTGCGTGATCGGGATCAAATCGCTGATGACAAATACCGGGCGTGCGCCAAAACGCCGCAAAGCCCAGGCGTAGCGCGGATTCTCCAGCCCCATATGCCCAGTGTTGAACAAATAATTGCCCGCCACATCAAGGCACAGCCAGCGCCACCAGAACGCCTTGACGATCACGCGCAACGCCAGCCAGGTCATCGAGGCCTCGCGATCCACCGCCGCAAACACCGCCGCAGAATCTGTCGCCGACAGCACCGCATTGAACGGGCCCAGGCTCAACACCGCCCGCGCCGGTTTTGTATTACGGGCGGCATAGTGGCGGATGTATTCCAGGCTCACGCGGTCAATCCCGGTGGGCAGCTTTCCCTTGAGGCGCCGGTAAACCAGGCGCGTAACGTCGATCAGGATTTTGGGCACGTGAAGAGTAGGGTGAAGTGATGCCATTTCTTAATCATTTTTTAATCGGGACTTCTGCAAAACTCAAATATTCGTTATCCCAGGCTGTGATTCCGTCGTCCCAGCGCAGGCTGGGACCCAGTCCTGTCCAGGGTTTTAAACAAACGGAGGACTGGATTCCGGCCTACGCCGGAATGACGAATTTTGAGTGCGTCGGGCCTGTGATTTCCAGTGTCATGTCAAACAGTCAATCCTCAAAACCCGTCGTCCCGGCGCAGGCGTGAAGGCATGCCTTCGCCCCAAATCCATCCAACAACTACACAATCTGATCATACAAATCGTTCCAATCAGGGTTCGAACTTTCAATCAAATCAAGTTTCCACAGTCGCTTCCAGGACTTGATATTTTTCTCACGCACAATCGCCGATTCCATCGTTTCGTGAACTTCGCACCAGACCAGGGTGTGTACCTGATGTTCCTTGGTAAATCCTTCAACGAGGTCGTTCTTGTGTTGCCACACGCGTTTGACCAAATCAGACGTCACGCCGATATAAAGCGTGCCGTTTCTTTGACTCGCCAGTATGTAGACGCAGGGCTGCTTCAAAGTGATGTGGGATGGACTTGGATATCCAGTCCTATCCAGAGATTTAATAATACGATGGACTGGATTCCGGCCTGCGCCGGAATGACGAGTATTTGATGTGTTGGGCAAATTGGCTGCATATCGCTCAGTTAGTCCTGAAAAACGCCGTCTTCCCAGCGTAGGCTGGGACCCAGTCCGTCGTGCTTTTCAAATCCTTGACAGGTACCATCATCGCCCACCACTGCCCCCAACTTGAGCTGTTTTATTTCACCTTTGAACTGGAAACGAAATGAAGCAAGCCGTTTTTTGTGGAAACCGCACAAATTCCGGCGCTTGCCCGCACCGGGTTTGCCATCACGCCGCGCATACCCACCCTGCAAGGTGGTTACGGCGAAGGGAGGTATTTTGCTACACTTCAGGGCTGGCTTAAATAATTGCCAAAAACAGGGCCATTATTGGTTGCAAACTTTCTCCTTTTTAAGCGAATCCATGCGTCAGACCCCTCTTTTATCATTCAGCGCTGCCTTGGGTGTCGTCCGGCCTGCGGTTTTGTCCGCCGTTTTGTCTGCGGCCCTGCTGTCCGGCTGCTCGACATTGCCTACCATCGGGCCTTCCAGCAACGAAATCGCCACCTCCACCACCCAACCCGGCGAAGCGGCGATACAGATTGTCGATGTGGATGATGCCGTCACGCGACGATTGCTGGCACAACGCGCGCAAAGCATGTTTGCGGATACGCTCGGCAACAAGGCGGCCAATGTGCAAAACGTCGGCCCCGGTGATGTCATCGAGATTTCCATCTGGGAAGCGCCGCCGGCAACCTTGTTCAGCGGCGGTGCGATCGATCCGCGTACCGGGCCTTCGACCTCACGCGTGACCTCGTTTCCCGAACAAATGGTCAACCGCGAGGGCTTCATCAATATGCCGTTTGCGGGGCCCATCAAGGCCAGCGGGCAAACCCTGCAACAGATCGAGGCCGAGATTGCCCAGCGTTTGAAAGGCAAGGCCAACCAGGCGCAGGTATTGGTGCGGATGATTCGCAACCTGTCGTCAAACGTTACCGTAGTGGGCGAAGTCGGCACCAGTGCCCGCGTACCGCTGACCCCGCAGGGCGAGCGCCTGCTTGACGCCATCGCCGCCGTGGGCGGGGTGCGCCAGCCAGTCAACAAAATGACCATCCAGGTCACGCGCGGCAGCAATGTTTATTCCCTGCCGCTTGAAACCGTGATTCGCGACCCGAAGCAAAACGTGCCCCTGCAACCCGGCGATGTGGTGACCGCGCTGTTCGCGCCGCTGAGTTTCACCACGCTGGGTGCAACCGGCAAAAATGAAGAAATCAATTTCGAGGCGCAAGGCATCAGCCTGGCCCAGGCCTTGGCACGGTCCGGCGGGCTGGTTGATTCAAGGTCAAATCCGCAAGGTGTATTCATCTTTCGCTTCGAGCCCAAAGATGCGCTGGCGTGGCCACATGAACCCGTTTTGACGACGCCGGAAGGCCTGGTGCCGGTGATCTATCGCATCGACCTTAAAAACCCCAGCAGCTTTTTTGTAATGCAGAGCTTTGCCATGAACAACAAGGATTTGCTGTACGTGGCCAATGCGCCGGCAGCCGAGCTGCAAAAGTTCCTGAACCTGGTTGTCTCGGTGGCATACCCGGTGTTGACGTTCAAACAGTTGACCAAGTAACGGCAGGTAGTCATATCACTCAGATATCCGTCATTCCGGCGTAAAAATTCGTCATTCCGGCGTAAAAATTCGTCATTCCGGCGAAGGCCGGAATCCAGTCCATCGTATTCTCAAACCTTGGATGGGACTGGGCCCCAGCCTCCGCTGGGGCGACGGATTGTCAAATATTCATCATTCCGGCGTAAAAATTCATCATTCCGGCGTAAAAATTCGTCATTCCGGCGTCCCACAGGGATTTCCGTTGGTCAAAGGCCGGAATCCAGTCCATCGTATTCTCAAACCTTGGATGGGACTGGGCCCCAGCCTCCGCTGGGGCGACGGATTGTCAAATATTC
>JANMXS010000206.1:0-6002 GCA_031394335.1 Burkholderiales bacterium
AATTTTCAGTGGCTCACCGAAGCCGAGAGCCAACAATTGCCGCCGGAAGCGCTCGCCGCGGTGCGCGCAGAAGTAGCCGATGTGCTGCTGTACCTGATCCGCATCAGCGACAAGCTGGGCATTGATCTCATCGCTGCCGCGCATGCGAAGATTGGGTTGAACGCGAAGAAATATCCCGTCGAAAAGGCGCGGGGGAGTAGCAAGAAATACACGGAGTTTTAAGGGCTCGGGCAGCGACCAAATTTACTGAAAACCTACGCTCATAAGTAGGGACTATCTGAGCCCGATGCGGTACGATAGAGCTAACGCACATACAGTATAACAACACCAAACTCAAGCACTGGTGCGGCGTTCCGGGCATTTTTTGTCTGGGAGGCGCGCTGGTGCTAGGGTTTCAATTCGCGCACTCGCGAATCTACAAGGCACTCTCAAATGGTAAAAGCTGTAGCCAAAAACAAACCCGACTCCGCCGCCAATCGCTAGCCATGCCTCCTGCAAATTTCACCTACAGTCCGCGGTCTGCCGCGCCAAGCCACGTTGTTCGTGAGGACACCATTGAATACGGCTTCATTGGCAAACTTCAAAGCCTGAAATACGAATATCGCAACGATATCCGCGACCGCGCCACGCTCGAGCAAAACTTCCGCGAGAAATTCGAGGCACTCAATCGCGTCAGCCTCACCGATGGCGAATTTCCGCGCCTGCTTGAGGAAATCATTACGCCGGATGTCTTCACCGCTGCACGGACGCTTCGCACGATCAACAGTTTCATTCGCGACGACGGCACGCCGCTGAACTACACCCTGGTCAACATCAAGGACTGGTGCAAGAACACCTTCGAGGTCGTCAATCAGCTGCGCATCAACACCGACTACAGTCACCACCGTTACGATGTGCTCATCCTCATTAATGGCGTTCCTTGTGTGCAGATCGAGCTGAAGACGCTCGGCATCCATCCGCGCCGCGCGATGGAGCAGATCGTCGAGTACAAGAACGATCCCGGCAACGGCTACACCAAGACCCTGCTCTGCTTCCTTCAGCTCTTCATCGTCAGCAATCGCGACAGCACCTACTACTTCGCCAACAACAACGCCCGCCACTTTGCTTTCAATCAGGACGAACGCTTCCTGCCCATCTATCAGTTCGCCGCCGAGGATAATACCAAGATCACCCACCTCGACAGCTTCGCTGAGACCTTTCTCGTCAAATGCACGTTAGGTCAGACCATCAGCCGCTACATGGTGCTGATCGCTGCTGAGCAAAAGCTGATGATGATGCGCCCGTATCAGGTCTATGCCGTGAAACAGATCGTGGACTGCATCCACCAGAACTGCGGCAACGGCTACATCTGGCACACCACCGGCAGCGGAAAAACTCTTACTTCGTTCAAAGCATCCACGCTGCTGAAAGACAATCCCGATATCGAGAAATGTCTATTCGTTGTCGACCGAAAGGACCTGGACCGGCAGACGCGTGAAGAATTCAATAAATTCCAAGAAGGCTGCGTTGAGGAAAACACCAACACCGGTGCGCTCGTCCGCCGCCTGCTCTCCGACGACTATGCGGACAAGGTCATCGTCTGCACCATCCAAAAACTGGGCTTAGCGCTCGACGAAAATAGCAAGCGCAACAAACAGCGGAAGAGCAACGACCAGCTGACCTACAAAGAACAGTTGGAACCACTCCGCGACAAGCGCATCGTCTTTATCTTCGATGAGTGCCACCGCTCCCAGTTTGGTGAAAACCACAAGGCCATCAAAGAGTTCTTCCCCAAGGCTCAGCTCTTTGGCTTCACCGGCACACCCATCTTTGAGGAAAACGCCAGCCGCGTGAAGATTGAAGACCAGCAGGCCTCCATGCAGACCACCGTGGAGCTTTTCCAAAAGCAGCTCCACGCCTATACCATCACCCATGCCATTGAAGATGCGAACGTCCTCCGTTTCCATGTGGACTACTTCAAACCGGAAGGCACAAAGATGCCCAAGCCGGGAGAAGCCCTCGAAAAGAAAAAGATCATCGAGGCTATCCTCACCAAGCATGACGCCGCCACCGGCCAGCGCCGTTTCAATGCGCTGCTTGCCACCGCATCCATCAACGACGCCATCGAATACTTCGGCTTGTTTGCAACGATGCAACAAGAAAAGCATGCCGCTGATCCAGATTTCCAGCCGCTCAACATCGCCTGCGTCTTCTCCCCGCCCACCGAGGGCGATGCCGATGTGAAGCAGATTCAGGAAGACCTGCCGCAGGAAAAGGAAGACAACACCGTCGAGCCAGAGAAGAAGAAGGAAGCATCAAAGCCATCCTCGCCGACTACAACGCCCGCTACGGCATCAATCACACCCTCAGCGAGTTCGACCTTTACTATCAGGATGTACAAAAGCGCATTAAAGACCAGCAGTGGCCGAACGCCGACCTGCCGCACGCGCAGAAAATCGACATCACCATCGTGGTGGACATGCTCCTCACCGGCTTCGATTCCAAATATCTGAACACGCTTTATGTGGATAAGAAGCTCAAGCATCACGGCTTGATTCAGGCGTTTTCCCGAACCAACCGCGTGCTCAACGGCACCAAACCCTATGGCAACATCCTCGACTTCCGCCAGCAGCAGGAGGAGGTCGATGCCGCGATTGCTCTGTTTTCAGGCGAAAAGACCGCTGAGCAAGCTCGCGAAATCTGGCTGGTCGACAAAGCGCCGGTGGTCATCGAAAAACTGCAAAGCGCAGTGCAGAAGCTCGGCGATTTCATGAAATCCCAGGGCCTCGATTGCGCGCCCGAGTCCGTGCCCAACCTCAAGGGCGATGAAGCCCGTGCTGCGTTCATCGAGCGCTTCAAGGAAGTGCAACGCCTGAAAACGCAGCTCGATCAGTACACCGACCTCACCGAGCAAAACAAGCAGGCGATCGAGCAAGTGTTGCCGAAAGAAAACTTGCTTGGCTTCCGGGGCGCCTATCTGGAAACCGCTCAGCGTTTAAAGAACCAAAGGGCACAACAAGGCAAGGATGCGGATGCGCGCGCGGAGAATGCCGATCAGTTGGACTTTGAGTTTGTCCTCTTTGCCTCGGCTGTTATCGATTACGACTACATCATGGGCCTCATCTCCCGCTTCTCGCAGCAGACGCCGGGCAAGCAGAAGATGAGCCGCGAGCAGCTCATCGGCCTTATCGCTTCAGATGCCAAGTTCATGAACGAGCGCGACGACATCGCTGCCTATATCGCCACGCTCAAAGCGGGTGAAGGCTTATCTGAGGCAGCCATCCGCGACGGCTACACGCGCTTCAAGGCGAAAAAGGGCACGCAAGAATTGGCGACCATTGCCGGTAAGCACCACCTCGCTACGGCCGCGCTGCAAAGCTTCGTGGACGGCATCCTGCAACGGATGATTTTTGACGGTGAGCAATTGAGCGACCTCATGGCCCCGTTGGAACTCGGCTGGAAAGCCCGCACCCAGGCCGAACTCGCTTTGATGGAGGATTTGCAGACGCTACTCACAAAACGCGCGCAAGGGCGCGAGATCTCTGGCCTCAGTGCGTATGAGCAATAAGCCTGTAGCGAGCCACCCGCAAGACTTTGCCGATCTGCTGGGGCATATCCAACAATCGCGGCAGCGAATTTTTACCCAAGCGAGTACAGCCCTCATGGCGTTGTATTGGCATGTCGGTAGCACCATTAGCTTGCGAGTCAAGCAGGCTGGATGGGGCAAAAGTATCGTTACCGAGTTGGCGAGCTACATTGCGCAGACCGACCCCAGCATCAAAGGCTTCAGCGACAAAAATCTGTGGCGTATGAAGCAGTTTTACGAGACTTACCAAGGCGATGAAAAACTCGCGGCACTGGCGAGAGAATTGCCATGGACGCACAATGTGACCATCGTTTCGCGTTGTAAGAATGCGAAAGAAAGGCATTTCTACATGCAGCAATGCCTGCAAGAAAAATACACCTCGCGCCAGTTAGAGAGGCAAATCGATGCCGCTGCTTTTGAGCGGGTTTCGTTGATGCCGCCAAAACTCTCGGCAGCGCTGAGAGTTTTACAGCCCGACGTGGGCGACGTGTTCAAAGACCGCTATGTGCTCGAATTCCTCGGTCTATCCGAGACGCACAGCGAAAGCGACCTACAGCGTGCGCTCGTGCAGCACATGAAAGCGTTTGTGTTGGAGCTGGGCAAAGACTTTCTGTTCGTGAGCGAAGAATATCGCCTGCAAGTGGGCAACCAAGATTTCTACATCGATTTACTGTTTTATCACCGCGGCCTATCGGCACTCGTAGCCTTCGAGCTAAAGGTAGGCCAATTCACGCCTGAGCACATGGGACAGATCAATTTCTATCTGGAAGCGCTGGATCGGGATGTGAAAAAGCCGCATGAAAACCCCAGCATCGGCATACTGCTCTGCCGAGACAAAGACGACGAAGTGGTGGAGTACGCCCTCTCTCGCAACCTCTCGCCCACGTTGATTGCGCAATACCAATTGCAACTGCCCGACAAGAAACTATTGCAGGCGCGACTGCATGATCTGCTGGCGCAGCACGAAGGTATGGGCGATGAGTAAGGCGACCCAATTAGTGCCCAAGCTGCGGTTTCCGGCGTTTCGGGATGCGGCGGGGTGGAAGGAGACGCGACTTGGTGATGTTGCGTCTTTCTTCAAAGGAAAAGGTATTTCCAAGGCAGACATTGCGACTAACGGACGGCATCCGTGCATTCGATACGGGGAGCTCTATACCCGTTACGGTGAAGTGATTGATGAGGTGTTTTCGAAAACTGACGTTGCTGATGCCGATTTGTTTTTCAGCCAACGCAACGACGTCATCATTCCCGCCTCTGGTGAGACCAAGCTGGATATTGCTAAGGCATCGTGCGTGATGCATGACGATGTTGCATTAGGCGGCGATTTGAACGTCATCAGAAGCGGCGCCCATGGAGTATTTCTCAGCTATTACTTCAATGGACCAAAGAAACTAGACATCGCTAAAGTTGCTCAAGGGGACGCAGTTGTTCACCTGTATCTAAGTCAGTTGGAAAAGTTGCCAGTGGCGATTCCGGACACGCCCGAACAACAGAAAATCGCCGAGTGCCTGATCTCGGCTGACGAACTGATTGCCGCGCATGCCCGGAAACTGAACGCGCTCAAGACCCATAAAAAATGGCTGATGCAGCAGCTTTTCCCCCGCGAAGGCGAAACCCAACCCCGCCTCCGCTTCCCCGAATTCCAAGATGCCGGGGAGTGGAAAGTGCGGAAGGCGGGTTCGTTATTCACGAATCGCATTGCCAAGGGTGAGCAAGGCCTGCCCATCTATTCGGTTACGATGCACGACGGAATGATCAGGCGTGACTTGTTTGATCGCAACTTTTACGACATCGAGGACGCTAAGGGCAACAAGAAAGTATGCAGGAACGACATCGCGTACAACATGATGCGAATGTGGCAGGGAGCGCTTGGCGTAGCACCGGAAGATTGCTTGGTAAGTCCCGCCTATATCGTGCTTGCACCGGTGAAAGGTGTCGTCCCGGAGTTTTTCGAATACATGTTCAAGCTACCTGCGTCATTGCTCATACTGACGGCGCGCTCACGGGGCCTTACCAAAGATCGCCTGCGTCTCTATTACGATGATTTTGCGCTCATCCCGTTGCGATGCCCCGCTACTGCCGAACAACAACGCATCGCCGACTGCCTAACCAGCCTTCACGACCTCATCGCCACGCAAACCCAAAAACTCGATGCCCTCAAGACTCACAAAAAAGGGCTGATGCAGCGGCTTTTCCCATCTGCGGAGGGAGCACCCGCATGACCCCGCGTAACCCGCCCGCTGCCAGCGCCTCGCCACCCGCTGGCCAGATGCTGATCTACCAAACCGAGGACGGCCGCATCAAGATCGAGGCGCGTTTACAGGATGAAACGCTGTGGCTGACGCAGAGCCAAATGGCGGATTTGTTTCAGTCCGCCCGCAGCAATGTGGTGGAGCACATCCAGCACGTCTATGAGGAAGATGAATTGGACCATGCG
>JANMXS010000207.1:0-4335 GCA_031394335.1 Burkholderiales bacterium
AGATCGAGGCCGCGGTCGACGCGCCGGCGGCCCCCGTCGGCGGCAAGCACGCCAAGGGTCAGTGGCAGGGCAAGGGTGCGACCGACGGCTCCGCCGCACCGGCCGGCACGACGCCGGGCGCCGCGGGCGAGACCAGCAAGGATCCGGCCACCGCGCGCCGCCGCCGCCCGGACGCGGGTAGCTCGAACCCGTGAATCCGTCACGGCTCTTCATCCTGCGGCCGGTCGCGACCTCGCTATTGATGGTTGCGGTACTGCTCGCCGGTTTTCTGGGCTATCGGCAGCTGCCGCTGTCAGCCTTGCCGGAAGTCGATTACCCGACCATCCAGGTGGTGACGCTGTACCCGGGCGCCAGTCCGGATGTGATTACCTCGGGCGTCACCGCGCCGCTGGAGCGCCAGTTCGGGCAGATGCCGGGCTTGAAGCAGATGTCCTCAAGCAGCTCCGGCGGCGCCTCGGTCATTACCCTGCAGTTCGATCTCTCGCTGTCGCTGGATATTGCCGAGCAGGAAGTGCAGGCGGCGATCAATGCCGGCGGCAACTTGCTGCCGGCCGATTTGCCGGCGCCGCCGATTTACAGCAAGGTCAATCCGGCCGATGCGCCGATCCTGACCTTGGGCATCACCTCGAAAACGATGCCGATGACCCAGGTGCAGAGCCTGGTTGATACACGGGTTGCACAAAAAATTTCGCAATTACCCGGCGTAGGGCTGGTCACGCTCAGCGGCGGACAGCGCCCTGCGGTTCGCATCCAGGCCAACCCCAAGGCGCTGGCCGCGGCAGGGCTCAATCTCGATGACATTCGCACCGCAATCGCAGCCGCCAATGTGAACCAGGCCAAGGGCAGCTTCGACGGTCCGACGCGCGCCTACACCATCGATGCCAACGATCAACTGCGCTCGGCGGCGGAATACAAATCGGTGATCATTTCCTACAAAGGCGGTGCGCCGGTTTACTTGTCTGATGTGGCCGATGTGATCGAGGACGCCGAGAACACCAAGCTGGCGGCGTGGATGAACGACACGCCAGCGATCATTCTCAATATCCAGCGCCAGCCCGGCGCCAACGTGATCGAGGTGGTCGATCGGGTCAAACAACTGTTGCCGACCCTGACGGCGGCGCTGCCGGCGTCGATGGAAGTGATGGTACTTACCGACCGCACCGTGACGATTCGCGCTTCGGTCAACGATGTGAAATTCGAGCTGATGCTGGCGGTGGTGCTGGTGGTGATGGTGATTTTCCTGTTCCTGCGCAATGTGCCCGCCACCATCATTCCGAGCGTGGCGGTGCCGCTGTCCCTGGTCGGCACCTTCGGCGTAATGTATCTCGCCGATTTTTCGATCAACAATCTGACGCTGATGGCGCTGACCATCGCCACCGGCTTCGTGGTCGACGATGCGATCGTGATGATCGAAAACATTTCGCGCTACATCGAGGAGGGCGAAGAACCGCTGGCCGCAGCCCTGAAAGGTTCGGCGCAAATCGGCTTCACCATTATTTCCCTGACCTTCTCGTTGATCGCGGTGCTGATCCCGTTGCTGTTCATGGGCGATGTGGTCGGACGGCTGTTCCGCGAATTTGCCATCACCCTGGCGGTGGCGATCCTGATTTCCGCCGTGGTCTCGCTGACCCTGACGCCGATGATGTGCGCGCGATTGCTGAAGCACACGCCGGCAGAAAAGCAGGGCCGCTTTTATCGCGTGACCGGCGAGTGGTTCGAGGCCATCATCCGCCGCTATGGCGAAATGCTGAACTGGGTACTGGATCGCCAGTTCGCGACGCTGATGGTTGCCACCGGCACCGTGGCACTGACCGTGCTGCTCTACATTTTTGTGCCCAAGGGTTTTTTCCCGATACAGGACACCGGCGTGATCCAGGGCATTTCCGAGGCGTCGCAATCGGTATCCTTCGCCAGCATGGCGGAACGCCAGCAACTTCTCGCCAAGGTGATCCTCGACGATTCGGCGGTGGCCAGCGTGTCCTCGTTCATCGGTGTGGACGGGATCAACACCACGCTCAACAGCGGGCGCATGTTCATCAATCTGAAGCCACACGAGCAGCGCAATGTCAACGCGTCACAGGTCATTGAACGGCTCAAGCCCAGGGTTGCCCAGTTGGAGGGCATCACGCTGTACATGCAGACGGTGCAGGATCTGACCATCGAAGATCGTGTCAGCCGCGCCCAGTACCAATTCACGCTCGAGAGCGCAAATCCGGAGGTCCTCTCGCAATGGACCAAAACGCTGGTCGATAAATTGAGTACGCTGCCGCAACTCGGTGATGTCGTTTCCGATTTGCAGGATCAGGGCCTGCAGGCCTATCTCAATATTGATCGCGATACCGCGGCGCGCCTCGGCATTACCCCGGCGGCGATCGACAACGCACTCTATAGTGCCTTTGGCCAACGCTTGATCTCGACCATTTTTACCCAGGCCAACCAGTATCGCGTGGTGCTCGAGGTCAAGCCGGAATTCAAGCGCGGCCCCGCTGCGCTGAACGATATTTACGTTTCTTCCGCCGCCGGTGGACAGGTGCCGCTGTCGGCGGTCGCCACCGTCAGCGAGAGGCCGGCGACGTTGTCGATCAATCATATCGGCCAGTTTCCGGCGACCACGATCTCGTTCAACTTGGCCCCCGGCTATGCGCTGGGTGATGCGGTCAAGGCGATCGAGGCGGCGCAGAAGCAACTTGAAATGCCGGCCAGCATCCGCACCGGTTTCCAGGGCGCCGCGCTGGCGTTCAGCGCTTCGCTGACCAGCACCCTGCTGCTGATCCTGGCAGCGATTGTCACCATGTACATCGTGCTCGGCGTGTTGTACGAAAGCTATGTCCACCCGATCACGATCCTGTCGACCCTGCCTTCAGCCGGGGTCGGCGCCCTGCTGGCGCTGATGGTGTCGCGCACCGATCTCGGCATCATCGCCATCATCGGCATCATTTTGCTGATCGGCATTGTGAAGAAGAACGCGATCATGATGATCGACTTCGCGCTTGATGCCGAACGCAAGGAAGGCATGGCGCCGCGTGATGCAATCTTCCAGGCCTGCCTGCTGCGTTTCCGGCCGATCCTGATGACGACCATGGCGGCGCTGCTCGGCGCGCTCCCCCTGATGCTCGGCGGAGGCGTAGGATCAGAGTTGCGGCACCCGCTCGGGATTACCATGGTAGGAGGCCTGATTGTGTCGCAGGTGTTGACCTTGTTCACCACGCCGGTGATCTATCTGGCATTTGATCGCATGGCGCGGCGCGTGGAAGCGCGTGGTGGTAGCGATGCGGGCAAGGATGTCGCTAACCATAAAGACGTGACACATTTTCAGGGGAAATGACGGGTAGTGTGCATCAAGGTGGAAACCGAGGCTGAAGCCGATCGCGCTGTTGGCGCGTTTTATCCGGCAGCCCAACTTGAAAGGAATTTTATGAAACTCATCTCCAGCAATACCATATCGTTGGTCGGTAAAATTGTCGTGCTGACGACGCTCGCCGTGGGCGGAGTACTCGCAACAACGAGCGTCGAAGCGCGCAACCGCGTTTCATTCAGCATCGGCATTCAGGGTGGTTACGGCGGACTGTACTGGAACGGTGGTGGCCATCGTCACTACGGTTACCGCGGCGGTTATGGGTATGGCGGCTACGGCGGCTACGGTGGCTACGGCTACGGCGGTGGCTATTACGGCCCCGGCGCCTATTTCCCGTACTACGGACCGAGCGTAAACGTGGTGCTGCCGCCCTTGATCATTTCGTCGCTGCCGTATGGCTACCGGAAGGTCTGGGTGGAAGGCAATCCCTACTATTACGCCGACGATGTGTTTTACGAGCGCGTGTCGTCCGGCTATCAGGTGGTGCCGCGGCCCAGCAATGAAGTGATGATCGACGAAGACACCACCGATGCGCGCCCGGCGCCGCAGGTGCAATCCGCGCCGCTGTCGTCCAATTCTTCGCGTCCGGTGCCGAGCTATGCGCAGCAAGCACCTGCTGCTACCGCTGACAGCAACAAGCTGTACGCCTATCCGCGCAACGGCCAGAATCCTACCCAGGCGACCTTCGATCGCATCGAATGCGAACGCTGGGCCAGCGGCCAGACCGGCTTCAATCCCGCGCAATCGTCGGAAGACGCGCAGCGCCGCAGCGAGTATCAACGCGCCACCAGTGCCTGCCTCGATGGACGCGGATACACGGTCAAATAGAGGTCCAGTGCACGCTGCCAGACCGACGCCGATACGCCGACGATGCCAACTGCTGAAACGATGCCGATAGTGACGTAATGAGTTTTTCCGAGCTGTTCATACGCCGTCCGGTGGCGACAACCCTGCTGACCATCGGCGTTGCCCTGGCCGGT
>JANMXS010000208.1:0-3756 GCA_031394335.1 Burkholderiales bacterium
GATCGAGTCCACGTTCATGGCGGCGTCGCGTAGCGCATTGCGCATGCAGCGGAATGCGCCATCGCCGTCCTCTGCCGGTGCTGTCATGTGAAAGGCGTCGGAACTCACGCCGTAGCCTGCCAGCTCGCAGTAAATATGAGCCCCGCGCGCCCTGGCATGCTCGTATTCTTCGAGGACCACCGCGCCGGAGCCTTCGCCCAGCACAAAACCATCCCGGTCCTTGTCCCAGGGACGGCTGGCGGCCTCGGGGGCGTCATTGCGTGTCGACAATGCTCGCGCCGCGGCAAAACCGCCCATGGCGAGTTCGGTTACCGTCGCCTCGGCCCCGCCCGCGATCATGACCTCGACTTCGCCGTGGCGGATCGACTTTGCTGCTTCGCCAATGCAATGGGTTGACGTCGTGCATGCGGTCACGATGGCGAGGTTGGGACCCTTGGTGCCCAGCATGATTGACAGGTTGCCCGCGATCATGTTGATGATGGTGCTTGGGATGAAAAAAGGCGAAATGCGCCTGGGACCGCTCTTCAGAAGCTCGTTGTGCGTGTGCTCGATCATGGGCAGGCCGCCGATGCCCGAGCCGAAATTTATGCCGGTGCGCTCGGGATCCTCTGCGGCGATGTCGATCCCGCTATCCTTCCAGGCCTGCAGTCCGGCGGCCATCCCGTAGTGGATGAACGTATCCATCCGGCGGGCTTCCTTCGCCGAGATGTATCCGGTCACGTCGAATCCCTTCACTTCCCCGGCGATTTGCGAGGCGATCCGCGAAGGGTCGAATCGGGTGACGCGGGAGATTCCGGACTTGCCGGCAACCAGGTTCTCCCAGGCCGCCTGGACGGTGTTGCCGACGGGACTGATGAGGCCCAATCCCGTGATGACGACTCTGCGGCGTGTCAAACTGGCTCCGTGCTGGTGGGCTGCGTGCTCAGGCTTTCTGGCGCGCCTGGACGAAGTCGATGGCCTGCTGGACCGTGGTGATTTTCTCGGCCTCTTCGTCCGGGATCTCGGTTTCGAACTCCTCCTCGAGGGCCATGACCAGTTCGACGGTGTCCAGCGAGTCGGCGCCCAGGTCGTCCACGAACGAGGATTCGTTCTTGATCTCGGCTTCGTTGACGCCAAGCTGCTCGGCAATGATTTTTCTTACTCGTTGTTCGATGTTATCCATGTCCTGCTCCTTCCCGGTTGGGCCAAGCTCAAGTTGCGCATTTTACCAAAAGGCCCGCGTCGCACCGAATGCGGCCCAAAACAAAACAATCTACGCCATGTACATGCCGCCATTGACATGCAGTACCGTTCCTGTGATATAGCCGGCCGCGCCGGAAGCCAGGAAAGCCACCGCGGCCGCAATATCTTCCGGCGCACCGAGGCGCGCCAGCGGAATCTGGCCGAGCAGCGCGGTTCTTTGTTCTTCGGAGAGGGCGCGCGTCATGTCGGTATCGATAAAACCGGGAGCCACGCAATTGACCGTGATGTTGCGGCTGCCGATCTCGCGCGCCAGCGACTTCGACATGCCCACCACGCCGGCCTTGGCAGCGGCATAGTTCATCTGGCCGGGGTTGCCTGCGGCGCCGACGACTGAAGTAATGCTGATGATGCGTCCCCAGCGGGCTTTCATCATGCCGCGCAGCACGCCGCGCGACAGGCGGAACACCGAGCGCAGGTTCGTCTCGATCACCTCGTCCCATTCGTCGTCTTTCATGCGCACGCCCAGGTTGTCGCGGACCACCGCTGCGTTATTTACAAGAATGGCAATATCGCCGAACTCCCTGGCAATCGCGGTGAGCAGCGCATCGCATTGCGCTGCATCGCGAACGTCGAGCACCTTCCCGGCTCCCGCATAACCGGCAGAGGCAAGGACGGCGCCGATGCCCTGCGCGCCTGATTCCGTGGTTGCAGTACCTATGACGGTCGCGGACTCGCTTGCCAGCGCCATGGCAATCGCGCGCCCAATGCCGCGAGAAGCTCCGGTAACCAGCGCGACTTTGCCGGCAAGAAGCTTCATGCGGCCTTCACGGCGGAAAGTGTTTGTTCCAGCGAAGCGCGGTCGGCGAGCGCGAATCCCTGCAGGTTGGGATTGATGCGCTTTGTGAGTCCCGCAAGCACCTTGCCCGGGCCGCATTCGACGACGTGGGTGACGCCCATTGCAGCCATCCTGTTGATGGTTTCGACCCAGCGCACGGGCGAAGCCGCCTGCCTGACGAGCGCGTCCTTGATGGTCGCGGGTTCGGTTTGCAGGCTGACATCGACGTTGTTGATGACCGCAAACGCGGGCGTGCGCATGTTGACGGTTTCAAGATAGGCCTTCAGCGCCAGCGCGGCGGGTTGCATCAGGCTCGAATGAAATGGCGCGCTGACCGGCAGAGACAACGCACGTTTTGCACCCCTCGCCTTGCAGTTTTCCATTGCGCGCGCGACCGCATCCCTGTTTCCCGCGATCACCACCTGCCCCGGGCCATTGAAATTCACTGCCTGCACGACTTCGCCCTGCGCTGCCTCGGCACAAGCCGCCCGAACCGACTCGTCGTCGAGGTTAAGAATCGCAGCCATGGCCCCGTCACCGGCAGGAACCGCCCGCTGCATCGCTTCGGCACGATGCCTGACAAGCGGGAGGCAATCGGCGAAGGTGACGGCATCCGCTGCAACGAGAGCCGTGTACTCGCCCAAACTGTGGCCGGCGACAACCTCGGGGCGCGGACCGCCCAGCCCGATCCAGGCGCGATAAGCGGCGAATCCGGCGGTGACCATCGCGGGCTGGGTATTCACGGTCAGGCCAAGCGCGTCAGCCGGCCCCTCATCGAGCATATTCAGAAATTCCTGGCCAAGGACGCCGGCCGCTTCAAGACGGACCTCGGCTACGCCCCGCAATCCTGCGTAGGCGCGTACCATGCCCACGGATTGCGAGCCTTGTCCCGGAAAAACCATAGCGAGCTTCATAAACCGTATTTTTCCTAGAAGGTGGCGTACACCGCGCCCCATGTGAAGCCGCCGCCGACGCCTTCCATGAGCAGGCGGTGACCGGGCAGTATCTTGCCGGCACGGACATATTCGTCGAGCGCAAGCGGTATGGATGCGGCGGACGTATTGCCGTGGTGACCCACGGTGACGACAAGCTTTTCCGCTGGCAGCCCCAGCTTGCGCGCAGTTGCATCCAGGATGCGCACGTTTGCCTGGTGGGGGATCAGCCAGTCGATATCTCCGATGCCTGCGCCCGCCGCGGCAAGTGTTTCGCGGCCGACCGCGTCCAGAACCTTGACCGCGAATTTGAACACCTGGTTGCCCGCCATTTGAAGGAACGGCGAGCCGATGATTTTGCCCCCGCTGACATTGCCCGGAACAGAGAGCATGCCGGCATGGCGTCCGTCCGCGCGCAGTACGCTTGAATGGATCCCAGGAGCGTCCGCAGCGCGCAGAACCACCGCACCCGCCCCGTCGCCGAACAGGACGCAGGTCCCGCGATCGTTCCAGTCAAGTATTCGCGAGAACACCTCGGAGCCCACGACCAGCGCGCATTTGTGCTGGCCCGAACGAATGAACTTGTCCGCCGTCGAGAGCGCGTAAACAAATCCGCTGCATACCGCCTGCAGGTCGAAGGCTGCGCAATCCTGCGCGCCGATGTTGGCCTGCACGAGGCAGGCCGTACTCGGGAAGATGAAGTCGGGCGTCGATGTCGCGACGATGATCAGGTCGATGTCTTCGGCCCGTGCCCCGGCGGCTTGCATCGCTGACAGGCTGGCTTGCGTGGCGAGATCGCTCGACGCC
>JANMXS010000209.1:0-9487 GCA_031394335.1 Burkholderiales bacterium
GCGCAGGCGCTGGCAAAGGCGCGCGCTGCCGCCGAGGCGGAGGCCAAGGCGCTGGCAGAGGCACGCGTACAGGCGGACGCCGCGGCGCACAAGCAGAGGCAGGAATTCGAAGCGGCGCAGCGAGATCTGCGCCAGCAGCTCAAGGCTGAAATCGAGGCGCAGGTACGGGCCGAGATGGAAACCATGCTGAAGAGCGATATCGAGGAAAGTGCACGCGGTGAAGTTGAAGCGGCCATCATGAAAGGTGCGCAGGAAGATGCGCGCCGCATGCTTGAAGAGCGCCTGGAACAGGAGCGGGGCACGCTGGCGCGTGCCGAGTCCGAGGCCAAGGCGCGCGCCGAAATTGATGCCAAGCGCATGTTGGCGGAGCAGGAAGCCAAAATCCGCGCGGAGATGGAATTGCGCATCGCTGCAATCAGCAGGGAAAAGGACCGCGCCGAAAGCGAAGCGCGGCGCATGGCCGAAGAACAGGCGGAGGCTGCCTCGAAAGCTGCAGCGGAATTCGCTGCGCGCCTGAAAGCACAGGATGAAGCGCGCGTACTGGCGGAAACGCAGGCCAAAACGCAACGCTTGCGGCTTGAGGCAAGGGCCCGTGAAGAGGCTGAAGAACGAGCGCGGGTGGAAGCCGAGATGGCGGCTAAATTGGCCGCTGAGAAGGAAGCAACGATTCAGGCGCGCGCTCGGGTGCTGATCGAACAGGAGTTGCGCGAGAAGGCCGAGCGCGAAAGCCAGGCCGAGCTTGAAGCCGAGCGTCGGGCGCGCGAGGAGGCCGAACAAAAGGCGCAGCGCGAAGCCATGGCGCACGAGGTTGCGTCGCGAGCAGTCTCCGAGCACGTTGCGGAGCGCGAGCGCATCGAGCGCGATTCAGAGGAGCGCGTCCTCAAGGAGCGTGCCCTGCGCGAGAAGGCCGAGAAAAAATCACGTCGTGACGAAGATGCGGAAGCAGCGTCGCGCGCCGCCCAGGTTACGCGCTTGCGCGAACTGCAGGAACAGGCGGAACGTACGCAGCTCGAGCAGGCGGATGCGGGTGACATGCCAAAGCGCCGCGGGCCGCAGAAGGAGCGACATTTATTGCGCTGGGCCAGCGTGGGCCTGGTCGGGATAGTGGTGTTGGCTGTGTTGCTGATCCAGGTGGTGCCTTTGCAAGCCGTGAACGCGCGTCTGGAAAAGTCGCTGGCGGGTTGGGTGCACGATGACGTGAGTTCCAGCAATTTACGCATCAGCCTGTTTCCGCGTCCGCACCTCAAGCTGGACCAGCTCGCGTTGGGCAAGCTGCTCGATGCGAAGGCGAGCAGTGGCAAAATCTATATGGACCTGATGGCCTTGTTCGGCGATCACTTCATTATCGATACCATCGAGTTGAACGGCGTCACGGTTTCTGCCGAGGCGCTGGCGCGCGCGCCGCAGTGGAGTACTGCAGCGGGACCTGCATCGAAAATTGAAATCGGCCGGGTCTTGCTCAAGGACGTCAAGCTCGAGGTCACGGGCGTGGCGCTGGATGCTTTCGACGTTGATCTCAAATTCGATAAGGCGGGCGCCATTACCAAGGCAGCACTTCGTGGTTCCGGTGGCAAGTGGACGCTCGACCTGGCGCCCGACAAAACCGCCGCCGCCGATGGGACGGTACCTGCCGGCCTCTGGGCGGTCGACTTCGCAGCACAGGGAATGAAGCTCCCGGTGGGCCCGGAAATCCCGATTACCGATCTCAAGGGCAAGGGGACCTTGAATGGTGCCGAGATCAACTTTCCACAGCTTGAGATAAAACTGCTGGAAGGATCCGGCACCGGTAGCTTGCGTGCCGACTGGCGGCAGGGCATCAACTTCAGCGCCGGCATGACGCTGCAAAAAATCAAGCTCGACCAGCTGGCCGCAGTCTTTACGCGAAATATCGGCATGAGCGGGCGTATGGATGGCGAATTTTCCGTCTCGGCGTCGGCGCCTGCGCTTGGCAGCGTGCTCGACCGACCGAAGATACAGGGCAACTTTGTGTTGAAAGACGGCGCCATCAGCAATATCGATCTGGTCCAGGCGATGCGCTCTCCTGATAGCGGTGGGCGTGGCGGACAGTCGAAGTTTACGGAGCTCACTGGTCAGCTGAACGCAACTGACGGTGTGATCCGCTATGAAAAACTCAAATTTTCCGGTGGCGTTCTGCTCGCCAACGGCAACGTCGTCGTCGGCTATGACAAAGGCGCGTTGTCCGGCAACATCGTTTCTGAAATCCGTTCCAAGGTTGCCCAGGATCGTGCCGCATTTGGCTTGTCCGGAAGTGTCTCGCGCCCGGTGTTGAAAAGAGGCGGGTAAGATAGACCGGCGCTTGGCAGCGGTAGAATGATGTGGTGAGCTCCCCCGCCGAAATCCTGCCTGCCAGCGCAACCCAAAGCGAAGTAAAACGCAGCGCCCGAGACCTCAAGAAGCTCGCGGCGCTGATACGTTTTGTTGCGCCCTACAGGACCCGCTTCATGTTTGCGATGCTGGCGTTGCTGGCATCGGCTGCCACTGTCCTGTCGATCGGGCAGGGAGTAAGGCTGGTCATTGATCAGGGGTTTTCTTCAGGCGATGTGCAGATGCTCGACCAGACGCTGTTGGCGCTGCTGGGACTTTTGCTGGTGCTGGGGACCTCAACCTACCTGCGCTACTACAACATTACCTGGATAGGTCAGCGCGTAGTTGCCGACATTCGCCGCGCGGTTTACGATCATTTGCTGACGCTGTCGCCAACATTTTTCGAGCGCACCCGCACCGGCGAGGTTATTTCACGACTGACCAGCGATGCGACGGCGGTGGAATCGGTGGTTGGCAGCGCCTTGTCGCTGGCGCTGCGCAATATCGTGCTGTTTGTGGGCGGCGTGGCGATGCTGTTCGTCACCAATGTGAAGCTGACGTTGATTGTGCTGACTGTCATTCCGCTGGTGATGGTGCCGATTTTGGTGCTGGGCCGACGCGTGCGCAAACTGTCGCGGCAGATCACCGACCATACCGCCGAGGCAAGCGCCTATATCGATGAGTCGTTGCATGAAATTCGCACCGTACAGGCCTATGCGCATGAGGCGGTGGATGCCGAGCGTTTTGGCGTGCGCGTCGAAGACGTATTCCGCGCCGGAGAAACCAAGGCGCGCTTTACTGCGGCGCTGATTGCCGCCGTGATCGTGCTTGCGTTCGGCGCCATTGCGGTAATCCTATGGGTGGGTGGGCGCGATGTGCTGGCCGGGAAGATCACGGCAGGTGAGCTGTCGCAATTCGTGTTCTACGCGATTCTGGTTGCCAATGCGGTGGGTGCTGTATCGGAGGTGTATGGAGAGCTGATGCGTGCCTCGGGCGCTTCCGAAAGGCTGATGGAGCTGTTGGCGACGCCGTCGGAGATCGCCTCGCCGGCGCAGCCCGTGCCGATGCCGCGCGCGGTAGGCCGCATTGCCATGGAGCACATCATGTTCCACTATCCCTCGCGGCTGGAGACGGCGGCCCTGCGCGATTTCTCGCTGCGCATCGAGCCCAGCGAAGTGGTGGCGCTGGTGGGGCCCAGTGGCGCCGGTAAAACCACGGTGTTCCAGTTGTTGCTGCGCTTCTACGATCCTTCTGCAGGCGTCATCAGCATCGATGGCATCGATATCAAAACGGCCAAACCACGCGAGGTGCGTGAGCGTATTGCGCTGGTATCGCAGGACGCGGTCATCTTCGCTGCCGATGTCTGGGATAACGTGCGTTACGGTCGCCCCGACGCCAGCGATGCCGAGGTGCGCACGGCCTGCGAAGCCGCCTACGCGCGGGAATTCATCGAGGCCATGCCGCAGGGCTTCGATACCCAGCTTGGCGAACGTGGCGTCAAGTTGTCCGGTGGCCAGCGCCAGCGCATTTCAATTGCCCGTGCGTTCCTGGCCGACCGCGCGATTTTGCTGCTCGATGAAGCGACTTCGGCGCTGGATGCCGAGTCCGAAAGAATGGTGCAGCTGGCCATGGATAAATTGATGCAAGGCCGTACCACGCTGATCATTGCGCACCGGCTGGCGACCGTTAAATCGGCCAGCCGCATTGTGGTAATGGAGCAGGGCGCGATCGTCGCCGAGGGGTCGCACGATGCACTGGTAGCCGAAGGTGGGCTTTATGCACGCCTTGCTGCGCTTCAGTTCAATATGTCCTGAGGCGGGGCTGCCACGGCGCATGCCCGTCGCGTGAACAGCCGAATTCCCGAGTAATTTGCTAAACTATTGCCTGTTATGTTTGCTGCCTGACGCTTAATATTCAAGCCGCCCAATCAACTTGCTGCGCCAAGTCGCGCCCAACATTTCGAAGCCTTGCTATCCATGACTTCTGTCGCCGCACCGATGCCAGCCGTACCGTCGTCCCCTGATAAGCCCCTGAAATTTACTGAAGAGCCGGTTGTTTGGCTGCACCGCTGGAGCGACGCGCTGATGTCGTTTCGCATCCGGCGGGATCCGGCATATGCCTTCACGCCCGGTCAATTTGCGCGCATCGGCTTGCGCAAGCCGGACGGGCAAGTGAGCTGGCGCGCGTACTCCATCGTCTCGGCGCCGGATGAAGCCTTCCTTGAGTTCTTTCTGGTCGTGTTGCCGACCGGCGAATTTTCAAGCCGCGTGGCGCAACTGGCTGTTGGGGACCACATGCTGGTTGAAAAACAATCGCAAGGCTTCCTCACCGCCGATCGGTTCAAGGATGGGCGCGACCTGTGGCTGTTGGCCACCGGCACCGGGCTGGCACCTTATATCTCGATGCTGCGCGACCACGTTGTGTGGCAGCAGTTTGCCAATATCGTGCTGGTGTTGTCGGTGCGCGAACGGCGCGATCTGGGCTACCTTGAAGAAATTGAGGCATTGGTGACTAGAAGCGGTACCGATCCGCATGGGCGCGCCAGGCTGGTGTTCGTCAAAACCCTGACCCGCGAAGTTGCCGACGGTGCCTTGCGCGGCCGTATTCCTGCACTGATCGAATCCGGCGAGCTGGAACAAGCCGTCGGGCTGCCACTGAGGGATGCCGACTCGCGCTTCATGCTGTGTGGCAATCCGGAGATGGTGGAGAGCATGCGCGCCTTGCTGAAAGCACGGCGGTTCCGCATGAACCGCAAGCTGGAGCCCGGCCACATCATCGTTGAAAACTACTGGTAAACGGCAGTGCTGTCGGGTCTTGGCGACAGGCGCGACAAATTTCCGTACCCGTGATAGCGTCTTGCTTCGATAAGTTAAAACATAACCTCGGAGTCAACATGAGTACATCGCCATCCACGCCGCTGCGGATTCTGCTCAGCGCCATGCTGATTGTCCTCGCCTCTTGCGCGAGCCCGCCCATCAATGAATCGAAGCCCGCCGCTCCGGTAGCGGTCGTCGCACCGGAGCCGGCACGTCGTGATGGTCCGCCACTGGCGCAGCTGCGTCCAGTCAGCGAAACCTATTTCGGTCAGACTGTCACCGATCCCTATCGTTATATGGAAGACGTGCGCAATGCGGAGGTGATGGCTTATATGCGTGCCCAGGGCGATTACGCCCGCAAGACCCTGGATTCAGTCGCTGGACGCGACGCGATGCAGCGTCGTATCGGCAAGCTGTCCGAGGCTGGCGTTCAGGTCAATGGCGTGCAGGTCACCGGCAGTGGGGCAGCAACGCGCGTGTTCTACTACAAGCTGGCGCCAGGCGACTCGATGCGCAAGCTGTATGTGCGTGAGGGCTTCAAGGGTACCGAAAAGTTATTGTTCGATCCGCAAACCATTTCCTCACGCAGCCAGCGCTTTGCACTGGATTTCTTTCTTGCCTCGCCCGACGGTCGTCATGTGCTGGTGGGCGTCGCCGCCGGCGGCTCGGAAGATACCTCCCTGCGTTTGATCGATGTTGCCGGCGGACGCGACCAGAACCTGGTCATCGACCGCATCGGATTTGCCGACAGCACTTCATGGGCCCCCGATGGCAAGGCGTTCTTTTACAATCGCCTGCCGGAAGACAAGGCCGGTGATGCGAAAAACCGCTACCTGAACAGCCGTGCCTATCGACATGTGCTGGGCCGGCCTGCGGAAAAGGATGAAGCGCTGTTCGGCCGCGGCGTCGGTTCGACACCCGCAGATGCAGGCTTCCAGGACATCGATATTCCCTCGATCGAAATGTCGGCGGATAGCAAGTTTCTCGTCGGCAAGATTCAGCATGGTGATCTGCGCGAGATCAGCCTGTACGTGGCTTCCGCTGCGGATTTGCCCAATCCCCCCAAATGGCGCAAGGCTGTCGATATCGCAGACCAAGTCACCGATCACTCGGTCCATGCCGGCGCGCTCTATTTGATCTCGCATAAAAATGCGCCGCGCAGCAAAGTTGTGCGCACCTCGCTGGAGCGGCCCGATTTTGCCAATGCCACCAATATCGTGCCGCATGGCGATACCGTCATCAAGCAGATCGAAGTGGCGCAGGATGCGCTCTACATTCGTGAACTGTCCAACGGCGTCGATCGCCTGCAGCGCCTCAACTTCAGCAATTCGGTTTACTCAGGCGGCAAGCTTGAATTCGTGCGCCTGCCTTTCGATCTCGCCATCCGCCAGCTGATTACGGATCCGAAGCGTCCCGGCGCGATTCTGCGTCTCGAAGGCTGGACCGAGGCGCCGAAATACGTGACCGTGGAAGAGCGCAGCGCCAACATCGCCGATACCGGTCTGCAGCCAAAACCTGCAGTGGATTTTTCGGAGATCGATGAAGTGCGCCTGAGCGCCACCGCCAAGGACGGCACCAGGATCCCGGTGACGCTGATGTACAAAAAGGGCACCACACTGAACAAGGCCAACGCGACCATCCTGCGCGCCTACGGGGCCTACGGTATCGTACAGACGCCGAGCTTCTCGCCGGCGAGCATGGCCTGGCTGGAACGCGGCGGCATCATCGGCATCTGTCATGTGCGTGGCGGCGGCGAGTTCGGCGAGGACTGGCATCGCGGTGGTCAGAAACTCAACAAGCCCAATACCTGGCGCGACTTGATCGCCTGCGCCGAATATCTGGTGCAGCGCGGCTTTACGCGCCCCGAGCGTCTCGCCATTCAAGGTGGCAGCGCCGGCGGCATCACCATCGGTCGTGCCTTGACCGAGCGGCCTGACCTGTTTGCGGCAGCGGTGCCTGCGGTCGGGCTGCTCGATACGCTGCGCGCCGAATTCACTCCGAATGGCCCACCGAATATTCCGGAGTTCGGCAGCGTCAAAACCGCCGACGGCTTCAAGGGCCTGCTGGCGATGAGCTCGCTGCACAATGTGAAAGACGGTACGCGCTATCCGGCGGTCCTGCTGATGCATGGCATGAACGATCCGCGCGTTGAAGTCTGGCAATCGGCGAAAATGGCGGCGCGCCTGCAGGCGGCCACCGCACAGGTGCCTGATGCCAATCCAGTGTTGCTGCGCCTGGACTACGATGCCGGACACGGCGTGGGGTCCACGCGCGAGCAGCGCAACGCGGAATTGGCAGACGTCTATTCGTTCCTGCTGTGGCGGTTCGGAGATCGCGACTTCCAGCCGAAGTAGGCAACACCTTAACGACGCTTTGCCCGCGATGCCCGCAATGCCCGGTGAGGCGCGCCGGGCGCGGGCCTTCAGGGAGTAGCATCAGCGCATGGAAAATAACAAGATTGTTCGTGAATTCAAACACACGCTGCTGTGGCCGGTACAGTTGCGTTCCCTGCGGCGTGAGGCCGGGACCGATGTAGTGCATTACTGGGACATCCTCAAGCGCAGTCCCGGACCGTGGAAGTACGTCGATGACGCCCTGCTGATCGAAGATGCCTCATGCAAAATCGGCTACGAGGAATTCGTTTATTTTTTGCCCTATGTGCAACGATTTCTCTACGGTGTCGGCGACGAAGGCCGTGGCGCACAATCCTCGCTGCATATTTTTACGCGAGATGATATCGCCCAGCTGCGGATACAGCTCCATCCCGAACGCGAGTTCATCAGCCTGCACGTCAATCGCGTGCGGCTGTATTTTTTCTACGATATCGATGTTGCATTGGTGGCCTTTGAAGTGACAGGCCACAATCTTGCGCTGGAAGATGCAGTCGAGATCATGGATCGCCTCGGTCGGCCCTACCCACCGTCCTGGGAGGCCGGCGGGCAAGGCGCACATTGCCCGCATCGCGTCGAGATACTGGGAGTCGACGGCAATTGCTTGACGCAATCCGATTACGGCAATTACCCCAAGTTCCTTGAACTGGTGCGGCAGGAGCGGCAAACGCCGCTGGCTACGCATTGGGAATATCTGCTGGCGCCGCTGGCGCCAGCGTACCAGGACGGCGGCGCCATCAAGTACTACCAGCTCGAGAACAAGCGCATTCCGATCATGACGTATCTGTCGTTCGACGATCCGCACCAGCTATCGCGCGGCGATATGGTGCGCCTGGGCTTCGCCGCCAAATGGGGCCCCTCGGAAACGCTGCCGTATTCCTCGGACTTTCTGCGCAACTTTGAGGCAGAGTATTGCTACGACCGCTACTGGGAGGCGCAGCATGAAACCAACTCCAGCATGCATACCCGCTACTTGTTTTGCGGTGTCGCTTTCACGATGGTGACCAAGGTTGATGCGGAACACGCGGTGTTGTCACACCAGTTCCGCCACCAGTTCTTCCAGATTGGTTTGATCGCGCACTTCCACAAGGCGGCGCTGCTGTCCCTGTCCAATCGCTTTTCGCGTGCAGTAGAGCGTCTCAATGTGCGCGATTTCGAGAGCGTGAATCGTTTCAAGCGCAGCGTGCGCGAAACGCTCGAGGTTTTTTTGCGTTTCAATCACCGCTATTGGTTTCACGAATTATCCAACCAGGTTCAGGCCAGCGATTTTTTCAAGCGCTGGAGTCATCAACTGGGCTCTGATGCACTTTACAACGAGGTTCGCGAGGAAGCGCGCGACATCAATGAATACCTGGATGCCGACCGCATGCGCAAGCAGTCCGACAACGCCATGCGCCTGACGGTAGTGTCGGCCTGCGGCATGGTCGGCACGATTGTCACCGGCTTCCTGGGGATGAATCTTTACAGTCACTCGGACCTGCCGACGTTGACCAAATTCCTGATCTTTTTTGCGGCCTTCATCCCGACCACTTTGCTCGCACTCTATACCGTGATTCTCTCGCGCCGCATTGCCGCATTCATGGAAGCCATGTCCTCGGAGGGGCTGACCTGGGGGGAGAAATTCAAGACCTTCCGGCAGATCTGGGGCGCCGACAAGCGTGCATTTGCGCGTGCACGGCGCAGCAATACCGGCCTGTCGTCAAGGGAAGATGCTTAGAGCTTGTCCGTAAATAAGCGCGAATGCATGACGCCGCAATTTTTGTCTCAATCAAGGCGTGCTTTTCGCAGCAATGGCGAGCCATTGCAAGGAAACGCAACGCAGAGTGAGGCAAAAAGAGCAAGTCAGGCATCGCGTCTTATTTACGGACAAGCTCTTAGGCGCTGTGATCAGCACGGTCAACGGCATGATGGGACGGGTTTGCCAGTATTCCGACCGGCAGATCCAAAAGTTTCCGG
>JANMXS010000210.1:0-3842 GCA_031394335.1 Burkholderiales bacterium
CACGCGTCGGCGCGGATACCGTGTCAACACTGCCCACTGCCCGGCTGGTTCGCCAGGATTTTTCGCTTCGAGCCACGGCGGATAGCCCGGCAGATGAGAGCGCGCAGCGCGAAACCGCCAAGAATGTTTTCGCGGCAAAACAGGGCGCGCAAAGCAAGGATCAATCGGCGCGTGGCAAATGGTTGCTGCCCTTGATCGCTTTTCTGGTCGTGGGACTGGGCAGTGCGGGTTGGTATGTATGGAACGAAGTGACGCGCATTTCCCGCGGCGCTCCATCGGCGCTGGCAGTGCGCCCGATGCCTTCGCCCTCGTCAACGCTTGCGCCCGCGTCGCAAAGCATTGGTCAGGCCGGCGTGAAGGTGACGGAAACGGGTTCTGCAGCAGTTACGCAGGCGCTGCCACCGCTCCTGCCGCCGCCCGCCAAAGAGGCGGCGCTGCCCAGGGCGGTCGTCACCCGATCAGGCGCCAACTCCGGGTATGTGCTGAGCGAGCGCGAACTGCTGGCAAAAAGTTTGAAGGACACAAGTGGTCGTGCGCCGAAAGAGGCGCCGGTAAGCTTGAAACTCTCGCAGACCATCAATGCACCGCGCGTCAACCCCGAGGTGCTGGCGGCCTACGCTGCGCTGAGCAAGGGCGACTACGCGCAGGCCAGACAGCGCTATGAGCAAGTAGTTGAGGCGGAGCCGTTCAACCTGGATGCCCACCTCGGGCTTGCGGCAGCTGCTGCGCGCAGCGGTGAAAACACGCTCGCTGCGCGACATTATCGCCGTGCACTGGAGCTTGATCCGCGCAATGGCGCCGCCCTGGCGGGGATGCTCGCGGTCAGCAGTACCGTCAACCCGCAGGCGCTGGAAATCGAGCTGAAGACCCTTATCGGCAAAGACCCCAATTCCGCCGCTTTGCAGTTTTCGCTGGGCAATCTGTACGCCGGCGATCGACGCTGGAGCGAGGCGCAGCAGGCCTATTTTGAGGCTTATCGCCTTGAATCCGAAAACGCCGATTACCGGTACAACCTGGCGGTGGCGCTTGACCAGATGAAGCAAAGCAAGCTGGCGCTTGATTACTATCAGAAGGCACTTGCCCAGGCTGCCAAGAGCGGCGCACAGTTCGACCGTGTCGCCGTGCAGCGCCGGATTGGCGAGCTCAAGGCGCCTTGATTCAGTTGCCGGCTGTGCGGCCAGGTGCAGTGCCGCAATAACTGAAGACCGGCCGGCCGGCTTGGTACAATCCTTGATGATGTTTGTTCGTTGTTCCTAACTCTGCGAGTGCGGCACCCATGAATCAGATGAACGCGCCGGTTTCGCAACTTCCGCTCGGGCAATCTCTGCTTGTGCGCGGCGTTATTTCGCAGGACCAGTTGAATATTGCGCTTACCGAGCAGCGAAAATTCAAGTCGCCGCTGGGCAAAATTCTGGTGCAGTTGGGGTTTGTCACCGAAGCCACGATCCGCGATACCTTGTCCGAGACTCTCGGCCAGGTCGCCATCGATCTTTCCAATACCATCATCGACCACAATGCCCTGGCGCTGGTGCCAAAGGATATTGCGCGGCGTTACCAGGTGCTGCCGGTCGATTACGACAAGCAGGCGAAAAAGCTGCTGCTGGCGGTTGCCGACCCTTCAAACGTGGTGGCGCTCGACCAGATTCGCGCACTGATCAAGGACGATGTCCGCATCGAGCAGGTGCTGGCGCGCGAGTCCGATATTTCGATCGGTATCGAGCAGCATTACGGCTTCGAGTTGTCAATCGACGGGATCCTGAACGAAATCGAAACCGGTGAAATTGACTACCAGAGCATGACCACTGATTTTGAGGAGTACAGCCAGCCGGTGGTGCGCCTGGTCGATGCCTTGCTCAATGATGGCGTCAAGCGCAATGCCTCCGATATCCACTTCGAGCCCGAGCAGGGTTTTTTGCGCATTCGCTATCGCATTGACGGGGTATTGCGGCAGATTCGCTCGCTGCACAAAAATTACTGGAGCGCGATGGTGGTCCGGCTCAAGGTAATGAGCGGGATGAACATTGCCGAAACGCGCGCGCCGCAGGATGGGCGCATTTCCCTGTCGCTATCCGGGCGCGCGATCGATTTTCGCGTATCTGCGCAACCGACAACGCATGGCGAAAACATCGTGCTGCGTATTCTGGACCGGCAAAAAGGCATCGTGCCGCTGGAAGACCTGAGCCTGCAGGAAGACGAGCTGAAAACGCTGCGGCTGATGATGGCGCGGCCGGAGGGCATCATCCTGGTGACCGGCCCGACCGGTTCGGGCAAGACCACCACGCTGTACTCGATCCTTGGCCATATCAACACCGAAGGCGTCAACATCATGACGCTCGAAGACCCGGTGGAATATCCGATGGCGATGATCAGGCAAACCTCGGTAAATGAAACCGCAAAGCTCGATTTCGCCAGCGGCATTCGCTCGATGATGCGCCAGGACCCCGACATCATCCTGGTGGGCGAGATTCGCGACCAGGAAACAGCTGAAATGGCGTTCCGCGCCGCGATGACCGGCCACCAGGTTTACTCAACTCTGCACACCAACTCGGCGATCGGCGCCATCTCGCGGCTGCAGGATCTGGGCGTACTGCCCGACATCATGGCCGGCAATATTATCGGTGTGGTTGCGCAGCGTCTGGTGCGTCGCCTGTGTCCGCATTGCAAGGAAGCGCATCGGCCTGAGGACGATACGACGCGGCGGATTCTGGGCGTCGACGAAACCTGGCAAGGTGAAATTTTCCGCTCGCGCGGTTGTGAGCAGTGTGACAACACCGGCTATAAAGGGCGACTCGCGATCATGGAGTTGTTCAAGATGGATCAGGACATCGACGAGTTGATTGCGCGCCGCGCAACCGGTCGCGAGATTCGCGAAGCGGCGCGCAAAACCGGTTACCGCACCCTTGCCGAGGACGCAATTTCCCGTGTGCTTGCCGGCCAGACCGACATTGAGGAAATTTCCCGCATTGTCGATCTGACCGATCGTGTGGCCTAGGGAATCGATATAGACCATGGCTTCGTTCGCATACCGCGCCATTGACACAGAGGGAGACATCCAGACTGGCAGCATTGATGCCATGAATGGTGTTGATCTGGAGATGCGCCTGCGGCGCGTCGGTCTCGATCTCATCACGTTTGAGTCGGTCAAGAAGTCGACGATGATGGGCGCCAAGCGCATTACGCGCAAAGAGCTCATCACCTTCTGTTTTCATATGGATCAGCTAATGCGCGCCGGCGTGCCGATCATCGATGCGCTCACCGACCTGCGCGACAGTGTCGAGAACCCCGATTTCAAACAGGTTGTCGGCAGCTTGCTTGAGGATATCGAAGGCGGGCTGACGCTGTCAGCCGCCATGGCCAGCCATCCGCAGGCGTTTGATACCGTGTTCGTCGCGCTGATCCGTACCGGCGAGCAGACCGGTCAGCTGCCGGAAGTATTGTCGAAGTTGACCGAGAACCTGAAATGGCAGGACGAGCTCTCTTCGCAGGTCAAAAAAGCCATGATGTACCCGGCCTTTGCCGGCACGGTCATTCTGGGTGTGGTGTTCGCGCTGATGATTTTCCTGGTGCCGCAACTTGCCATCACGATGAAGGCGCTGACCCCCAACCCGCCGCCGCAAACCATGGCGCTGATCGCCGTATCGGCGTGGATGAAGCAGTTCTGGTACTTGGTTATCGGCGTGCCGATCGTCAGCGTCGTCACGCTTTTCATCCTCGCCAAAACCAGCGAAGAAGTGCGTTATCGCATCGATGCCACGGTATTGAAGCTGCCGATCATGGGGCCGCTGGTCAACAAAATCATCCTGGCGCGATTTTCCACTTACTTCGCGCTGATGTACCAGTCG
>JANMXS010000211.1:0-8022 GCA_031394335.1 Burkholderiales bacterium
CTCGTTGAGGTTTGACGGGCCGGTGTTGGACAATCCTTAAGGGAGGAAACCGCGAAGGGGTACGGTGGCGGTTAGTTGGCGCGATGAGCTATGGGGATTTGAGGGCTCGCGCTGCGGGGTGAGCGGACGATGAGGTGTGCAGGCTGAGGGCGGATCGAGCTCGAGTGTGTGCTGGTGATGTGGATGCAGGGGAAACTTCTGGCGCTAAGGCATGCCACGAAGTGGATTCTGATGACGGCAGGCAATGGGTTCTCGCGCTGGCACTGAGAGTGAAGTGCCGGCGAGACGGTGGAGCTGGGGAGTCGGCGCGCGCTCATGCGAGGGCGCTCAAGGTCGGCGGGCCGCGGATGGGCTGAGCGCGCGTGAAGGTCTCGATGATCCACATCGGTGCGCCGCAGTGGCGGCATAAAAATGTCGGCGGCCTTGAGCCGTGCGGTGAGCTCGGATCCTTGGGTTCTGGCATCAGCCGGGGCGCCGGGACGTGCAACAGCGCCCGTGCCACTTCGATGTTCTTCTTGCGGGTCGGGTTGGCGAGCAGCCCATAGTGGCGGATACGATGGAAGCCGCTGGGCAGGACGTGGAGTAAGAAGCGGCGCATGAACTCGGGCGCGGTGAGCGTCATGGTCTTGTGGCGCGTGCGACCTTCGGCCCGGTAGTCCTTCCAGCGGAACGTGACGCCGCGTTCATCCAGGCTCAGGAGTCGTGAGTTGGAGATGGCGACCCGGTGGGTGTAGCGCGAGAGATAGGCCAGTACCGCTTCGGGACCAGCAAACGGGCGCTTGGCATAGACCACCCATTCACACACTCGCAGTGGTGCCAACCAAGTGGCGAAGGCCGCTGCATCGGCAAGATGAGCGAACTCGCCAAAGCACTGTAACTGTCCGCGGCCATGGGCCGCGGACAGTTCCTCGAGGAAGCGGCGGCGGAACAGGCGCGAGAGCACGCGGACGGGAAGAAAGAACCCGGGTCGGCACGGGACCCAGCGCTCGGCATCGAGAGCGAGGCCACCGCCAGGGACGATGCCGTGCACATGGGGATGGTGCGTGAGGGCCGAGCCCCAGGTGTGCAAGACCAGGGTGAGGCCGAGGCGCGCGCCTAAATGCTTAGGGTCGGCGGCGATCGTGCGCAGGGTCTCGGCTGCCAAGTCAAACAATAATCCATACATCAGCGCCTTGTTGGTATAGGCCAGCGCACTGAGCGGCGCCGGCAAGGTGAACACCACGTGGTAGTAGTCGACGGGCAGGAGATCGGCCGATCGCGCCTCCAGCCAGCGCTGTGCAGCACTGCTCTGGCACTTAGGGCAATGCCGGTTACGGCACGAGTTGTAGGCGATCTGAGGCTGCGCGCAAGCACTGCAGCGCAGTGCATGGCCGCCCAGCGCCGCGCTGCGACAATGCTCCACGGCCGACATGACCTTGAGCTGGCCCAGGCTAAAATGGCCACGCTCTTGGCGGCGCCAGGTCGGCCCGTGGGCGCGGAAGATATCCGCGACCTCCAGGCGTGACACGAGGGCGTGCTACGTCGGTCGAGTCGGTTCCAGCGGACTGATCACCCGCTGTAACGTCTCGATGGCTACCTGGGTATAGAGCGTGCTGGTCTGCAGCTTCTTGTGGCCGAGCAGGACTTGGATGACTCGAATATCCTCACCCTGTTCGAGCAGATGGGTGGCGAAGCAGTGGCGCAGCAGGTGCATATTGACGCGCTTGTCGATATGCGCGGCCGCTGCGGCCTCGTGTACCGCGCGGTTGAGCTGGCGGGTGCTCATCGAGTCCAAGGGATCCAATCCTGGGAAGAGATACCCACCCGGGAGGATCTTCCCTGCGGCACGGGCATGGCGCCACCAGGTACGCAGCCGCTCCAGTAGGATCGGGGGCAGCTTGGCATAGCGATCTTTGCGGCCCTTGCCTTGTTCGACCCGCAGGAGCATGCGCGCACTGTCGATATCCGCGACCTTGAGCGCCACCACTTCGCTGACGCGAAGCCCCGCGCCATACGCCACCGATAACGCAGTGCGGTGCTTGAGGGTACGAGCCGACTCGATCAGGCGGCCCACCTCCTCGCGGGTGAGAATTACCGGTAGGGTCTGGGCCACGCGCACGAAACGCATCTTCGCCATCAACTCCGGGCGCGAGAGCGTCTGCTCGAAGAAGAACCTCAGCGCAGTGATCGTCGCGTTGAGGGTAATCGGTGAGACGCCCCGATCCACGAGGTGCAGTTGATAGCGGCGCAGATCCTCGGCGCTCGCCGTATCCGGCGAGCGTCCCAACCATCCGGTAAAATGACGCACGGCACGGATGTAACCGCTCTGCGTCTTCTCCGCAAACTTGCGCGAGCGCATGTCCTCGATCATGCGTTGACGTAGCGGCGAGATCTTGGGTGTAGTAATGTTCATGGCTCTGCTCCAGTGACAAACCGAGGCGGATCGCCTCGGTTCGCAACATACGAAACAGAGCTTCGAAACTCACTCTCACTCAGCAGTTAATCGAAGCTACCCTACCGCGCGAGCGGTTTAGTGTACGCCCGTGAAGGCGTGCTATTTGCAGGGTGAAAGTCCCTGTCGGAGTTGGCCACAGCTCCGTAGCCGAAGGTAACTGCGTCGTCGCGAGACGAGGTGGGGAGTAACCGGAAGCGAACTGTCGGTCCGTAGGATGACGAACCTGTTTCGGCGGGGTATTGCGGCGAGCCTGCACTAAAGTGGCGAAGCCTGGAAGTAACACATCGCGCTGCGGTGGCGATCAAAGCGGCGATGTGGCGTACCACGTGGTTGAGGACGGAACGATGGGAAGGTAGTACGAGACAAGCGGGGAGACCTGCCAGTGATGTGAGCGCTGGTAGGAGTCAGAGTCCCAGTAGTACCGCACGCGGCGACGAGCCGTGGAGATATGCGTCAGAGTAAAAGGCGCACTAGGGAAGTGGGGCAGGAAAGTTGATGGCCAAAGACCGGAGAAGAGCAGAGATGAAAATTGAAGCATCGTCAGTGTCGGAAACGACTAAACAGGATGCAGGCGTGCTGGCAAGCTGCGTGCAGCGGAAATTCACGCCAGCTCCACTCTGGGCGGAGGCTATGTTGGCAGCTCTACAACGAGGAGTTCAGGGAGGCAAATGGCATAGTTTGATCGACAAGGTATGGCGTCTTGAAACGTTGGAGCTGGGATGGACACAAGTCGAACGGAACGCCGGAGCGGCGGGCGTAGACCGCGTGAGTGTGGAGCGATTCGCACAAGCCCGGGATTACTATCTGGCTGAATTGGCGTCGACATTGCGGGACGGTAGCTATCGGCCGCAGCCTGTAAGGCGTGTGTATATACCCAAGGGAAAGGGACAGCGTCCGCTCGGTATACCTGCAGTCAAAGACCGCGTAGTTCAGGCGGCACTGAAGCTGGTGATTGAGCCTATCTTTGAGCACGAATTCGAGCCAAGAAGCTTTGGCTTTAGGCAGGGTCTGGGCTGCAAAGATGCGCTGCGAGAGGTGGACCGGCATTTGAAAGCGGGACATTTCTGGGTGGTCGATGCGGACCTGCAAAGCTACTTCGATACGATTCCACACGCACCCCTTCTCGCGAAAGTGGGAAGTCGGATTGCGGATAGTCGTGTGCTGGAGCTCGTTCAGCAGTTTCTCAAACAGGACATCATGGAAGATATGACGCGGTGGACGCCGACCTCTGGCAGTCCGCAGGGGGCGGTTATCAGTCCTCTGATTGCCAACATTTACCTACACGAGCTTGACGTTGAAATGCGTGAGGCCGGGTTGGTGATGGTGCGTTACGCGGATGACGCCGTGGTGTTATGTCGCAGTCGGGAAGCAGCGGAATCGGCGCTGGCCCGCATGCGTGCATGGGTGAATGCGAACGGCTTGATGCTCCACCCGGGCAAAACCCATATTGGGGATTGTCGGGTAGAGGGTTACGGGTTCGAGTTTTTAGGCTACCGGTTTGAGGCAGGGCGGCGTTGCGTGCGCAAGAACAGTCTGACGTCCGTGCGGGACAAGATCCGTGCGAAGACCAAACGTAACGAGGGGCGTTCCCTCGAAAACGTGATTGCATCACTCAACCCGATTCTGCGAGGCTGGTACGGCTACTTCCAACATGCCCACCGGTTTACGTTCTCGTCACTCGACGGCTTTATTCGCCGCCGTTTGCGGGCGATGTTACGCCGGCAGAAGCACCGACCGGGTCAAGGCCAATGCCGACGCGATCACAACCAATGGCCGAATGCTTTCTTCGCTGATCTGGGGCTTTTCACAATGTCCGAAGCCTACCGATTAGCGCGCCAATCCCGATGCGGAAACAACTGACTGGAGAGCCCGTCGCGGGAAAACTGCACACCGGGTTCGGAGGGAGGGGACGGCGAAAGCCGTTCCCTACCCCTATCCGTTGACCCCAAGCAGACTGTCGTGAGCGGCAGCTTTCGGGATGGCTACTGGCTAGTCCAGTCGAGTCCCATTCTAATGATGGCGGGTGAGTCTTTCCTGAAGTCGCTGAAACTCACTTTATTGGGTGCCGCCCTTACCTCATCTCACGCCGAAGATTCCATAAGCACGCGGTCACTGAGTGTCACGCGACCCGGTTCCACAGTTGAGCCATAGATGCCGAGGCACCCCTGGCGATCTTGAGCGACCGTGCGCAGGATCGCGGAGTTGCGCTCGGCGGTCACCGGATCGATGGTGATGACAGCGCAGCGCCCATCGCGTTTGTCGACACGCATCCGAAGGCCGCCAATGCGCAGTACGCAGCCAACCCAAGAGTCTTCGGCAAAGGGTATGTCGTCGCTGGCCTGCACCAGGATATTCGGTCGGAAGCGCCGCACGTCTAGCGAGTCTCCGATCATTTCGCCCAGCCTGGCAATGGATTGCGTCGTGATCAGGGACAGCGGGAAGGTGTCGAAGATGCCTCGGTCATGTTTAATCGCCCGCAATCCGCCCGGGTCAAGCGACGCCCCGAGCGCCGGATCCGTGACATCAAAGACGGTTCCCGTCGGCGTGCGCACGATTGTCGCCGACTTGTCGGGCCGCTCCGGATCGACGAACGATGGACGATAGTGGCTCATGTCCGCACGCTCACGCAGCGTTAGCCACGGGAATCCGCTCTGCGGTACATCACTGCGTATGAAAGCCCAGCGACGATCCCCAGCAAAGCCATGCCAGGAGACATTGACCACTGACAGTTCCTCCGCTCCCATAGACTTGACCGGATAGCGCCACAAGCCGACGACGCGACCAACATGCCTACCGTTCTGTGAGTTATGCATAGAGCAACCTCCGAAGAGGCGCCCTTGCCAAATTGGTCTGCGTCAAGCGTGACGGACCAAAATCCGCTGCAGCGCCTCTCGACGGAGGGGGTGCTGCCAACTGTGGCAGCACCCAGTTTTATCGTACTAAAACAAAAATCGGCGAGGCTGTAAACCTCCATGCAGCGACGCATTCTGACGGGCGGGCGGTTTGATAGGGCGACCGCCTGCTTCCGGCCGCGACCTCCCCGATGAGCCGCTACGCCCCGCTGCCTTCACTGCATCTGGGGGTCGGGGTAGGACCAGCCTGATTCAAGAGCGCATGGACTCCACTCGCTCTTTTCTGAAGAGCGTGATCAGCGGTGCAGATACGGCGGCTAGCGTCAGCATGCCTGCCAAACCAAGCAGACCGGCGCTAAACGAACCGGTGGCGTCTTTCAGCCATCCCATCATGTACGGACCAAGAAAGCCGCCGAGATTCCCAATCGAGTTCACTAACGCGATGCCAGCTGCAGCAGCGGAACCTTGTAGGAATCCAGGCAACAGGCTGAAGATCGCCGGCCGGCAGGCGTTCATGCCAACCATCGCGAGTGCGATTCCCGCGACCATGATTGGCAAGGACGCGACTGCGGCCGCTAGCGCGAAGCCGCCGGCTGCGACTACGCAGGCGACGACATAGCTGCCGAGAAAGGCTCTTGAACGATCCATGCGATACGACCAGATGACCATCCCGATGCTGGCAATCAAGTACGGGACCGTCGAGGTAACGCCGATAGCGGTGGTCGACAGACCCTTTTGCTTCAACATCTGCGGCAGCCAAAGTGTTATTCCCAATACGCCAACGATCAGGCAAAAGTAAGAGAATGCCAGGATCAGCACTCGTGGATCTCGCAAGGCTGCCCATAGGTTGTGCGACGCTCCAGGATGGTTCTCCTCGGCGAGTCTCGCCTCGAGTGCGGCTTTCTGCACATCCGTGAGCCAGCGCGCGTCACGTGGCCGGTCCGGCAGCGCATAGAGCGTGTAGAGACCAAGAGCGCAGGCCGGCAGACCTTCAAGCAGAAGCAACCAACGCCAGCCGGCAATCCCACCGACGCCGTTCATCTTGAGCAACGCGGCAGAGACCGGGCCGCTTATGACGGAAGACATCGGATTGGCCACACTGAACCAGGCGAAGGCCCGGGCCCGCACTTCGATTGGGAACCATGTCGCCAGATAGAAGATGACGCCGGGGTAGAAGCCGGCCTCGCAGGCGCCGGTGAGAAATCGAAATACGGAAAAACTGACGGGTCCGGTGGCGAGGCAAGTGCCACTGGCCGCCAGGCCCCAAGTAATCATGATTCGCGCCAGCCAGCGACGTGCACCAAAGTGCCTCAAAGCCAAGTTGCTGGGGACTTCAAACAGGCAATACCCAAAGTAAAACGTGCCTGCCGCGAATCCAAAAAGCGTCGCGCTAAGCCCGAGTTCTCGGTTCATCGTCAGCGCCGCGAAACCGACGTTCGAGCGATCGATGTAGCTGACGATGTAGCCGACCGCCAGTAACGGGATCAAATGCCATGCTGCACTGTGGACTGCGGCGTCCGCTGCGCTAAAGGTTCCCAGTTCGGCACTGCTGGCAGCCATTGGCGAATCTTACCTTGGGCACTGCCTGAGTACTCGCCATTTCGAGGTATCATCTCGCTAAAATGACCCGAAGCTCGACGGGTGGATCGATTCAGTGGAACCATCGACAATTGGGAGAGTTGCGAGGATGACTACCCACGTAAACCCTGAAACACGAAGCTATCAGTCCCTCTACGAGGAGTTCGACTCACCGTTGATGAGTCGCCTGCGCAGCGAAGCGTACGGCGAAGACATTGGTCAGCATTCCTGGGTGACGGGCGACGATCTACGTCGCGATGTGGCTCGACTGAATCTGTCCAAAGAGGGCAAGGTCCTCGATCTGGGTTGCGGCCCGTGCGGCCCCCTCACGTTTATCATGAACGCGGTTGGCTGCTCCGGCTATGGACTTGACCTGAGCAGCGCGGCGCTTGCAGCCGGACGACGCCGGGCGGCATCGCTGGCGATTGCCGACCGGCTTGTTGTGAAAGAGACGGATCTTGACTCGGATCTTTCGCTCGTGCCGTGCGCATTTGACGCCGCGATTTCGTTCGACGTCGTACTCCATCTCCGCGATCGTCGGCGCGTGTTTCGTGAGCTTGCGCGCGCACTAGTACCCAGGGGTCGATTTCTGTTCACAGACGCAGCGGTCGTGAGCGGATCCATATCCAGCGAGGAAGTTGCCACGCGCAGCATGCATGGCTTTGCGCAATACTGTGCGCCGGGCTTTAACGAAAGAACGCTCGAATGCTCGGGCTTTATAGTGCTGGAGATCGAAGATAGAACCCAGAGCTTACTGAAGAATGCACAAGGTCGTTTGGAGGCTCGCAAGCGATATCAACGCGACTTCGAGCAGTTGGAAGGGCCGGCCGGATTTGCTCAATACCAAGCCTACTTGCAGTCGATCATTTCAATGGCCGAGAGAACGTCGCTATCACGAATCATGTATTTGGCCGAAGCGCGGCCGGCCTAGCGCTTGATTGCAACGTCCGCTTTGCGGCGGGGTTTCCGGCGGCGCGGATGTCCGATTGTGGCCGTTATGTAGAGCTCTCCATAACGGCCATTATGCACAGTGAACGATTATGCACACTGGCGGCTGTCCGTAGCTGCGGAAGCCTTATAACTACGGGCTTTCCGCGTTCGTGGGTGCGTTCGCACTGTACATAATTTCTGCGTCCCCCGTAACTGTAACGATGTGGC
>JANMXS010000212.1:0-16042 GCA_031394335.1 Burkholderiales bacterium
GGGGAGGCCCGATTTGACGGTCGTGCGCCGGCCACGCGTTGCGCTGTTTTCCACCGGCGACGAACTGGTCATGCCGGGCGACGTGGCCCCGCAGGACATGAAGCCGGGCGCCATTTTCAACTCCAACCGTTTTTTCCAGCGTGCATTGCTGGTGCGCCTGGGCTGCACCGTGACCGACATGGGCATCGTGCCGGATCGGCTCGACGCGACCATCGCGACCATGCGCGAGGCGTCGCTGGCGCACGACCTGGTGTTGACCTGCGGCGGCGTGTCGGTGGGTGAAGAGGACCACATCCGTCCGGCCGTGAAGGCGCTGGGTGAACTGGACATGTGGCAGATATCCATCAAGCCGGGCAAGCCGTTCGCGTATGGGCGTATTGCCTCAGCACACTTTATCGGCCTGCCGGGCAACCCGGTATCCAGCCTGGTGACTTTCATGCTGCTGGTGCGGCCGTTTCTGCTCCGGCTGCAGGGCGTGCGTGATGTCGCGCCGCGCGCGGTAGCGGTCCGCGCCGACTTCGCCTGGCCGCGCCCGGACCGCCGTCGTGAGTTCCTGCGCGCGCGCTATAACCGATCCGGTGGGCTTGACCTGTTCCCGAACCAGAGCTCGGGTGTACTGACCTCGGCGGTGTGGGGCGACGGCCTGGTGGACACCCCGCCGGGCGTCGCTATCGCACCCGGTGACATGGTGCAATTCCTGTCGTTTGCCGATCTGTCGGCCTGAAGCTCCAGCGATGTTGTTGACGGTCCGGTATTTCGCCTCCATCCGCGAGGCCATTGGCTCGGGCAGCGAACAGGTCGAGACCGGCGCGACCGACCTCGCGGGTCTGCGCGACCAGTTGATCGCGCGCGGTGTTCCTTACGCCGAGGCACTGGCACGCGGCAAGACCTTACGCATGGCATTGAACCAGGTCATGCGCGACGAATCCGCGCCTTTGTCGGATGGCGCCGAAGTCGCGTTTTTCCCCCCCGTCACGGGCGGTTGACTCCGGGCGGCAGAGCCAGGGTGCCCGGAGCCGGGTTGACGCGCGTAGCGGCGCACGCAAAATCACCCTACGGACCAGAAATCCCACAGGTTGAGAACCGCGGGGGACAGTGTTTGCCATGGCCTGTTCAGGCGTTTTGCAAACACGCCTCGCATGGAAAGAATTTTTGAAATGAGCACAAGCTTGAGCGACGAACAGAAGATCGCCGTGTTTCGCAAAATGGTTGACGCATGGCAGGACGAACAATGGCGCATCGGCGCGGACCTGCTGGCACCCGATGGGGTGTTGCAGTCCATGATGCTGGAGCCGGTGGTCGGCATCATGGAGTTCGAGGGCCCCCATATCTCGGTCTGGCGCGAATACCATGATCGCGCGCAACTGCTCAAGGCCCAGAACAAAACGGTGGACCCACACCGAAGCTGAAACGCACCCGAGGAAACAGGCCATGGCAAATGCACCCCTGAAGAAGATCATCACTTTTTATTGCCGGTTTACCCCCAGCTACAGCGCCATCGGTTATCACGCGCGCCGGCTGTTCTGGCGCCGCGTGAAGGGCAATTTCGCTGGCCAGACCTGGCTGGTGACGGGCGGTTCCGAAGGTATAGGTGGGGCGGCTGCGCGCTCGGCCGTCGAAGGTGGCGCAAACGTGATCTGCGTGGCGCGTGACATCGGCAAACTCAAGGCCTTTGCCGCATCGGTAAAAGATCCGGCCAAGGTGGTGACCGAGGCGGCGGACTTTTCGCTGCTGGACGACATCCGCTTGCTGGTGGAGCGGCTGGAAAAACGCGGCACGTGTATCGACGTGCTGGTCAACAACGTGGGCATCCAGAAGCGGGACCAGGTTCTCACCAGGGAGGGATTGGAAACTTCGTTCGCTACCAATATCCTCGGGCATTACCTGCTTACGCGGGAGCTGCTGAAGCGCAGGATGCTGGGCGACAACGCGACCGTGATCGAAGTCTCCTCAGGCGGCTTGTACAACCATGCCATGGTGGTGAAGGACCTCAACATCACGGGTGCCGGTTACCTGGGCGTGCGGGCCTATGGACTGGCCAAACGCGCGCAGGTGATGTTGACGCGTTACTGGCGCGAGAAATATGCAGGCACCGGAAAGTCTTTTTATGCCATGCACCCGGGCTGGGTGGACACCGCCAGTGTCGGGCGCTCCATGCCGCGCTTTCGCGCCATGCTCAAGTCGGTGCTGCGCGACCACGCGCAAGGCGCCAACACCATCGTGTGGCTGGCCGCGACACGGCCGCGGCAGGAGCAGGTCGAATCGATCTGGTTCGACCGCAAGGAGCGCGGCGTGCATATCTATGCGCACACACCTGTGTCCACTGCCACCGGCGCGGACGTGGTGGCGGGGCTCGAAAGCCATCTTGCCAGGCGGCTGGCATCCACAAGCGGCGCGGATCGCGATACCCACCAAGTGGAGCACGTTTGACGATAGATATCGGTCGCCCCCGTGTTTACGTACAAAATGCTGCTTGTCCCGGCAATTGCTGGCGCTGAAAATAACCTAGCCGATGCTGAACCTCGACCTACTTCTCGTTTTTATCGCAGTCGCGGAAAACTCGAGTTTCACGCGCGCTGCAAGCGAATTGAACCGATCGCAGTCCGCCATCAGCATGCAGATCAAGCGGCTGGAGGAGATGCTGGGCGTCACGGTTTTCGAACGCGCGGGCAAGAACGTCAAGCTCAGCCCCGAAGGCAATGTTCTTCTCGGTTACGCCCGGCGAATACTTCGTCTCATGAACGAGGCTGTCGGAGCCGTGAGCAAGAAGGCTGAAGGAAAGAGCGTGCGGCTCGGTTGCATTGAGGATTACGCGGCGCGCATTCTTCCCAAGGTCCTGGTCAATTTCTGGACTGTGCACCCTGAGGTCCATATTGAAGTGGACACGGGCGAAACGTCCGACCTCTTGAAGAAGCTGGGCGATGAGTACGACATGGTGTTGGCAATGCACATGATGCCAAATCCGGAGGGAATATTTCTGCGCATGGATCGATTGGTCTGGGCTACATCCCCGGCGCACTCGCCCCATGAGGCCGATCCGGTACCGATAGCCTTGAGGCCGGAGGGTTGTTTGGAAAGCGAGTGGGCCACCGCGGCCCTCGATACTGCATTGCGGCCTTGGCGGTCCGCTTTTGTCAGTGCGGGTATTGGCACCCTGCAAGGCGCGGTCGAAGAAGGACTGGCGATCAGTATGTTCAAGGAGTCGACACTTCCGAGCAGTTTGCGCATTCTGACTTCCCAGGAGGGTTTTCCTGAACTTCCCAGTGTGGGGATATGTCTGCACGTCGCGGCTGGCAGCAGCATCAGACCCGATGTGACCCTCCTTTCCGAGGCGCTCATACAGAGTTTGAAACCACGCGAGCCGGATTGAGCTACCGTTGAAGTACCCCTGGATAGTGCGCCCGTAGCCCGGACTGACCATTGCCTGAGCCGTCTACGCCGCCATACAAGTGAAGTGGCTGGTAGTTGGGTTCGGGCCATTTCTCGACGGAATGTCGTGTTCAATTTTTAGCAACTGTGAGCGCAACATTTGACGCTACCTTTGGGCACATCAATGCCCCCTCATAGCGTCAGCCGGAAACAAGCCACTCTCTTGGTTTGACGTGGGGGCATCCAATTCCCGAATTCCGTCAGAGTTTCGATGCGTTTATGAAGATTGTCATTGTTGGAGCCGGCCAGGCAGGTGGGTGGACCGCGAGAACTTTGCGTGACGCGGGCTTGCGCGATGAGATCTTGCTTATTGGTGACGAAAACCACCCGCCTTACCAGCGACCGCCATTGTCCAAGGAGGTACTGGTGGGCGAAAAAGCGCCGGAGTCCACGTATCTCTGGCCGTCCGGGCTGGGAGTCGAATTCCGCGCCGGAAAGCGCGCCCATCGTATTGATCGTCACCACAAGCGCCTGGAGCTCTCCGACGGCGACGCGGTCGGCTACGACAAGCTCGTTCTGGCTACGGGAGGGCGGGTACGCCAACTGGACATTCCTGGCGCGTTTTATCTGAGGACTATCGACGACGCGACGCGTCTTCGCGCGGCACTGCTTTGCAGCAGCAAGGTCACGGTCGTGGGCGGCGGATGGATCGGGCTGGAGGCCGCAGCCGCGGCGCGCTCCATCGGCTGTAGTGTCACGGTGGTAGAGGCCGCCGATCGCCTGTGTGCTCGTGTCATGCCCGATTTCGTCTCGGATTATCTGAAGCGTCTGCACGAGCGCAACGGCGTGGACGTGCGCCTCGGTGAAACCTTCAAGCCCGAAGGTGCAGCCACGGTCATCGTTGGTATCGGAATCATTCCGAATGTGGAACTCGCGCAGGACGCAGGGCTGATGGTGTCGAACGGAATCGTCGTTGACGAATTTGGCGTGACATCCGATTCCGATATCCTGGCCGTGGGCGACGTAGCCAATTTGAATGGCGTGCGACTGGAGAGCTGGGCCAATGCCCAAAACCAGGCGGTATCCGCGGCCCGATCGTTGGCGGGCATGCCTACGGCCTACCGGGAGACGCCATGGTTCTGGTCGAACCAGTACCACGTGAACATGCAGTTCCTGGGCTTGCCGCAGCCGGGGCAGACACTGGTGGTTCGCGGCGATTCGCAGCGGGACAAATTCACGCTGTTTTTCCTCGATGGGCCGCTGGTCAAGGCGGTAGTCGCCGCAAACAATATGCGGGACATCCGGGTCTCGAAGCGACTGTTGGAAGGCGGCGTGCAGGTTGATGCGATGGTCCTCGCCGATGAGGCGTATCCACTGTCGGATTTGCTGAAACGGTGACGCTTGGTCGTTGCCGATTTCCCGTAAAGGAGTAGTGCCAGGCGCGCTGGCCGGCATTTGCTTCATGTTTACCAGGCCTATCAGTAAATCTGATGCGGCGTTCATCTTAGAGCAGTGGCTGATGGATTCAGCCGACCTACCATCGGCAGCAAGGACAGCGAATACGCGGCGACGCGAGTTGTCTCTTCTCGAATGGTCAACTATTGGAGCCAAGGACTAATCATGCATATCGGTTACGCACCAATTTTTCAGAACCTGGACAACGAATTGGCGGACTCCGACGTTTACGCGCAGGAGTTGCGGCTGGCCGAAATGGCCGAGCCGATGGGATTCGACTCCATCTGGGAATCAGAACACCATTTCACCGACTACGAGATGACCCCGGACGTTTTGCAGTTTCTGTCGTACATGGCGGGGCGTACGAAGAAGGTTCGCCTCGGTTCTCTGGTGGTGATCCTGCCCTGGCACAACCCGATGCGCGTCGCCGAGAACGTGTCATTGCTGGATCATTACTCCCAGGGCCGCTACATCCTGGGCATCGGCCGCGGCCTGGGCGCCTTCGAAATGGAGGGCTGGAAGGTCGATATGAACAACACGCGCGGCATCTTCACCGAAAGTGCCGAGGCGCTGGTCAACGGGCTGCGCAACGGCTATGTGGAGTACCAGGGTGAACACATCAAGCAGGTTCGCCGTGAGATTCGGCCGGCACCCCTCGCGACTTTCGAGGGCCGAACCTACTGTGCCGGCATGTCGCCCGAGTCGATGCCATTTTTCGCCAAATTGGGCGCAGGGGTGATTCTGTTTCCGTTCAAGGAATGGAGCGACGTAAAGTCCAATCTCGACAGCTATCGCAAGGTGTGGGACGAGGTGCGTCCCGGCACCAAGCCGCCCAAACCCATCGTGGTCGGGTTCTGCTGCCTCGACCGCGATGCGGGACGCGCGGAAGCGGACGCAATGAAGTACGTCGGTCGCCACTTCAAGGCGGTGAACAAAATCTACAACTTTGGTGGCGAACATTTCAAGAACATCAAGGGCTACGAGAACTACGCGAAGAACGCCAAGGATTTCGAACAGTTGACGGATGAAAAAATCAAGGCGTTCGTGAATTTGATGCCGTATGGAACGCCGAAACAGGTGAACGAGAAGACCAAGGCGATTGCCGACTATCTTGACCTCGGAGGTCTCATCACGCATTTCCGGTTTGGCAACAACACCTTCGAACATGCACTGACCGGCATGAAGATGTTCGCCGAGGAGTGTTTGCCGGTGATGCAGTCGTGGGACACGGGCCCCTTCGCGCAGTACCGGCGCTGAGCCCACGCCTGATCTTGGGTCGCACCGGGTAACCGCGGCCATCCGCATTTGCATTCTTGATGGAGTTGACTATGTACATGCGCATCTCATGGGTGCAGGTCGAGCCAGGTCAGATTTCGAACTACCTGGAGGTGTTTGAGCGTGTTTATTTCGCGGAGACGATGCGTTCGGTCAAGCTTTGCCAGGCGCATGACAATCCGGATTCGGTGTTCATCGTGACGTTATGGGACTCACTTGAAGCGATCCAGGAATGGGAAGCTTCGCGTGACTATTTGGAGAACATCAACCCCAAGTTGAAGCCATTCATCCTGGGCAATTACTCGGTCTCGGTTTGCGAGGTCACGTATTCGAGAGGTTCCTCTCAGTCTCCGCTCTAAATAACGAGCATTCCGACGCAAGAAGCAAATTTTCACGGAGACACGCCATGTCCGAAGTACGCCCACTTATCGTTGGGATTGGTGGTACCCCGAGGCCACTTTCGAGTAGCGAGCGCGCCTTGTCGATCAGCCTAGCGGCAGCCAAGGAGCAGGGTGCCGACACGATCGCGTTTTCGGGACCGGATCTTGTTTTGCCGATGTACCCGCCGACAGGAACCGACCGGACGCCGCAAGCCTTGTCCCTGGTGGACGCGCTGCGCCGCTGCCAGGGCGTGATTATTGCGGCGCCCTCGTACCATGGTTCGATGTCGGGCCTGATCAAGAATGCGCTGGACTATGCCGAGGACCTTCGCACCGACGAGCGGGTATATCTTGATGGTGTCGCCATTGGCTGTATCGTCTGCGCCGGTGGTTGGCAGGCGGCCGGACAAACTCTCAGCGCGCTGCGCGCCATAGCCCATGCGCTACGCGGGTGGCCAACGCCGCTGGGCGCCATGCTCAACACTTCGGGAAGGCTTTTTGATGAAGGCGGAAATTGCCTCGATTTGACCGCCAAGATGCAATTGGAGGTTGTTGGCCGCCAGGTGACCCAGTTTGCAATGCTTCAAAAACGCTAGCGCAGTGCTGGATTCGGATGTCACACGATGACGCGTTCACAAAACGGCAACAAAGTCGCGCGGACCCGAGACTTAAGATTCCTCCAGCCTCACGAAGGCATTGAAAGCTGACCATGACGCATCCCATTAGCATGAATCTGCAGATAGTTCAAACCTCGCGCTTGGATAAATTTCGCCACCCGCACAATGGTGTGATGGGGAGCGAACTCGGGCTGAATGAGGCATCCAAGGGCATGTTCAGTGCGCGAAGGGTAAAGGCCAGTGGCGTCTGGTCGCTGGCTGAAATCGCAACCGACCCACAAGCGTGGCTGACGATCATGTATGTCCTGGGTGGCTTCATCACGCTTCGGGTTCACGGCAACGCCACCACGCTGCGGCAACATGATGCCGTTTGCCAGGCGCCGATCGTCCCCGCGAGCGTGGTTGAGATATCCCCTGACTTCGAGTTCATCGAGATCCTGGCGCGCGATGACCGAAGGGTACTCAACCTGATTCCCGACAAGCCAGCTCAGCTAGTGTCGTTCGATGCCCCGGCCCTCCATGTCAAGGGTCAAGGGCCACGCGAGTTCTTCGATTACCGCGACCTCGGTATCGCTGAAATCACAAGGCGACAGGTTGAAGTACAGGTCATCCGCGCGCAGCGGGCCAGAAAAGGCGGGACGGGATGGCACTCGCATTCCATGGCCCAACTCAGTTACGGCCTGTCGGGATGGGCGTCGCTCGGGGTGGCGGGCAGCAACGAACCCTTCATCCAGAAGCCGGGAGATGCTTTTTGCATTCCACCCGGGTGTGTCCACAACGCGGACTCGTTTTCGGATGACTACTGGGCGCTTCAGCTGCAAATCCCCGCGGATTACGCGACGCTGCCTGAAAGCGATCCTCGTGTCACGGCCCACTGAGCGCGGACCGATTGGTGCGCATGAAGTTTCGACGCGTGGGGTGCCGTCAATGCGCACACCAGGACATATCACCCTAGCGCCGGGCAGCCGGCCACAACATAAATAGAGGACATCACAGATGGACAAGCAACTTTTAACCCTGAAAGAAAGTCTGGCGTCGATCGCCAAGGGTGACCCGGTTTATCAGCGTTGGCAGGCTTATCGCAGCGCGTTTCGCTGGTCTTCGGGGCCGGACAACGGCTCGGGCTTCCAGCGCCTTGAATACCCGGCCGTAGAAGCGCCGCTGGTGCGCGGCCAATTGCTGGTCTTGCCGACCGGGCAGGGCGCTCCCTCGCAATCCCATGAGACCGACAGCGTCTATCTTTGCGTCGAAGGCGAAGTGGAGTTTGTGATTGGATCGAACATCTTCGCCCTCAAGCCGCTCGACATGATCAGCATTCCGGCAGGCACTTCCTACCGCTTCGTGAATGTTTCGCTAAGCCAGGCTTTGGCATGTTTCATCTCGGCAAAAAGGGACGTGGCTGCTGCCGCGGCTAACGTCTCCAAGACACCGGTCGCAGCGAACCACATGGTCTGGGAACAGTACCGGCGTGATTTTCGGTGGACGCTGCCGCTTGCCGAGCAATGGGGTTACCACCGCGCGTCGGGGCCTCTGATCATCACCGATGGCTTGCGCGGACACACCGTGAGGCAACCAGTCGGACAGAGCACCCCCTGGCATTACGCCGCGCGCGACATGCTGTTCATGGGCATCTACCATGAGGTGGAGTTCAAGGCAGGGGGGCGGGAGTTTGCGCTCGGTCCGCTCGACTTCCTGCTGATCCCCGCGGGCACACCGTACCAGTACACAAACTACGGTCTGTCCGAGGTAGTGTTCCTGTCCATTGGTGGAAAGCTCCCGGCGGGCAAGAAGGGGATCTATTTTGCGTCGGACCCGGGTTGGCCGATTCGCGCGGATGCCGAGACTATCGAGGTCGTCATCGATAAATACGGAGATGCCCGTGTGGCAAGCGCGGCGAAGGCATGACAAGACGCCACGCCGTTGTAAATCCCCCAGTTGCCGGGGCACCGCGCCAGGCGTCTGACGGAAAAGGCTGAACGATGCGACACGTCATGTTCGGCCGCAGCGGTCTTCGCGTATCCGAGTTGTGCCTGGGGGCGATGGTCTTCGGAGACTCGCGCGAACTCGGCGCGCCGCGCAAGGAAAGCCAGCGGATATTTGAAGTGTTCGCGTCAGCTGGAGGAACGTTCATCGATACGGCGGACCACTACGCGGATGGCGAGAGTGAACGCTTGATTGGCGAATTCGTGGCATCGGATCGCGACAACTTCGTCATCTCGACCAAGTGGTCCGTTGCGCGACACGGTGGCCTTCAACGTTCCGGCAACAGCCGGCGGAACATGGTGCGTGCCGTGGAAGGCAGCCTGCGCCGTCTCAAGACCGAGCGCATCGATCTCTATTCGCTGCATGTGTGGGACTATGCGACGCCTTGTGAAGAGATCATGCGCGGCCTGGACGATCTGGTTCGCGGTGGAAAGGTTCACTATGTCGCAATCTCCGACGCCCCGGCGTGGGAGATCAGCCGCGCGAACATGCTTGCCGAGTTGCGTGGCTGGTCGCCGTTCGCCGGGATCCAGATTGAATACAACCTTACCGCGCGTACGCCGGAACGGGATCTCCTGCCGATGGCGAAAACCCTTGGCCTGGCTGTCATGGCATGGTCGCCGCTTGCAGGAGGTGTGCTTAGCGGCAAATACAGTACCAATGCCAAGGAAAAGCCAACCGGGCGTCGTAGTGGCGGCGATATTCCAGTGCGCGCGCTGCGTATTGCCGACGAGGTCGGCAGCATTGCCAATCTCATGGGAACCACCTCTTCGCAGGTCGCGTTGTCGTGGGTTCGCCAGCAGGAGACGGCGGTACCTGTTATCCCCATCATAGGTGCCCGTACCAAGACCCAGCTAGAGGGCAATCTGGCCAGTCTTTCCGTCCAGCTTGACGCGGCCGCCATGCGCCGGCTGGACAAGGCCAGCGAAATAGAGCTTGGATTTCCGCATGATTTTCTTCGCACGGACTATGTTCGGTCCTTGCTGCACGGCGGTGAGCCCGACCGGCTGATTTTGCGCCGGCCTCTTCCACACCCGGTCTCGGACCTGGCCATGACGTCTGGGGTGACAAAAAAATGACAACAATCCAACAATTGATGCGCGTCGAATGCCAGCTAGCGTATGGTAGTGGGCTTCACACTGAGCAGGAGTACGAAGATTTTATGGAATCCATCAACGCTGGAAAAACTGACGGTAGCGGCGCACCGAAATCGTTCCGTGTCACCGTGTACCCTGACAAATGTATTGGCGCGGGTCACTGCGTGACATGCGCGCCCGACATCTTCGGTCAGAACGACGACGATGGCGTGGTTATTCTTCTGGTCGAGAGACCGCCGCTGGATCGCCTGGGAGACGTTGAATCCGCTGTGAGCATGTGCCCTACCGGGGTGATCGAGATCCATAAGGACAACTGAAGTTCACAAGGGCCGATGGTTGTTGGGCCTGTGGGAATGAAAGCCACGAATCGACGACCGATCTTATCCATTGGCATCAATACACAGGAGACAAGACCATGAATACGGCAACCCAGGCGCCAGCCCAGGAAATCGGCCTCCCTACTTTTCCCATTCCACGCACTGACCTGCTGATGCCACCGCCGGAATACGAGAAGTTTCGCGCGCAAGGACCTACGCAGGTCAAGATGTGGGATGGTCGAAACGCGTGGTTGTTGACACGCAATGCAGATGTGCGCGAACTGCTGTCGAGCCCGCATTTCAGTGCCGATCCCACCAAACCTGGGTATCCGTTTCTAAGCCCGGCGCGCGCTGCCACGGTGAAAAGCTACCAGACCTTCATCACCATGGACCCACCGGATCACAGCAAATTTCGCCGCATGCTGTCAAAGGACTTCACGGTGAAACGCATGGAAGAGCTGCGCCCCTCGATCGAGCAGTACGTCGATGGATTGATCGCGGACATGGTCAAGCTCGGTTCTCCCTGCGACCTGGTGAAGCACCTCGCTTTGAAACTGCCGGTGACCGTGGTCTCCATGCTGGTGGGTGTTCCTTATGAGGATCACGGGAAGCTTGTCAAGTGGAGCAGTGACAGGCTCGACTTGTCGCTTCCTCCCGAAGTTTCACAGCAGGCTTACAAGCACATGGCCGAGTACTTTGAAGAAGTGGTGCGCAAAAAGGAACAGGATCCGGGTGACGGTTCCGATATGGTTGGGCGTCTGGTTCTCGAGCAAATCCGCCCGGGAAACTGCACCCGTCTGGACGCGGTTCACATGATTCTGCTGCTCTATTTCGCGGGCCATGAGACCACCGCGAACCAGATCGGCATGGGCGTCTTGAACTTTCTCATGAATCCGGAGCAGCGCAAGAAACTCCAGGCAAATCCCGCGCTGGTAAAAAACGCCGTCGAAGAAATGCTGCGCCTGGACACGCCGACGCATTACAACGCCTGTCGCGCCGCAACCGCCGATGTGACCATAGGCGGGCAGCTGATTCGGGCTGGCGAGGGTGCCTATGCCTTGCTGATTGCCGCCAATTTCGATCCTGCCGTATTTCCCGAGCCGCGCAAATTCGACATCGAGCGGCAGAACGCCAGTGCGCAAATGACGTTTTCCCATGGCCTTCACCAGTGCATCGGCCAGCCTCTTGCGCGACTGGAACTGCAGACCGTGTTCAAGATATTGTTCGAACGTTTTCCGAATCTGGAGCTGGCGGTGCCGTTCGACCAGATTCCGTTCAAGCGGGAGATGTATGTCTACGGCCTGAATTCATTGCCTGTGCGCTGGTAGCACGGATGCAAGGAACTCCATCGAGGCAACACGCAACATGAGCGAATTCGACTACATCATTGTCGGGGCTGGATCAAGCGGATGCGTGCTGGCAAACCGGCTCAGTGCCGACCCGGGCAAACGCGTACTTCTGGTCGAGGCCGGGCCGGAGGACGCCCATCCTTATGTTCCCATTCCGAAAGGCATTGCCAAGCTGCGTTTGCACCCGACGCTGTCCTGGTGCCTTCCCGTCGAGGCCACTCCCGGACGCAACCAGGGTGAGGTGTGGCCGCGCGGCAAGATGATAGGCGGCACCAGTTCGCTCAATGGCATGTTCTACATTCGCGGCCAGGCCCGCGACTACGACGACTGGTCGCGCACCGGCGTCAGGTCATGGGGCTGGGAAAACATGTCGGCCTGTTTCAGGCAGATGGAGGACCATCAGCTCGGCCAGGACGATCTGCGCGGCGCCGGGGGGCCGCTGCATGTTTCGATTCCCTACGACGAAAATCCCATCGACGAAGCGATCATCCAGGCCGGCGTGCAAATGGGGTTGCCGCGCAAGACCGATCTCAATCGGCTCGATCAGCTGGGGGTCGGTTATTACCCCATCACGACCTGGCGTGGGCGCCGCTGGAGCGCCGCGAACGCATTCCTGCATCCGGCGCGCGAGCGCGCCAACCTGGTCGTCAAGACCGGTGTTCTGGTCGAGCGCGTGCTTTTCGAAGGACGGCGTGCCGTTGGCATTTCGTGCCGGGCGGGCGGCGAAAGGGTGGAGTTCCGGACCCGTGGCGATGTAATTGTTTCGGCCGGTACGCTGAAATCGCCACAACTCCTCATGATGTCGGGAATCGGCCCGGCCCAGACGCTGCAGTCGTTTGGCATTCCCATTGTTCACGACAATGCAGGCGTGGGAGCCAATATGCGGGAGCACCTCAGCTACACCGTGATTCACAAGCTGCTCGGTGTGCCCGGTGAGAACCGTGAATACCGTGGCGCCAGGCTGGCCAAGAACGTGTTGCGGTACTACATGTTCCGCTCCGGAGTGCTCAGCTACAGCACGTTTTCATCGGGGGGTTTCGCCAAGACCGGGCTCGAAGGCGATCGGCCGGACATCCAGTTTTTCGCCGCGCCTTTGAGTTGGGACACCAGCAACGCCAAGGACGTGGTCTCCAGGGTCAAGACAGCCAAGGAGCCCGGCATGACGTGTTTCGCCTACTTCCTCCACCCTGAGAGTTGCGGCAGCGTCACACTGCGTTCGGACAATCCGGACCATCATCCGGTGATCCGGCCCAATTGGCTGGCGACCGACAACGACCGGAACGCCGCTTTGGCAGTGGCACGTTTCATACGCGGTTTGATGTCCAGGCCGGCCTTGAAGCCCTATATCGGCGCTGAACTGACTCCGGGTCCGCACGTCAAGACAGAAGCCGATCTGCTCGACTCGTACAAGCGCTTCGGCAGCACGGCGAATCACGCTGTTGGCACTTGCGCGATGGGGAACGGTGAGGGCGCCGTCGTGGACGACCACTTGCGCGTGCATGGCGTACAGAACCTGCGTGTCGCGGATTGTTCCGTCATCCCGTATGCGATGTCGGGCAACACCAATGCGCCTGCCATGGCGCTCGGCTGGCGCCTGGCGGAGCTTATTCTCCAGGAACAACACGCAGCATCGCGGGCCCATGTGGCGGCCTGAGAATCGGGCACGGGGCGGCCGCCGCGATGGCTGAACCCGGCCTCGACGTCAGCGGGGACCGCGATGCACCGGGCGATGAGCCGGTCATCGACCCGGCAGCTGCCATCTGCGACGCGCATCACCATTTGTGGGATCGCCCCGACCAGCGCTACCTTTTGCCGGAGCTGTTGGTCGATCTTCAAGCTGGGCATCGCGTGTGCGGCACGGTGTTCGTGGAGTGGCGTTCGCATTACCGCGCGGACGGCCCGCTTGAAATGCGACCGGTGGGGGAAACGGTATTTGCCAGCGCAGTCGCGGCAAAGGCGGAAGGCGGTGCCATCGATGTCTGCGCTGGAATCGTCGGGTATGCAGACCTGGCGCGCGGTAGATCGGCTGCGGCCGTTCTGGAGGCCCACATAGCTGCTGGAAACGGCCGCTTCAAGGGGGTCCGGAACGTGGCGGCCTGGGACCCCGATCCGGAAGTCATGGGGGGGCCGAAAATTTGCGATCCAGGCTTGTACCTGGATGCGCGGTTCCGGGAAGGCTTCGCGCTGCTGGGCGAGTTCGGTTTGACGTTCGACGCCTGGCTGTACCAGACCCAGCTGGACGATCTGATCGACCTGGCGCATCTATTCCCGGCACAAGCCATCGTGCTCAACCATACGGGTGGCGTGCTCGGTGTGGGGCGTTATTCCGGACAGCGCCAACACCTTTTCGCGCAGTGGCATCGCGCGATTCGGGAGTTGGCGAAGTGCCCGAATGTCCACATGAAGCTGGGCGGCCTGGGCATGCGGCGCTCGGGGTTCGGCTTTCACGGACAAGCACCGAGTTCGACGTCGGCGGAGCTGGCGGACGCTTGGCGCCCTTGGCTGGAAACATGCATAACCGAGTTTGGCGCAGAGCGTTGCATGTTCGAAAGCAACTTCCCGGTCGACGGCGCAAGCTGCACCTACCGCGTGTTGTGGAACACCTTCAAGCGTATCGCGGCGGGCGCCTCCGAGGCAGAGAGAAACTCACTGTTGCACGACACCTCCGTGCGTTTCTACCGCATTGCGTGACTCCGCAACGCCCTCCGGATATCTCCGGGCCACGGTCTTCCCGCGGGTGCGACTGGCGGTGGCAGCCGAATGCGATCGGATGCATCATGAGATCGAATTGATGCGTCGTCCATTCGCAACGCTCCCGGCAAACGGAAATTCCATAATCCGATGGCTGCTGCACAGGAGCGGCTTCGCCATCTAAATTACTGGAGACACCACCATGCGTTTGCGTTTGATCATTTCAGCATTGGCTTGCTGCTTGCAGTTGGGCGTAGCCAGCGCCCAATCCGTCAAGATCGGCGTCTTGACCGATATGTCCAGTGTCCAGTCCGACGGCGCCGGCAAGGGTTCGGTGGCTGCCGTTGAGCTTGCCATTGAGGACGTTGGCGGGAAGGCGCTTGGTCAACCGGTGCAACTGGTCTCCGCCGACTTCCAGATGAAGACCGATCTGGCGCTGACCATCGCGCGCGAGTGGTTCGACCGCGACAATGTCGATGCCATTTTCGACGTCGTCAACTCGGGTACCGCCCTTGCCGTGAACAACCTGGTGAAGGAAAAGAAGAAGATGGCGTTCTTCACCGCCGCGGCGGCGGACGACATAGCGGGCAAGCAGTGCAATGGTTATGGCATCGGCTTTTTGTACAACTTCAAGGCTGTGGTGCGGTCCGCTGTCAAGGCACAAATCGAAAAGGGCAACGACACCTGGTTTCTCATGTTGCCCGATGCGGCTTACGGGAATCTGGTCGAAGGAATGATCCGCAAGGAGATGGAAGGCACCAAGGGCAAGATTGTTGGCACCGTGCGGATCCCGTACGAGGCGACCGACTTCTCTTCCTTCCTGCTGCAGGCGCAGGCTTCGAAAGCCAAGCTGATCGTGTCGACAACCGGTGGCTCCTTCAATGTCAACATCATGAAGCAGTCGCGTGAATTCGGCCTGCCCACCGCAACCCAGAAAGTGGGTGGTTTGATAGACATCATCACGGACGTGAAGGCCGGCGGTTTGAAGGTAATGGAAGGGCAGGAGTACGCGACCAGTTTTTACTGGAACATGGATGACAGGACCCGTGCCTTTGCGAACCGCTTCTTCGCGAAGATGAAAAAGATGCCAACCAACAATCAGGCGGCCGGTTACTCCGCTGCCCTGCAGTACCTCAAGGCCGTCAACGCGCTTGGTTCAAAGGATCCGGAAAAAGTGTTCGCCTACCTCAAGACACAAAAATTCGACGATGCGACAACCCGCAACGGCGTGCTGCGGTACGACGGCAGACTGATCCGCGACATGTACCTGGTTCGCGCCAAGAAGCCAGCGGACCAGAAGGGCGAATGGGACTTTTACGACATCGTGGCCACGGTACCGGGCTCAGAAGCCTATGGCGGCCTCAATGACAGCGAGTGCACGGATCTGAAGAAATAGGCTCGCAGCGGCGCGGCCTTGCACGCGCCGTTCTCCGGTCAGAGCCCAGAATGCTGCTTGGCATTCCCTAAACTTGTTCCGCGCCCGACAACGGCGAACTCCAAATGGCATTC
>JANMXS010000213.1:0-3336 GCA_031394335.1 Burkholderiales bacterium
TACGCCGGAATGACGAGTTTTAAGTACATATTTAATTTTAATTCGCGCAGATCCAGCATTGGCGCGCCTTCCCAAGCAAAAATGCCTCAAACTCCGCGCCAATGCTGGACCTACATAATTTATTGCACTTTTCCGGCGCACACTTGATATCCCCGCCGCCGCCTCGCCAAACTTATAATGTAAGTTGTTCATAACACGCACCGCAACCCGTTTTCGAGGAGCACATCATGGCCGCCGTACTGCAAACCAAACCCGCCGCTACCGTCAAACTGCTGATCAACGGCAAGTTTGTCGAATCCAAATCGCAGGTCTGGAAAGACATCGTCAATCCCGCCACGCAGGAAGTGCTGGCGCGCGTGCCGTTTGCGACGCATGATGAAATCGAAGCCGCCATCGCCGGCGCCGCCGAAGCCTTCAAGACCTGGAAGAACACCTCCATCGGCACCCGTGCGCGCATCATGCTCAAGTTGCAGGAGCTGATCCGCCGCGATACCAAAAAACTGGCCGCAATCCTCACCGCCGAACAGGGCAAGACCCTGCCCGATGCGGAAGGCGATATTTTCCGCGGCCTTGAAGTGGTCGAGCACGCCTGCTCGATCGGCACGCTGAGTCTGGGCGAAATGGCCGAGAACGTCGGCACCGGCATCGACACCTATTTCATCCGCCAGCCGATCGGCGTTTGCGCAGGCATCACGCCATTCAATTTCCCGGCAATGATTCCGCTGTGGATGTTCCCGATGGCGATTGTCACCGGCAATACCTTTGTGCTCAAGCCCTCCGAGCAGGACCCGATGACCACCATGCTGCTGGCCGAACTGGCGATGGAAGCCGGGGTGCCACCCGGTGTGCTTAACGTGATCCACGGCGGCAAGGAAGCCGTCGATGCGCTGTGCACCCACCCGACCATCAAGGCGGTGTCGTTCGTCGGCTCCTGCCATGTTGGCGAGCATGTCTACAAACTTTCCAGCACGCATGGCAAGCGCGCGCAGTGCATGATGGGCGCCAAGAACCACGCGGTGGTGATGCCGGACGCCAACAAGGACCAATCGCTGAACGCACTGGTCGGCGCCGGCTTCGGCGCGGCCGGGCAGCGCTGCATGGCGACCTCGGTCGCCGTGCTGGTCGGCGACGCCAATAAATGGATTCCCGATATCGTCGCCAAGGCGAAAACCCTCAAGGTTAATGCGGGTACCGTCGCCGGTACCGACGTGGGCCCGGTGATATCGAAGGCCGCGCGCGCACGCGTCGAGGGATTGATCGAACAAGGCGTCAAGGAAGGCGCCAAGCTCGATCTCGACGGCCGCAATCCGAAGATCGACGGCTACCCGAACGGCAATTTCATCGCGCCGACGGTGTTCTCCGGCGTCAAGCCCGGCATGAAGGTCTATGATGAAGAAATCTTTGGGCCGGTGCTGATTATCGTCTCGGTCGACACACTTGATGAAGCGATCGAGCTGGTCAACGCCAATCCCTATGGCAATGGCACCGGCATCTTCACGCAGTCCGGCGCGGTGGCCCGCAAGTTCCAGAACGAGATCGACGTTGGCCAGGTGGGCATCAACCTGCCGATCCCGGTGCCGGTCCCCTACTTCAGCTTCACCGGCTCGCGCGGCTCCAAGCTCGGCGACCTTGGCCCTTATGGCAAGCAGGCGGTGCAGTTTTATACGCAGACGAAGACTGTTACGGCGCGCTGGTTTGATGACAACGCCATGCACAGCGGCGTGAACACCACCATCAGCCTGAAGTAGATCGGCGGCAACCACCCAAGCGCTGCGCGATCATCCATCGCGCCGCGCATTTGTTTTCAATGGGGATGATATGAAAATCGGCTTTATCGGCCTCGGCCATATGGGCGGGCCCATGGCGCGCAACCTGCTCAAGGCAGGTCACACGCTGAAGGTGTTCGATGTGGTCGCCGCGTCGGTGCAGCAATTTATCGGCCTGGGTTGCGAAGCGGCCACCTCGCCGGGCGATTGTGCGAAGGGCGTCGAGCTGGTGATCACCATGCTGCCTTCCTCGCCCCATGTGCGCTCGGTGTACACCGCTGACAATGGCGTGCTGTCCGGTGTAAGCAAAGGCGTATTGCTGATCGACTCCTCCACCATCGATCCGCAGACCGCGCGCGAAGTCGCCACCGCTGCAAACAAACACGGCAACCCGATGGTCGATGCACCGGTCTCCGGCGGCACCGGCGGCGCGGAAGCGGGCACGCTGACCTTCATGGTCGGCGGCGATGTCACCGACTTCGGCAAAGCCAAATCGGTGTTGCAGGCGATGGGCAAGAACATCGTGCATTGCGGCGGCGCCGGCAACGGCCAGGTCGCGAAGATCTGCAACAACATGATGCTGGCCATCGAAATGATCGCCACCGCAGAGGGCATGGCGCTGGCCGCCAAACTGGGCATGGACCCGAAGGTGTTTGCCGGCATCGCCAATACCTCCAGCGGGCGCTGCTGGAGTTCGGATACCTACAACCCCTATCCGGGCGTGCTCGAGAATGTGCCGGCTTCGCGCGGCTATAGCGGCGGCTTTGGTGCGGATTTGATGTTGAAAGATTTGACGCTGGTGACCGAGGCGGCCAAGGCGGCGAAGCAGCCGGTGATGCTGGGCGCGGCGGCGCAGCAGCTGTATCAAATGCATAGCGCCAATGGCAATGGCGGGCTGGATTTTTCGAGCATCATCAAGTTGTATAAAAAGGATTGAATGCGCTCGTCCAATTTTTTCTCGCTAGTCCCCCCTTTGCAAAGGGGGGTGCGGGGGGATTTCTCGGTGGTCGCCTTTCGGTGACGCCATTAAATCCCCCTCAATCCCCCTTTTCCAAAGGGGGAAGCACTTCGCAGTAACTGCGACAAAACAACGGCGTTCGGAAATTAAATTTACCGTCGGATAAGAAAATGATCGAACATAAAATCGAAGGCCATACCTGCTTCATCACCATCAATAATCCACCGGCAAACACCTGGACGCCGGAATCGCTGTGCGCGTTGCTCGACCTCACCCACGAGCTGAATGCCAACAAGAATGTCTACGCCGCCATCATCACCGGCGCGGGCGAAAAATTCTTCTCGGCGGGCGCGGACTTGAAGCGCTTCACCGGCAAAACCGATGCCGACAAACTGGCCGCGCGCAGTTTCATCAGTGCATTTGGTGAGGCCTTCGAGGCGTGGATGAATGCGCGCTTCGTCACCATCGCCGCCATCAATGGTTATGCGATGGGCGGCGGCATGGAATGCACCCTGGCCTGCGATCTGCGCATCGCCGAGGCGCATGCGGTGATGGCACTGCCCGAACTCAAGGTCGGCCTGCTGCCCGGCGGCTGCGGCACGCAAAACCTGC
>JANMXS010000214.1:0-8251 GCA_031394335.1 Burkholderiales bacterium
CCATGCACGCACTGGGGCTCAATTCGAACATCATGAGCCTCGGCGGCATCGCCATCGCCATCGGTGCGATGGTCGATGCCGCCGTGGTGATGATCGAAAACGCGCACAAGCATATCGAGGCCTGGCACCACGCCAATCCGGGCCGCAAATTGGACGGCGAAACGCAATGGCAGGTGGTCGGCGACGCCGCCGCCGAAGTCGGGCCGGCGCTGTTCTTCAGTCTGCTGATCATCACGCTTTCGTTCATCCCGATTTTCACCCTGGAGGCGCAGGAAGGACGGCTGTTCGCCCCGCTGGCATTCACCAAAACCTACGCGATGGCGGCGGCAGCCGGACTGGCCGTGACCTTGATTCCGATCCTGATGGGCTATCTGATTCGCGGCCGGATTCCCGCCGAGAATACCAATCCGCTTAACCGCGTCCTGATCCGCCTGTATCGGCCGCTGCTCGACAAGGTGCTGGCATTTCCGAAGGCCACGCTGGCGATCGCGCTGGTGATACTCGCGGCGACGGCCTATCCCATCATGCAGCTTGGCGGCGAATTCATGCCGCCGCTGGACGAGGGCGATTTGCTGTACATGCCCTCCGCGCTGCCCGGCCTTTCCGCCGGCAAGGCCGCAGAAATTCTCCAGCAGACCGACAAGCTGATCATGCAGGTGCCCGAGGTCAAGCAAGTGTTCGGCAAGATCGGCCGCGCCGAGAGTGCCACCGATCCCGCACCGATGGAAATGGTCGAGACCACCATCCAGTTCAAGCCGCAAAGCGAATGGCGCGTCGGCATGACGCCGGAAAAACTGATTGAAGAGCTGGATCGCACCGTCAAGCTGCCGGGCCTCGCCAACCTGTGGATACCGCCGATCCGCAATCGCATCGACATGCTCGCCACCGGCATCAAAAGCCCGGTGGGCGTCAAGGTAGGCGGCACCGATCTGGTGGAGATTGACCGCATCACCCAGGAGATTGAACGCGTGGTGAAGGACGTTCCCGGTGTCACCTCCGCCTTGGCGGAACGCCTCACCGGGGGTCGCTATATCGACATCCAGATCAACCGGCCGGTGGCGGCGCGTTATGGCATGAATGTCAGCGATGTGCAAAGCGTGGTGGCGGCCGCGATCGGTGGCGACAATATCGGCGAAACCGTGGAGGGCCTGCAGCGCTTCCCGATCAATGTTCGCTATCCACGCGAAATTCGCGATTCGGTGGAAAAAATCCGCAACCTGCCGGTGATTACCGAGCGCGGTGCGCAGATCCCGCTTTCCGCCGTCGCCGAGATCAAAATTGCCGATGGTCCACCGATGCTGAAAAGCGAGAACGCGCGCCTGTCCGGCTGGGTCTATGTGGATATTCGCGGTCGCGATCTGGCCTCCGCCGTGAAGGACATGCAGCAGGCCGTGGCAAGTGCGGTGAAATTACCACCCGGCTATTCGGTGGCCTGGTCGGGGCAGTTCGAGTATCTCGAGCGCGCCAAGGCGAAGCTGAAGATCGTGGTGCCGTTCACGCTGGTGATTATTTTCGTACTGCTCTATCTCACTTTCAAACGTGGCGATGAAGCACTGCTGATCATGCTGACCTTGCCGTTTGCGGCGGTGGGCGGATTCTGGCTGCTCTATCTGCTGGGACATGCCATGTCGGTGGCGACTGCGGTGGGCTTCATCGCGCTATCGGGCGTTGCCGCCGAATTCGGCGTGATCATGCTGCTCTACCTGAAGCACGCCTGGGACGCCAGGCTCAATGCCGGCAAGGACACCGAGGCCGAGCTGCTGGCAGCAATCCGCGAGGGTGCGGTGTTGCGCGTCAGGCCCAAGGCCATGACCGTCGCCGTCATCATCGCCGGCCTGGTGCCGATCATGTGGGGCAGCGGCACCGGTTCGGAAGTCATGCAGCGCATTGCCGCGCCCATGGTCGGCGGCATGATCACGGCGCCGCTGCTGTCGATGTTTGTGATTCCCGCGGTTTATTTGCTGTTGCGCCGTCGTCAAATTGCACGTGTGCAGCGGGCAACTGAGCCAGCACCTTTTACGACAACGGCAACAGCGCTTCAAAAATAGGACAGTCGGCGGTTTTTCCGGCCTTGCAACGGCGCACGAGCGAAGCGAGGTAATTTTGAATGCTGGAAAGGTCGGCGATTTTGCGCGTGACATCGGCTAATTTAGCCTCGGCGATATTGCGCGCGCTTCCACAACTGCGGGTTTTCTCCAGTTGCAGAAGTTCCGCAATTTCGTCAAGACTGAAGCCCAACTGTTGCGCGCGCCGGATGAACGAAAGCCGTCTGACGGAATCTATTGAATAACGACGAATGCTGCCATGCGCTCGCGGTGGCAGGGGCAACAAGCCGATGCGATGGTAGTAACGAATGGTTTCCACATTGACATCGACGGCTTTGGCCGCTTGGCCGATGGTGACGCCAACCGTAACATCTTCTTTCCACATAGGCTTGACTCCGTACTTGGGTACAGGGATACAGTGTGCATCACTATGGAACCAAACCAAACTTCAGATCGCAAAATAAAGTCCGGCGCACTGGCGCTGGGCGGACTGGCGGCCATTCTCGCTTCAGCCTGCTGCCTGGGACCGCTTATTTTCGTTTCCATCGGCCTCGGCGGCGCCTGGTTGTCCAGCTTGACGGCGCTGGAACCGGCAAGACCGGTGTTTCTGCTGGCGGCGTTTACGGCGCTGGGCTACGCCGGCTATCGAATCTTCCGGCGTTCGCCGCAAGTTTGCGCGCCGGGCGAAATCTGCGCCTTGCCGGAAACACAGCGAATCTACAAAATCATTTTCTGGATCGCCATTGTGCTCGTCGTCATCGCTGTCGGATTTCCCTATGTCGCGCCGTTTTTCTATTAAGGATCGTTGATGAAAATTCTACAGAATCTTGCCTGTTGCCTGACGCTAGCGGGCACCACCACATTCGCATTCGCCGAACCCCAAACCGTGACGCTGTCAGTACCCGGCATGGACTGTGCCGCCTGTCCGATTACGATCAAGAAGGCGCTGAACAAGGTTGAAGGTGTCGCCAAGGTAGAGGTCAGCTTTGAAAAGAAACAGGCAATTGTTACCTTCGACAATGCCAAAACCAGTCTCGCCAAACTGACCCAGGCAACGGCGAACGCCGGCTACCCGTCGAGCGAAAAGAAATCGTGAGCGTCGCCGCATTGATTCTTGATTCGACCCTGACCTGCCCGGCCTGCGGCACTCAGGAAACGCAAGCCATGCCCACCGACGCCTGCCTGTTCTTTTGGGAATGCACCCAATGCAAAACGCTGCACAAACCGAAATCCGGTGACTGCTGCGTCTTCTGCTCCTATGGCACCGTCAAGTGCCCGCCGATTCAGCGCGAGAAAAGCTGCTGCTAAGAAATTGCTCCGCCCCACGTAATCAATTGCGTATCGCAAAAAAGAAAAAGCCCGGCATCTTTGGGATGCCGGGCAAACCGCTCTCGGAGGAGAAATTGACGATGATTGCTCATCGACAAGCTATATAAGCATTTGCCATGCCAACTTACATTCTTCCGAAAAAATTATAATTTTCAATTACTTGAACGGGTCACCCCGTTTTTGACGATGCCCCATAAACGTTCTGGCTCAGCGTACGACCGCGCTAAAACGGGGCTCAGACCATGGCGACCACCGTCAGCGACTCAACGGCCTTGGGGAATGCGTTGCCAATCTTTGGTGTATTTGCCGCGCACCGGGCGGTAAAAGGCTAGCACCGCCTGTAGATCCTGTTCGGCATCGCCGCTAGTGGTCAGGACTTTGCCAAAACAAATCGTGCGCTCGGGAAAATCGAAGTAGGCAAGCACAATCGGTACCTGCGCGCCATGCGCGATGTGCAGAAATCCGCTTTTGAAACCCTTGTCGAGTTTGCGCGTGCCTTCCGGTGCCAAAGCAAAAATCATCCGCTCGCTGGCATTGAATGCATCGACAACTTCACCGACCACGCCGTGTGACTTGCTGCGATCGACCGGGATGCCTCCCAGTGAGCGCAGCCAGGTACCGAACACGCCTTTGAACAGGGTGTGCTTGCCGATGAAGGTAATGCGGATATCAAGCGCCCACAGCGCCATCATGCCGACCATGAAGTCCCAGTTGGAGGTATGCGGGGCCACCGAGATAATGAGTTTTGGCACATCCGGAAGCGCGCCGCTGAAGCGCCAGCCGGACACGCGCATCAGCCAGCGACCGAGCCAGCGCGTAATGCGCGCATCGCGCTGCGGGTACTGTGCGGGAACGGTGAACGAATCCGGGCTATTCAAGTTCGATGGTGCCGTCGATCGTCCTGGTTACACCAAGAGAATCAATGGTCAAGGTCACCTTTGCCACGAGCTTTTCACGGCCCTTGAGTTTGCCATCCGCCAGCGCCTTGACAACCGCCTGCTCAATTTCGCGCTGCGATTGCACGCCGACCGACTTCAGGAACTTGCGGATCGACATATTGAAATATTCTTCGTTCATATTGCCTCCTCGGGCATTTCATTTTCGTGGCGCCCGCCAGCAGCGCTTCACGCCATCAACGTCGCTTCACGCTCTGCAACGCTTCCTTGAGAGAATCTTCCGACAGTGCGTTCACACTCGACGCGAGCGCCTCCGCCAGCGGGATCGCCGACACCGGCAGCCTCGCAATATTCACTTTTTCCACAAACTTCGCGGCGGCTCCGGCGACGCGCAGCAAGGCTTCGCGATCGGACATCATCATTTCAATTTCGCTGCGCAGCATGGCAACTGCCGGATGTTCTCTTTGCGTGGTCATATCGTTTCCTGTGTGATGATTGCTCAAGTGTAGTCCAATTCAATGCAAGCGATGTGGCCCGCCATCGGGCTAACGTGCCAGCGCCAGCGGTAAATTCAGCAGCAGATTCTGCGGTTTCAGTTTCAGCACATTCTCGCTGTTGATCGCCATACCGAGATACACCGGTTTGCCGGCGACATCGGCACGCATGTCGCGCGCATCGGCAAAATTTAGCCGGAACAGCGCGATCAGGCGCTGCTGGCGTTGCTCTTCCACCTCTTTGCCTTCATACAAATCATTCAGGATGGCGGTCGACTCGACATCCAGACCGAGGTGCCAGCGCCACGTCTCGTCTTCAATTTTCGCCAGGGATTCGATGGTGACGTCAACACCCAGGAAATGTTTTACCCAGCGGCGCATCAACCGGGCCAACGCCTGCTCCCCCGCACGGCCGAGGGTGAGATCCAGTAAATAGGCGTGACGGTTCTCGCGCAGCCAATAGAGCTGTGCATTTTCGTGCGACATCACGCCCATGTTCATGCTGGCGAGCGGCGTACCCTGCTGTGCGATCAGACGCCCGACGCTGCCAAAGCCGCCGGTTTCGGCAAACATCTGAATGGTCTCGGCATCGGCTGCCAGTACCTGTCCAGCCTCAGTCGAAACGCGCTGGTGGCGAAAAAACATTTCGCCGGCGCGGACTTCATACGGATCCTCGCAACCCTCCAAAAGACTGCGGGTGATGGCGTGCGCCGCCATATCCAGGAATGCAGGTGGCGTATCGACGATACCCTTGCGAAATGACTGCAGATAAAAACGCTCCAGGGTCACTGCATCCAGCAGGCTTTTGCGCAGCGTCAGAAAGTGGATGTAATTCTCGCGTGCGTCGGCATCCTCAATCGATTCCAGATCAGCTGCACCCAAGGCGCGCAATGGGTCTGCAACGAGCTGAGCATGCAGCACGCGCTCCAGCGGCCCCGATTCCGCAATCGGCGCCAGTTCCGGGCGCTTGAGGATGAACCGCAGATAGTCAGGGGTAACGCGCAGCCAGCCATGGTCATTTTTGCCCAGCGTGGCGTAGCCGCTGGATTGCCAGAAGTCTTGCCCCATCAGTATTGGGCCATTAGCGCGGATCAGCCCTTGGCGGCGCCGGGCATCGCCAGCAATTCCGCCAAGGTAGTCGCCGAAACCGGTTTGACCAGATAGACCTCTGCACCCGCCGCCAGCGCATCGTCGCACTGTGCGATCGTCCATTGAAGAAATGACAATGATGCGGCTGGCCGCACCCGGCGCTATGCGCTTGACGTTGCGAATGAAGCTGATGCCATTGAGACGCGGCATGCGCACATCGCAAAGCACCACATCAAAGGGGCGCTCTTTGCACAGGTCGAGCGCAGCCATGCCGTCACCTGCCGTCGCCACCTCATAGCCGAGTCGCGTCAGGCATATTTTAAAAAACTGTACGACGACTTCATCGTCATCTACAACCAATGCATGCATAAGAAATCGAATCTGGTAATGAATTAAGGAATGTTGACAAGCGCCATTTTAGCTACGCCGGGTCAGTACCATACCAACCGCGCCGAACTAGCGCACGCAGTCGACGTAATAGACAAGCTTGCCGTCAATTTTTTCTTCAATAAGGCCATGCACATCGGTTTCAAAACCGGGGAATGCTGAATTGAACTCGCGCACAAATCGCAAATACTGCACGATGGTCTTGTTGAATCGCTCACCCGGAATCAGCAGCGGGATGCCGGGCGGGTACGGTGTCAGCATTACGCTGGTGGCGCGGCCTTCCAGATCGTCGATCGCCACGCGATCAACTTCACGATGCGCCATTCTCGCGAAGGCATCTGCCGGGCTCATCGCCGGCACCATGTTCGACAGGTACATCTCGGTGGTCAGGCGAGCGATATCGTGGGCCTTGTACATATCGTGGATCTGCTGGCAAAGGTCGCGCAAACCGATCTTCTCGTAGCACGGCTGGGTGGCAATAAATTCCGGCAAGATTCTCCACATCGGCTGATTCTTGTCGTAGTCGTCCTTGAATTGCTGCAAGGCGGTCAACAGCGTGTTCCAGCGACCTTTGGTAATACCGATGGTGAACATGATGAAGAACGAGTACAAACCGGTCTTCTCCACGATCACGCCATGCTCGGCCAGGAACTTGGTGAGAATGGATGCGGGGATGCCGGTCTTGGCGAATTTGCCGGATACATCCAGCCCCGGTGTGACGATGGTCGACTTGATCGGGTCGAGCATATTGAAGCCCGGCGCAAGATTGCCGAAACCGTGCCATTTCTCATTGGCCTTCAGCGTCCAGTCCTCTTGCGTGCCGATGCCCTCCTCGGCCAGTTTCTCCGGGCCCCACACCTTGAACCACCAGTCCTTGCCGAATTCGGCGTCAATCTTGCGCATGGCGCGGCGGAAATCGAGCGCCTCCAGGATCGACTCCTCCACCAAGGCAGTGCCGCCCGGGGGCTCCATCATCGCTGCCGCCACATCACAACTGGCGATGATCGCGTATTGCGGCGACGTCGAGGTATGCATCAAATACGCTTCATTAAAGGCATGGCGATCGAGTTTGCGCTTCTCCGAATCCTGCACGATGATCTGCGAGGCCTGCGAGATGCCGGCCAGCAGTTTGTGCGTGGAGTGGGTCGCGTAAATGATGGCGTCTTTCGAGCGCGGGCGATCCTTGCCGATGGCGTGCATGTTTTTGTAAAAATCGTGGAAGGTCGCATGCGGCAGCCAGGCTTCGTCGAAGTGCAGGGTTTCGACTTGGCCGTTAAGCGTTTCCTTCAGCGTCTCGACGTTGTAGAGCACGCCGTCGTAGGTGGATTGCGTAATGGTCAGAATGCGCGGCCTGGCCTTCTTGTCCTTGATGAACGGGTTCGCCTCGATTTTCTTGCGGATATTTTCGAGCTTGAATTCCTCCAGCGGAATCGGCCCGATGATGCCCAGATGATTGCGCGTCGGCATCAGGAACACCGGGTTGGCGCCGGTCATGATGATCGCGTGCAGGATTGATTTATGGCAGTTGCGATCGACGATGACAATATCGCCAGGCGCCACATTGGCATGCCACACCATCTTGTTCGAGGTGGAGGTGCCATTAGTAACGAAGAAGCAGTGGTCGGCATTGAAAATGCGCGCCGCATTGCGCTCGGAGGCGCCCACCGGACCATCGTGGTCGAGCAACTGGCCCAATTCCTCCACTGCGTTGCAAACGTCTGCCCGCAGCATGTTTTCTCCGAAGAACTGGTGGAACATCTGGCCGATGGGCGACTTCAGAAATGCCACCCCACCGGAGTGCCCAGGACAGTGCCATGAATAGGAGCCGTCCTGCGCGTAATGCACCAGCGCACGAAAAAACGGCGGCGCCAGTGAATCGAGATAGGACTTGGCTTCGCGAATGATGTGGCGTGCCACAAACTCCGGCGTGTCTTCAAACATGTGAATGAAGCCATGCAGCTCACGCAGGATATCGTTGGGGATGTGCCTTGATGTACGCGTCTCGCCGTAC
>JANMXS010000215.1:0-3850 GCA_031394335.1 Burkholderiales bacterium
TTCAATACGATGCACGATGCGATACAACCAGCCGGTACCTTCACGGCACGGCGTGCATTGGCCGCACGACTCCTCGAAATAGAAATAGGACAAACGTTCAAGTGCCTTCACCATGCACACCGACTCGTCCATCACGATCACTGCGCCGGAACCCAGCATCGAGCCGGCCTTGCCGATTGCGTCGTAGTCCATGGTGACACCCATCATGATGTCAGCGGGAAGCACCGGCGCCGAGGAACCGCCGGGAATCACCGCCTTCAACTTGCGCCCGCCGCGCATTCCGCCCGCCAGTTCGAGCAGTGTGGAGAACGGGGTACCAAGCGGAATCTCGTAATTGCCCGGCTTGTTTACGTGGCCTGATACGGAAAACAACTTGCTGCCGCCGTTGTTGGGCTTGCCCAGATTCAAATAGGGTTCTGCCCCCATGCGCAGGATGAAGGGAACGGCAGCGAAGGTCTCGGTATTGTTGATCGTGGTCGGCTTGCCGTAGAGGCCGAAACTGGCCGGGAACGGCGGCTTGTAACGCGGCTGCCCTTTCTTGCCTTCCAAAGAATCCAGCAGCGCCGTTTCTTCACCACAGATGTACGCGCCGAAGCCGTGGTGCGCGAAGAGTTCAAAGTTGAAACCGGAACCGAGGATATTCGGCCCCATGAATCCGGCGGCACGCGCCTCATCCAGCGCCTCCTCGAAGCGTTCATAAACCTCGAAGATCTCGCCATGGATATAGTTGTAGCCACGGCCTGAGCCCATGGCAAAACCGGCAATGATCATGCCCTCGATCAGCGAATGTGGATCGTAACGAAGAATGTCGCGATCCTTGAATGTGCCCGGTTCTCCCTCATCGGAATTGCAGACAACGTATTTTTCCCCGAGGTAGGTCTTGGGCATGAAACTCCACTTGAGCCCGGTCGGGAACCCGGCCCCGCCGCGGCCGCGCAGCACCGATGCCTTGATGACACTGATCACTTCATCCGGCGTCGTTTTCTCGCTGCAAATTTTCTTCAGTGCTTCGTAGCCGCCGCGGGCAACATAGTCCTTCAGGCGCCAGCCGTCGTCACCGCGGCTCCAGCCGGCCGACATCACGGGGTGGATGGCTTCTATCGGCACCATGTCAGAAACACTCCCCCAGCAATTTGTCGATCTGCTCGGGCGTCATGAAACTGCACATGCGCTTGTTGTTCATCAGCAGCACCGGCGCATCCCCACAAGCGCCGAGACACTCACCTTCCTTCAGCGTGAATCGGCCATCAGCGGTGGTTTCATTGAAATCGATGCCGAGTTTTTGTTTCAGATAATCCGCCGCATGCGCCCCACCGGAAAGAGCACAGGGCAGATTGGTGCAGATGGTCAGCTTGTACTTGCCCGTCGGCTGCAGGTTGTACATGTTGTAGAAACTGGCCACCTCGTACACAGCGATTGGCGTCATGTCGAGCACCTGTGCCACGAAGGCGATGGTCTCGCGCGCCAGCCAGCCCTTTTCATCCTGCGCAATCGCCAATGCCGCCATCACCGCCGACTGCTTCTGGTCGGCCGGATATTTGGCGACCTCACGGTCTATTTTCTTGAGGGAAATTTCGCTCAGCATGACTATCTGTCAATCTCGCCGAACACGACGTCCATGGTGCCAATGATGGTGACTGCATCGGCAATCATGTGGCCCTTGCCCATTTCGTCGAGCGCCGCCAGATGGGCAAAGCCGGGCGCGCGCAGCTTCATGCGATAGGGCTTGTTGGCGCCATCGGAAATCAGATACACGCCAAACTCGCCCTTGGGATGCTCGATGGCGGCATAGGCCTCGCCCTTGGGCACGTGAATGCCTTCGGTGAACAGCTTGAAGTGATGGATCAGTTCTTCCATGTTGGCCTTCATCTTTTCGCGAGCCGGCGGCGCCACCTTATGGTTGTCGCTGATCACCGGACCCGGATTGGCGCGCAGCCAGGCGATGCATTGCTGGATGATGCGATTGGACTGACGCATTTCTTCCATCCGCACCAGATAGCGATCGTAGGAGTCACCGTTGACGCCGATGGGAATATCGAATTCGATTCGGTCATACACCTCGTAGGGCTGCTTGCGACGCAGATCCCACTCAATGCCGGAACCACGCAGCATGGGGCCGGTAAAGCCGAGATTCAATGCGCGCTCGGGCGACACCACGCCGACACCGACGGTACGCTGTTTCCAGATGCGGTTGTCGGTCAGCAGTTCCTCATACTCGTCGCAATAGCCGATGAAGCGATCCGTGAAATCCTGAAGAAAGTCGAGCAGCGAACCCTGGCGGTTTTCGTTCAAGCCCTTGACCGTCTCGGCGTTGCTCCACTTCGAGACCCGGTATTCGGGCATGCGCTCGGGCAAATCGCGATAGACGCCGCCGGGACGATAGTAGGCAGCATGCATGCGCGCGCCGGATACGGCCTCATAGACGTCCATCAGCGTCTCGCGGTCGCGGAACGCGTACAACATGACCGCCATGGCGCCAATGTCGAGCGCATGGGTGCCGATGTTGAGCAGGTGATTGAGGACGCGCGTGATTTCGTCGAACATGACCCGGATGTACTGGGCGCGCAGCGGCACCCCGATATCGAGCAGCTTCTCCATCGCCAGACAATAGGCGTGTTCGTTGCACATCATCGAAACGTAGTCGAGCCGGTCCATGTAAGGCACTGACTGGATCCAGGTGCGCGTTTCGGCCAACTTCTCGGTAGCGCGATGAAGCAGGCCGATATGCGGGTCGGCGCGCACGATTACTTCACCATCCAGTTCCAGGATCAGGCGCAACACGCCGTGCGCCGCAGGATGCTGCGGTCCGAAATTGAGCGTGTAGTTGCGGATTTCACTCACGGCCGCCGGCCTTTCCGTATTGCTCTTCGCGCACGATACGCGGCGTGACCTCGCGCGGCTCGATGGTGACCGGTTGGTAAATCACCCGTTTCTGTTCCGGGTCGTAACGCATCTCGACATAGCCGGAAATCGGGAAATCCTTGCGGAACGGATGACCGACAAAACCGTAGTCGGTAAGAATCCGTCGCAGGTCGGTATGGCCGTCGACGATCACGGGCGACGGCCTGCTACTCGAAGGCATGGGGGTAGTGGAGGCGGGCCTGCTCCTCGCTGATGTACCCCTCACGGACGTCGGAGAGCACGGCCTCACGGTCGCGCTCGGCCGGATTGCCGTAGCCGCCGCCACCGCCGCCCCTGATCGTGAACGTCGTGCCTTTGGGGAGGGCGACGCCCGTCTCCTTGGCGATCGGCCGGGTCGTGCCGTCGGGGAAGCGCAGCTCGCCCGCGTTGGCCCGGCCTGAGAGGCAGCCGGCGAGGCCCCACGGCGCGTTCTTCGTCCGCTCGATCGTCGAGATCGCCAGTGCGTCCTCGAGGAAGTGGAAAGCCATGTCGGGCCCGAGGCCGCCGCGGAACTGGCCGGGGCCGCCGGAGTCCGGTGCGAGCTCGCAGTACTCCATCAGCCAGGGGTTCTTCGCCTCCCACACCTCGAGCGGCGCGAAGCGGGTGGCCGCCTCGATGTGGTGCAGGCGGGCGTTCTGGCCGTCACCGTGGATCGAGGCGCCCTGCCCAACCGGATGCGGCGAGCCGTCACCCCAGAAGGCGCCGCTCTCCTCGCGGACGCCGTACCAGAGCACCGCGCAGAGGTCGCCGCCGGAGCAGGCGCACACAGCCTCCGGCATCGCCTCGGCGACGGCGTTGAGCACCACCTCGGTCGCCTGCATCGCCGGCCAGCCGTAGAGGAAGCACGGCGACGGGGAGAGGGCGTGAAACATCGAGCCCGGCCGCGAGATCACCTCGATCGGCCGGAAGTGGCCCTCGTTCGGCGCCTCGCCGCCGCCGGCGAGCATCG
>JANMXS010000216.1:0-32746 GCA_031394335.1 Burkholderiales bacterium
GGTGCCGACATGGACCGGCTGATCGACGGCCTGCGCCATTTCAAGGGCTTGCCGCACCGCGTGGAAAATGTGGGCGTCATCAACGGTGTGCCGTTCTATGACGATTCAAAGGGCACCAATGTCGGCTCAACCGTCGCCGCGCTCAATGGCATGACGGTACCGGTAATCCTGATCGCCGGTGGCGAGGGCAAGGAACAGGACTTTTCACCTCTGGCGGAGCCGGTTCGCAGGCATGCCAAGGCGGTGGTGCTGATCGGCAAGGATGCACGCCTGATCGAAAGCGCCATCACCAGCGCGCGCTCATTTTCCAACATTCCCACTGTCCATGCAGTGTCGATGGCCGATGCCGTGGAAAAAGCCTATACGCGCGCCTCTCCAGGCGATGCCGTGTTGCTGTCGCCAGCCTGCGCCAGCTTTGACATGTTCAGGAATTACAAGCATCGCGGCGAGATGTTCGCGGAGTGTGTGCGCGCATTGAAGCAGAAAGTAGAGGCCGACGGTGTTGTATAACCCCTCCGCCCCGCGCGCCGAGTTGGACCTCACCCTGTTCTGGAGCGTGGTCTTGCTGCTGGCTATTGGCCTGGTGATGGTCTATTCCGCATCGATCGCGATGGCGGAGGCGGAAAAAATATCGGGCTACCGCACGCATTATTTCCTGATGCGGCACGCGATCTATCTGGCGCTGGGCATCGTGGCCGGCATGGTGACGTTCCAGATCCCGATGGCGATGTGGCAACGCATCGCGCCGTGGCTGTTTATCGGCGGCGGTTTTCTGCTGGTGCTGGTGCTTATTCCGGGCGTCGGGCGCGAAGTCAACGGTAGCCGGCGCTGGATTCCGCTGGGCATCATGACCATGCAACCTTCGGAAATCATGAAGCTGTTTACGGTGCTGTACGCCGCAGACTACACGGTGCGCAAGGCGGCGTTCATGAACGACTTCAAGAAAGGTTTTCTGCCGATGCTGGCGGTGATGGTCTTTATCGGCGCCATGCTGCTGCGTCAGCCGGACTTCGGTGCGCTGGTGGTGATTACCTTGATTGCCATGGCAATCCTGTTTCTGGGCGGCCTCAACTGGCGAGTGTTTGCCGGTCTCGTGCTGCTGCTGGCGGTGGCGTTCGTGGTGCTGATCATTTCCTCGCCGTATCGCCTGCAGCGCATCCTCGGTTTCATGGATCCATGGGCGGATGCCTTCGGCAAGGGTTACCAGCTGTCGCATTCGCTGATCGCGTTTGGACGAGGCGAGTGGCTGGGGGTGGGCTTGGGCGCGAGCGTGGAAAAACTGTTCTATCTGCCCGAAGCGCACACCGATTTCCTGCTCGCCGTGATCGCCGAAGAGCTGGGCTTCGCCGGTGTAGCCGTGATCCTCGCGCTGTTTGTATTGTTCATCCACCGTGCGTTTGCGGTCGGGCGCGAGGCGATGATGCGCGAAAAATATTTCGCCGCGCTGGTCGCGCAGGGCATTGCGGTATGGATCACGGTGCAGGCATTCATCAATATGGGTGTCAACATGGGCCTGCTGCCGACCAAGGGCCTGACCCTGCCATTCCTGTCGTTCGGCGGTACCGGCATCCTCATCAACTGCGTCGCCGTTGGCATATTGCTGCGTATCGATCACGAGAACCGCGCCACCACGGCGAAAGCGAGGCGCGCATGAAAACCGCGCTGATCATGGCGGCAGGTACCGGCGGACATATCTATCCTGGCCTGGCGATTGCCGAGGTGCTGGTGGCACGCGGCTGGCGCATCGTGTGGCTGGCCACGCCGGCGGGCATGGAGCACAAACTGGTTGGGCGCGCCGGCTATGAAATCGAGGTCGTGAGCATGTCGGGGGTACGCAGCAAAGGGGTGATCGCCTGGCTGACGCTGCCAGTGCGGCTGCTGCGCGCGTTCTGGCAATCGCTGGCGATCATTCGCCGCGTTCGGCCCGCCGTAGTGATTGCTATGGGCGGCTATATCGCCTTCCCCGGCGGGATGATGGCCGTGCTGCTTGGCAAGCCGCTGGTGGTACATGAACCGGGGGCGCATGCCGGTCTGACCAATCGTGTGTTGGCCTTGATTGCGGACCGGGTGCTGGTCGGCTTTCCCAACACCTTTGCACAAGTGCCTAAAAATGCGGTGGCGAAATGGCTGCCAAAGCCGAAAAAAATTGAATGGCTGGGGACTCCGGTGCGTGCCTCGATTACGCGGCTCGCCGATCCGCAAACGCGTCTGGCAGGCCGTAGCGGGCCGATTCGCCTGCTCGTTGTCGGCGGCAGCTTGGGCGCAAAAACTTTGAACGACTTGGTGGTTGCCGCGCTCGCAACCCTGCCCCTTGCGCGCCGCCCACAAGTGATCCACCAGTCCGGCGAAAAAAATTACAACGAGCTGATCGCGACTTATCGCGGCGCCGGGGTAGACGCAAAAGTACTGCCATTCATCGACAACATGGACGAGATGTATGCCTGGTGCGACGTGATGCTGTGTCGCGCAGGTGCCATCACCGTGGCCGAACTGGCCGCTGTCGGCATCGCCAGCGTGCTGGTGCCCTTGCCCTATTTCGTCGCGGAGGAACAGGACGCGAATGCACGTTTTCTTGCCGACGCGGGTGCCGGTGTTGTGGTCAGGCAACTGGAGACCACGCCACAAAAATTGTCAGAACTGATCGCGTCGTTCACGCATGAAAAAGCGCTGCAGATGGCGATGATCGCGCGCAGCTTGGGAAAACCTGATGCCACCCAGGCCTGCGCCGCGGCGTGCATGGAATTGGCGGCATGAGTTGATGAGCCAAAATCAATGAAACAGAAAATCAAACATCTTCACTTTATCGGCATCGGCGGCTCCGGCATGTCCGGCATCGCTGAGGTACTGCTTAACCTGGGTTATCAGGTGAGCGGCTCCGACCTGTCCGAAAATGCACCCGCCAAGCGCCTCAAAAATCTCGGCGCCAAGGTGGTCATCGGACATGCTGCCGGCAATATTGCCGGTGCCGATGTGGTGGTAGTTTCCAGTGCCGTGAAAGCGGATAACCCGGAGGTGATTGCCGCCAAGGTCGCACGTGTGCCGGTAGTGCCGCGCGCCATGATGCTGGCAGAACTGATGCGCTTCAAGCAGGGTATCGCCATCGCCGGCACGCATGGCAAGACCACCACCACCAGCCTGATTGCGCATGTGCTCGGCGAAGCAGGCCTCGATCCCACCTGCGTGATCGGTGGGCGCCTGAACTCGATCGGTACCAATGCCCGACTGGGGCAGGGTGAATACCTGGTGGCCGAGGCCGATGAATCGGATGCGTCCTTCCTTTATCTGCAGCCGATCATGGCGGTGGTCACGAATATCGACCAGGACCATATGGAAACCTATGGCCACGACTTTGCCCGTTTGAAATCGGCGTTCGTGGAGTTCCTTGAACATCTGCCGTTCTATGGTCTCGCGGTACTGTGCGCGGATGATGCCAATATTCGCGAGATCATGCCGCGCCTGTCCAAGCCGACATTGACTTACGGCCTTAGCGAGGATGCCGAGCTGCGTGCCACCAACGTCAAAGCCGACAACGGCAGAATGCGCTTTACCGCGATCTCCGGGCACAACAAAAATGCACTTGATATTGAGCTCGCGCTGCCGGGTCTGCATAACGTCTGCAATGCACTTTCCGCGATTGCGATTGCGCGCGAAATCGGCATCAGCGATGAGCACATCGTACGCGGCCTGGCCAGCTTCACGGGCGTAGGGCGCCGCTTCCAGCGCTATGGCGACATCGGCATTGACGGTGGTGGCCGTTACACCCTGATCGATGACTATGGCCATCATCCGGTAGAGATGGAAGCCACCCTTGCTGCCGCGCGTGGCGCCTTTCCAGGAAGGCGCGTGGTGCTTGCCTTCCAGCCGCATCGCTATAGCCGCACACGCGATCTGTTTGAAGATTTTGTAAAGGTGCTGTCGACGGTCGATGAACTTATTCTGGCGGATGTCTATCCGGCGGGTGAAGCGCCGATTGTTGCCGCTGATGGTCGCGCGCTGACTCGGGCGGTGCGCGTCGCCGGCAAGGTTGAACCGCTGTTCGTCAACACCGCCGACGAGATCGCCGCAGCGGTTGAAAGCCGCGTGCGAGATGGCGATGTGGTGATCACCATGGGCGCCGGTTCGGTCGGCGGCGTCGCCCCGCGTCTCGCCGGCACCGGAGGCGGTGAATGAACATGGCTGAATCCCTCAACTTCAAGCCTCAGCTGCGCGGTGAACTTAAACGCAACGAACCGATGGCAAAGCATGTGTCGTGGCGTGCCGGCGGTATCGCCAGGCATTTCTATAAACCGGCGGATCTTGCTGACTTGCAGGTTTTCCTGCCCGGGCTTCCGGCTGGCGAAATAATCCTGTTCATCGGCCTGGGCAGCAATCTGCTGGTGCGCGACGGTGGATTTGACGGCACGATCGTGCTCACCACGCCACCGCTGTCCGGATTGGCGATCGATGCTGCTGATGTCAATGTAGTGGTGGCGGGTGCCGGAGTCGCCTCGCCGCATGTCGCAAAATTTGCAGCGAAGCAGCATCTCGCTGGCGCCGAGTGGCTGGCCGGCGTACCGGGTACAGTCGGTGGCGCGCTGGCGATGAACGCGGGTTGTTATGGCAGCGAAGCGTGGGACCAGGTTGAGCGCTGCACCACGATCGATCGTGCCGGTCAGTTGCATGAACGTAGCAAGGCGGATTTTGAGATTGGCTACCGGCATGTCGCCGCCAGACCAGCTCGCGATGAATGGTTCGTGTCCGCGCAGTTCCGTTTCATGCCTGGCGAAGCGAACGCGGCGCAGGCTCGCATCAAGGAATTGCTGGCCAAACGCATAGCCTCGCAGCCCCTCGATAAACCTAATGCCGGCTCCACATTTCGCAATCCGCCTGGCGACCATGCCGCGCGCCTAATCGAATCCTGTGGCCTGAAAGGTTTTGCCATCGGCGGCGCGCAGGTGTCGATGAAGCACGCCAATTTCATCATCAATACCGGCAGTGCTTCGGCCGCCGATATTGAAGCATTGATTGCACATATGCAGAAAACCGTACGCGATAACACCGGCATCGAACTGGTGCGCGAAGTGAAGATTGTCGGGATCAACAAATGACGATAGATGTCAAAAAACTGGGCAAAGTTGCGGTACTGATGGGCGGCCCATCGAGCGAGCGCGAGATTTCGCTGCTGTCGGGAAACGGCGTGCTGGCCGCCCTGCGCGAGAAGGGTGTTGATGCGCACGCCTTTGATCCAGCGATCAATTCGGTGTTCGATTTGCAGCGCGAGAAATTTGAGCGCGTTTTCATCGCACTGCACGGCCGCTTCGGCGAGGACGGCACCGTGCAGGGCGTGCTCGAAACCATGAAGATTCCCTACACCGGCAGCGGCGTGATGGGTTCGGCACTCGCCATGGACAAATGGCGCACCAAGCTCGTTTGGCTGGCCGCTGGTGTGCCCACGCCAAAATACAAAATGCTGACCCCGGAAAGCGACTGGGTGAGCGTGATCGAGGAACTCAAATTGCCGCTGATCGTGAAACCAGCGCGCGAAGGTTCCAGCATCGGCATTACCAAGGTGAATACCGCAGGCGAGCTGCCGGCGGCTTTCGAGCTCGCGTACCAACTCGATCCTTTGGTGATCGCTGAGGAGTTCGTGCAAGGACAGGAGTTGACGGCATCCGTCCTGGGTGCCGGTACCGGGCTCACAGCTTTGCCGCTGATTCGTATCGAAGCGCCTGAGGGCAAGTACGACTACCAGAATAAATATTTTACCGACGTCACCAAATACCACTGTCCAGCCGGGATTCGTGCCGAGCTCGAAACCGAAATCCGCGCTGCCACATTGAAAGCGTTCCGTCTCCTCGGCTGCGAAGGCTGGGGACGCGCGGATCTGATTCTCGACGCCGCCGGCCGCTATACCTTCCTTGAAATGAATACCTCGCCCGGCATGACCAGCCACTCATTGGTGCCGATGGCCGCGCGCGCCGCCGGCATGAGCTACGCCGACCTGTGCGTGAACATACTCGCTGCTGCATCGTTGAAGAGCTGATAACGCAAACGTCATGACACAAGCTCAGGACACACCGCCCCCTTTCTTCCGTCAGCGCATCGTTGTGCTCGCGGCGGGATTCGTCACGATGCTGCTGGCAGCGGCAGGCGCATGGCTGATCTGGCGCGCGCTGCCAGAGGTGCCGGTGCGTGAAGTGCGGTTCGTGAATGCCGGGGTGAATGCGTTCACCCACGTCAATGGCGACGACTTGACGCGCATCGCGCGCGCCGTGGCCGCAACCCGGGTCAGCGTGTTGAGAATAGATCTGGCTGACGTCAAGGCTGCCGTCGAGCAGGTCGACTGGGTGCGACGAGCCGACGTGCGCCGTCAACTTCCGGACAGTATTGAAGTGAAGATCGAAGAGCAGGTTCCGTTCGGCATATGGCGCAATGCGACCGGACCGGCAGCAGCTTCGTCGACCGATACCGACGGCGAGGATATGCGTACTGCGCCGGAACAGCTCATCAATCGCTTTGGCGAGGTGTTCAAAGGCACGTTGCCGGAGGAACAGCAGGCGACGCTGCCGGTACTGATCGGGCCGCCCGAGGCTGCCAAAGAAGTTCTCGCTGGTTTCGAGCAGTTTGGCAAGCAGCTCTCGGTCATCGAACGTGCGCCACGCGAGCTGCAGCTATCGGTGCGCCGCGCCTGGACCATCAGGCTGGATAACGGCATGACGCTGGAAATCGGCCGCAGCGATGCGGAGACAAGACTGGCGCGCTTTATTCACGCCTATCGCCAGGTCGCCGCCTTGCAGACAGCGGGCACACATCTTGATTTGCGTTACCAGAACGGACTGGCCATCCGCACTGTGAGTGTCGCGACGCCGACTTTGAAGCAGTCCGTGGTCACAAAAGCGCAAACAAAAAAGCCGACAAAAGTGCAGACGAGAGCGAATAAAACATGAACCGTATTCAATGCAAGGCTCGCCATGAATAAACCGCGCGAAACCAAAAATCTTCTGGTGGCGCTGGATATCGGCACCTCGAAGATCATCTGCATCGTCGCCGAAATTACCCCCGATGGCGGCATCGAGGTACTAGGCCTCGGGCAGCATCCCTCGAAAGGATTGAAGAAGGGCGTGGTGGTCAACATCGAGGCGACCGTCCACGGTATTCAACGTGCGCTGGAAGAAGCGGAATTGATGGCCGATTGCAAGATTCGCGATGTGCTGACCGGCATTGCCGGCTCGCACATCAAGAGCTTCAACTCCCATGGCATGGTCGCGATCAAGGACAAGGAGGTGTCGCAGTTCGATGTCGATCGCGTGATCGAAACGGCGCGCGCGGTGAATATTCCGATGGACCAGCAGATCCTGCACATTCTCACCCAGGAATTCATTATTGACGGTCAGGAAGATGTGCGCGAGCCGGTGGGCATGAGCGGCGTACGGCTGGAAGTGCGGGTGCATATCGTCACCGGCGCGGTGAGCGCTGCGCAGAACATCATGAAATGCGTGCGCCGCTGTGGGCTGGAAGTGCGTGATCTGGTGCTGCAGCCGTTGGCCTCGGCCATCGCGGTGCTGTCGCAGGACGAAAAAGACCTCGGCGTGTGTCTGGTCGATATCGGTGGGGGCACTACTGATATCGCCGTGTTTACCGGCGGTTCGATCCGTCATACCGCGGTCATTCCGATCGCTGGTGACCAGATCACCAACGATATCGCGATGGCGCTGCGCACCCCGACCAAGGATGCCGAGGACATCAAGATGGCGCACGGCTGTGCTTTGCGGCAGATGGCCAGCATCAATGATGTGATTGAAGTGCCAGGCGTAGGCGACCGCGAGCCGCGCCAGCTGTCGCGACAGACGCTCGCCGAAGTCATCGAGCCGCGCGTGGAAGAGCTGTATTCGCTGATCCAGCGCGAGTTGCGCGCCAGCGGGTTTGAGGAATTGTTGTCCAGCGGCATCGTGCTCACCGGCGGCAGCGCCGCCATGCAGGGCATGGTTGAACTCGGCGAAGAAGTTTTCCACATGCCGGTGCGCATGGGGGTGCCGCACTACTCGGGGGGGCTGTCCGAGGTGGTGCGCAATCCACGGTTTTCGACCGTGGTCGGCCTGTTGCTATCCGGGCTTGAGCAGAAAAAGCGTGATGAGCATGTGCGCATGCACTCGACTAATTTCAAAAGCGTATTCGAAAGAATGGCTTCATGGTTCAAAGGGAATTTTTAGGAAGTTTCATGTTCAAGATGTTTCACAGCAGAGGAGAATCAAAATGATCGAGCTAATTGATACAGAACAGCCGGAGGCCGTGATCAAGGTCATCGGTGTGGGCGGCTGCGGCGGCAATGCGGTCGACCATATGATCGGCCACGGCGTGGTCGGCGTGGAATTCATTTGCGCCAATACCGATGCGCAGGCACTGAAACGCAATCAGGCGAAAACCGTGATGCAGCTGGGCGGCGCGACCACGCGCGGCCTGGGTGCAGGCGCCAATCCCGAAGTTGGTCGTCAGGCCGCGCTGGAAGATCGCGAACGTATCGCGGAAATGATCCAGGGCGCGGACATGCTGTTCATCACCGCCGGCATGGGTGGCGGCACCGGCACCGGTGCGGCACCGATCATCGCCGAAGTCGCGCGTGAACTGGGGGTGCTGACCGTTGCCGTGGTCACCAAGCCATTTGCATTCGAAGGCAAGCGCATGAAGGCGGCGAACGCGGGGATCGAGGCATTGAAGCAGCATGTCGATTCCCTGATCATCATCCCGAACGATCGGCTGATGGAAGTGCTGGGTGAAGATGCCACCTTCGAAGACGGCTTCAAGGCAGCCAACGACGTGCTGCATGGCGCGGTAGCCGGCATTGCCGAAATCATCAACTGCCCCGGCATCGTCAACGTCGACTTTGCCGACGTGCGTACAGTGATGAGCGAAAACGGCGTGGCGATGATGGGTTCGGCCATGGCCAGCGGTCCCGATCGTGCGCAGGTTGCCGCCGAACGCGCCGCGGCCAGTCCGTTACTCGAAGATGTCAACCTCACGGGTGCGCGCGGTGTGCTGGTTAACATCACCGCCAATAAATCGCTGAAGCTGAAGGAAGTTCATGAAGTCATGAACACCATTCGCAGCTTCACGGCGGAAGACGCCACGGTGATTTTCGGCAGCGTGTTTGATGAGGCCATCGGCGACCAGTTGCGCGTGACCATCGTTGCGACCGGTCTGGGCGGCGTAATTGCCAAAAAGCAGCCGCAAATGGTCTACTCGGCACCGATGATGGCGAGAACCGGTACCGATGATGCCATCGGCGCACCGATGGCTTCCCCCGCTGGCGCCATCAACTATGCGGAACTCGATACGCCGGCCGTTACCCGCCGCCGCCGCGATGCCACCGTATCGGCCATGCAGCAGTCCGGGGTGGAGATGTATGACATCCCGGCGTTTTTGCGCAAGCAGGCCGACTAAATCGGCTGATTAAGTGTAAGCAGGCGTCACTTATCCCGCTGGGGCGAACCTCTGCCGCCCTGGCGGGATAGTTGACCTTGCCATTTGTGCTTGGCCAGCATCAACGTTTTGCTCGTGTCAGCTTATTGAAACTGGTAAAATTGACTTGATTTAGTAATAGATTCCGTTATTTACCGCGCTGCACCATGCGCCTTGGCAGCAATGATCAAGCAACGTACCCTGAAAAACAAAGTCCGCGCCACCGGCGTTGGTGTTCACCTCGGCCATCGCGTCGAAATGGTGGTGCGCCCGGCTGCGCCGGATACCGGCATCGTTTTTTGCCGTACCGATATGCCCGGCGCCCCGTCGGTACGCGCCCACGCGCTCAACGTCAACGACACCCGCATGTCGACACGTATCGAGAATTCAGCAAGCGGTGCCAAGGTCGCTACGGTTGAGCACCTGATGTCCGCTTTTGCCGGCTTGGGCATCGATAACGCCTATGTCGATTTGTCCGCCGAAGAGGTGCCGATCATGGACGGCAGTGCTGGCCCGTTCGTTTTCCTGCTGCAGTCTGCCGGCATTGAGGAGCAGGCCAAGGCCAAGCGCTTCATTCGCGTCAAGAAAACCATTGAGCTGAAAGACAAGGATCGCGTCGTGCGGCTGGAGCCATTCAACGGGTTCAAACTCAAGTTTGCGATTGATTTTGATCATCCGGTGTTTAACGATTCCGCCTCCGAGATCGAAATTGATTTCGGCAAGGTGTCGTTTGTGAAGGAAGTGGCGCGCGCGCGCACCTTCGGCTTTACCCATGAGGTCGAGGCGATGCGTGCGATGGGCCTCGGCCGCGGCGGTTCACTCGATAACGTAATCGTGATCGACGATTTCCGCGTGCTGAATGCCGAAGGGCTGCGCTTCGACGACGAGTTTGTGAAGCACAAGGCGCTGGATGCGGTGGGCGACCTGTATATGCTCGGCCACCCGCTGATCGGTGCGTTTTACGGCTTCAAGTCCGGTCACGCGATGAATAACCAGCTGGTACGCACCCTGCTGGCAGACGAATCGGCCTGGGAATTTGTCACTTTTGATAAGCGCGAACAGCTGCCGCAGGCCTTCGGCAATATGTCGTTAGTGGCCGTCTAGCACCATGTTGATCGGGCTACGCCTGCTGTTCCTGGTCGCCGGGTTTGCGATTGCCGTGACCTTTCTGGGATTTCTGTTCACCAAAAATCCGCGATTTTTACGGTTGTGCAAGTCGATCATCAAGGTCACGCTGCTGTTTGCGGCGCTTATCGCGGTCATCTATATACTTGAGCGGGTACTCCTCGCCTAACGCGAACCCCGCTTTAAACGGTCTTTTTGCGGGCAGTTAGCGCACGCTCTCTGCGCTTCTGAATCTGCTGAACCGTGGCTTTAAGCGGCGAATCTTCTAGCGCATCGGCCAGCTTGCCCAGCGAGCTGTCAGGCATGGGTGCGATACCCGCGACCGCCCGTTTGGGCTTCGCCACGTCCCGGTCAAGGGCCAAAACCTCCGGTTGCACCACCACCCGAATTGCAGTAACCTCTTGTTCCTGCATTTTATTTTCTTGAAATTTCGCCAGTAATCGCGGCAATATTTGCTTCAGACTTGTTGCAACTGCCCCATTGGCGGTAGCAATAATCAAGGTCGTTCCCTCCACTGCCGCAACTCGGCTTGATTCGTTCAAGCCTGCAGGGATGGTACTGACATACGTTTTTTGAAAGCGGGAAATCAGGTTGAGCCGCTGCAGCATTGGCGCAATCGCCTCGTTCTCGCTCATCAGGGTGTGGATGGGTTTGAAACCGGATTTGAGTGGCACGCCGTCCTTTTTCATTCCCGTTTGCGCCCAAGTTGTGAAGGGTTTTGCATGAACATAATTCTGGTATCCGATAGTCTGGCGAAGAGCCGCATTGTCACCATTTCGCAATCGCAGATTATCATGGCGGCCCTGGGCTTTGTCAGCGCCGGTTTCATGTTTGCGCTGGGCACCTATTGGGTGACGATGAAGTACGCGGTCGATATCCAGAACCCGTTCATCCAAAGCCTGATTTCCACGCTGACCCAGCAAAAAACCGCGCAGGCCGAAAAAGAAATGCGCGAGCAGCTGAATTCGCTGGCTGTCAAGCTCGGCGAACTGCAGGCACGGCTGATGCGTCTGGATGCGTTCGGCGAACGCCTGGGCAAGGCCGCCAATATCAAGCCCAGCGAATTCCGTTTCTCGGAAACACCTGGCCAGGGCGGCCCGGCGCCATCCGAGGCACTTTCCGGTGAAATTTCCTATCAGGATTTCAATACGCGGCTCGCCGCAATTTCGCGTGCGCTGGATGATCGTTCCGACAAGCTCGGCGTTTATGACTCTATTGTGATGGAAGGCCGTCTTGCCGCCAAGGCGATTCCGACCACGATGCCGGTTGAAACCGGTTACTACTCGTCGAACTTCGGCTACCGGATCGACCCCTTCAACGGTCGCAGCGCATTTCATACGGGCGTGGATTTTATCGCCGCGCCGGGTTCACCTATCCTTGCCGCTGCCGGCGGCGTGGTCTCGGCGGCCGAAGTGCACAGTGAATATGGCAAGATGATTGATATCGATCACGATAATGGCCTGACCACGCGTTACGCGCATCTTTCCAAAATTCTGGTCAAGGCCGGCGATATCGTGCTCAAAGGCCAGCATATCGGCGATCTGGGCGGCACTGGCCGCGCTACCGGCCCGCATCTGCATTTTGAAGTTCGTGAAAACAGCGTCCCGCTGAATCCGAACCGGTTCCTGCACTTCGCACGTGCCCAGGAACCCGCACCCGCGACCAAGAGCGCCAGCGCCCCGTAATTCTCCCCCCGCCGTTAGACGCCACGCTGCTCGTGGCTTGCCTGGCGCGCATCCATCCCCATCTCATCCGCAGTGATGAGGTAATGGGGAAACCGCATTTCCCCATACAAAAAACACCAAACCAATGCATTGTCGCGGGCATTTGCCTGCGACGACTATGAAAGCTTCTCATGCTCGACAATTTCCTGAAGTCCATCTTTGGCAGCCGTAACGAACGCTTGCTCAAGCAATATCGCAAACGCGTGCTGGCGATCAACGCACTCGAACCGGCGATAGAAAAGCTGAGCGACACCGAGCTGCGGGCCAAGACGGACGAATTCAAGGAACGCTACAGTAAAGGTGAAACCCTGGACGATTTGTTGCCCGAAGCCTTCGCCACCGTTCGCGAAGCCGGCAAGCGTTCACTGGGCATGCGCCATTTCGATGTGCAGCTGATTGGCGGCATGGTGCTGCATGACGGCAAAATTGCCGAGATGCGTACCGGTGAAGGCAAGACGCTGATGGCGACCTTGCCCTCGTACCTGAATGCCCTGAGCGGCAAGGGCGTGCACCTGGTGACGGTCAACGTTTACCTGGCCATGCGCGATTCTGAGTGGATGGGACGTCTGCATGGCTTCCTCGGCCTGACGGTGGGCTGCAATCTGTCGCAGATGCCGCACGAGGAAAAGCAGAAAGCGTTTGCCGCCGACATCACCTACGGTACCAATAACGAATTCGGCTTCGATTACCTGCGCGACAATATGGTGACGAACAAGGACGAGCGCGTGATGCGCGGCCTCAATTTCGGCATCATCGACGAGGTCGACTCGATCCTGATCGATGAGGCGCGCACGCCGCTGATCATCTCCGGCCAAGCCGAAGATTCCGCCGCGCTGTACGTGAAGATCAACACCCTGGTGCCATTCCTGAAAGCGCAGGAAGCCGAGGACGGTCCCGGCGATTTCTGGGTGGATCTCAAACAGCATCAGGTCACGCTGTCCGAGTCCGGCCATGAACACGCTGAAGAGCTGATGGTGCAAAACGGCCTGCTGCCGGCAGGTGCCTCGCTGTATGAACCGTCGAATATCATGCTCATGCACCATCTGTATGCGGCAGTGCGCGCGCACGCCTTGTATCACCGCGATCAGCATTACGTGGTGCAAAACGGCGAAGTCGTGATCGTCGATGAATTTACCGGCCGCATGATGGCCGGTCGCCGCTGGTCGGAAGGGTTGCATCAGGCGGTGGAAGCGAAGGAGGGCGCGAAGATCCAGAATGAGTCACAGACCCTGGCGTCGATCACCTTTCAGAATTATTTCCGCCTCTACGGCAAGCTGTCCGGCATGACCGGTACGGCCGACACCGAGGCCTTCGAATTCCAGCAGATTTACAATCTGGAAACCGTGATCATTCCGCCCAACAAGGCGATGATCCGCAAAGACACCAACGATCTGGTCTACATCACCATCAAGGAAAAACACCACGCGATCGTGATGGATGTGAAGGATTGTTTTGCGCGCGGACAGCCGGTACTGCTCGGCACCACCTCGATCGAGAATTCCGAGCTGCTATCGGAATTGCTCAAGTCGGAAAAACTGCCGCATCAAGTATTGAACGCCAAGCAGCACGCGCGTGAAGCCGAGATCATCGCGCAGGCCGGCAAGCCGAATGCGATCACCATTGCCACCAATATGGCCGGCCGCGGTACCGACATCGTGCTTGGCGGCAATCCGGAAAGCATCATCCATGCGCTGGAGGACGACGAGTCGCTGTCGGCGGCACAAAGAGAGGAAAAAATCGCGGCGGCAAAAATCGAATGGCAGAAACTGCATGACACCGTGGTTGCCGCCGGCGGTTTGCACATTGTCGGTTCCGAGCGCCATGAATCGCGCCGTATCGACAACCAGCTGCGCGGCCGCGCCGGTCGTCAGGGTGACCCGGGTTCGTCGCGCTTCTATCTCTCGTTCGAAGATCCGCTGCTGAAAATTTTTGCCGGGGATCGACTGAAAGCGATCATGGCGCGCCTGAAAATTCCCGAAGGCGAGGCGATCGAGGCGGGAATGGTGTCGCGCTCCATCGAAGGCGCACAGCGCAAGGTCGAGGCACGCAACTTCGATATCCGTAAACAGCTGCTCGAATACGACGACGTCGCCAACGATCAGCGCAAGGTCATCTACACGCAGCGCAATGAACTGCTCGATGCCGAGGATATTTCCGACACCATCGCCAACATCCGTGCCGACGTCCTGCGCGAAACCGTGCAACTGCAGGTGCCGGCGGAAACCGTTGAAGAGCAGTGGGACATTCCGGCGCTCAAGCGCACGCTCGAAAGCGAATTCGCCCTCAAGGCGCCGGTCGATGACTGGCTGAGTAACGATACCGAACTCGACAGCGAAGAAATTGCCGCACGCATCATCAAGCAGGCCGACGAGGAATACAACGCCAAGTTCGCCAGCGTCGAAAAGACGCTGCTATACCAATACGAACGTGCGGTGATGTTGCAATCGATCGACACGCACTGGCGCGAACACCTGGCCGCGCTCGACTATCTGCGCCAGGGCATCCACCTGCGCGGCTATGCGCAAAAGCAGCCCAAGCAGGAATACAAGCGCGAGGCGTTTGAATTGTTCGGCGGCATGCTCGACGGCATCAAGCGTCAGGTCACGCAGATCCTGATCAATGTGCAAGTGCGCTCACAGGAAGAAGTTGCGGCCGCCGAGCAGGCTGCGGAAGCCGCCGCCGCCCGCGCCGCGCAGAATGTGCAGTATCACCACGCGGACTACGATGAAGCGCTGGCGGCCACCGACAAGGCCGCTCAGGAAGCGGCTGCCGAGCCGTTTGTGCGCGAGGGGGTCAAGATCGGCCGCAATGATCCCTGCTACTGCGGATCCGGCAAAAAATTCAAGCACTGCCACGGCAAGCTGTCGTAACGCGCAGTCGTGAATTCCGCTGGGTAAATTTACGTAGAACGCCATTTGGCGCGGCTTTTGGAACAAAAATGCTCCGAAAGCCGCGCCGATGCTAGGGTTTTGTTTTTTACTTTCAACGCCTCGACCTACAGCATTACCGTATCGTCATGCGCGTACGCTGGCGTACAGGCGCACAAAATTTTCAGCGGCACCGTGCCGGTATTGGTGACGCAATGCCGCGTGCCCGGCACAATCACCACCGTATCGCCGACGCCGATCTCGAAGGTATCCTCGCCCAGCATCATCAGGCCGGCACCTGCCGTGATGTGATAAATCTCCTCGCTGCGCAGATGCAAATGCGCCAGCGTGTTCGCCCCCGGCGCGACAATCGCCTCGGCAAAACTCTGCGCGCGTACGCCCAGGCTGGCGTGAGGACCAGGATGCATCAACTCGCGGATGGTTGAGCCATCCTTGGTGATGAACGCGGTTGCGTTGTGGTAAGCGCTTTTCATTTTGCGTGGCCCTTCGTTGTCATTCGCTCTCATACGGCGGTTGTTCCGTGCCATAATTTTGCCACGACTCCTCCTCAGGTCAGAAAGCGCCATCATGGCCGTCAATTATCAACCCCCAACTGTCACATCCCTGCATCCGGTCCCCGGCGTCACCCTGGGCTATGCCGAAGCGCAGATACGCAAGCCGAACCGCAAGGACATGCTGATCATCGCCCTTGAACCCGGTTCGCGCGCGGCGGGAGTGTTCACGCAGAATCGTTTTTGCGCAGCGCCCGTCACGCTATGCCGTGGCTATCTTGAATACACCCAGGACGTGCGTGCGCTGATCGTCAACACCGGCTGCGCCAATGCCGGCACCGGCGAGCAGGGCCTGGCCGATGCGCGCGCCACCACCAAGGCAGTGGCGGAAGCGATCGGCTGCAAGATGCAACAGGTGCTGCCGTTCTCGACCGGGGTGATTCTCGAACATCTGCCGATGGACCGTATTCTCGACGGCATTCCGCAGTGCATCGCGAACCTGAAAACCAGCGGCTGGTACGACGCGGCGCACGCGATCATGACCACCGATACGGTACCCAAGGCGGTGTCGAAGCAAATTATCATCCAGGGCAGGACGGTGACCATTACCGGTATTTCCAAAGGCGCCGGCATGATCCAGCCGAATATGGCGACGATGCTGGGCTTCATCGCCACCGATGCGGTAGTGGGTCCGGATGTGCTGCAGGACATGGTGCGCGAGGCCGCCGCTGTCTCGTTCAACTCCATCACCATTGACGGCGACACCTCGACCAATGATTCCTTCATCCTGATCGCCACCGGCAAAGCCGGTCACCCGCAAATCAATGGCGAGGGCACTGCCGAGTACGGCCAGCTGCAAATGGCAGTCAACGACGTGGCGATCGAGCTGGCGCAGGCGATCGTGCGCGACGGCGAGGGCGCCACCAAGTTCATCACCATCAAGGTGGAAGGCGGCAAGACGCGCGCGGAGTGCATGAAAGTGGCCAAGGCTATCGGCCATTCGCCGCTGGTGAAAACCGCGTTCTTTGCGTCCGACCCCAACCTCGGGCGCATCCTCGCCGCGATCGGCTACGCGGGCATCGCCGACCTCGATCCGAACAAGATCAAGCTGCATCTGGGCGATGTGCTGGTCGCCGAGCACGGCGGGCGCGCCGCCAACTACCGCGAGGAAGATGGCGCACGCATCATGAAGGAAGCGGAAATTCTGGTGCATGTGGAACTGGGGCGCGGTAAGGAAAAAGTGATTCTCTGGACCTGTGATTTTTCCTACGACTACGTGAAAATCAACGCCGATTACCGCTCATGATGTTTGGCAAACTGGAACAAAAACTCGAGCAGGTCCTCATCCGTGCCGAAGCGCTGGTGGATCGCCTCGGTGCTTTTTTGCCGGAGCCCCCCCCGGCGCAAAACTGGCAGTCGATCGCTTATCGATGGCGGCGCAATCGCGGTACCGGCCGCGGCTTCCTGCAACCGGTTGCCCACCCGCATGTGATTCGCTTCGAGGATCTCAAGGATATCGACGAACAGAAATCGCGCATCGATGCCAATACCAAACAGTTCGTCGAAGGGCGGCCCGGCAATAATGTGCTGCTGACCGGCGCGCGCGGTACCGGCAAATCATCATTGGTCAAAGCGGCCCTGCACCGTTACGCCAAACATGGGCTGCGCTTGATCGAGGTGGATCGTGCCGATCTGATGGACCTGCCGGAAATTGCCGACCTGATCGCGGCGCGCAAAGAGCGCTTCATCATTTTCAGCGACGATCTGTCATTCGAAGCGAATGACCCCGGCTACAAGGCGCTGAAGTCGGTGCTCGACGGCGGCATCGCCGCCACCAATGACAATATGCTGATCTATGCGACCAGCAATCGCCGCCACCTGATGCCGGAAAAAATGAGCGAGAACCTCGATGCCACGCATACCGAGGACGGCGAGATCCATCCCGGCGAAACCACCGAAGAAAAAATTTCCCTGTCCGAACGCTTCGGGCTGTGGCTGTCGTTCTACCCGTTTGGACAGGAGGAATATCTCGAGATCGCGCGTCATTGGGTTGGCGTGCTGGCGTCGCAGGTTGCGAGGCACGACGAAGACGCGTTGCGCAAGGCGGCACTGTTGTGGGCATTGGAGCGCGGCTCGCGCAGCGGGCGGGTGGCATATCAGTTCGCACGTGATTGGGCGGGGCATAGTACGGTTGTGCAGCGTGCGCCGAAGCCGGTCGCGAAACGCAAGGCGAGAGCCGGATCCGCCAACAGCAAACGCGGCCTCAAAAAATAGCCCGCCATTTTCGTTGCGGCCTTCTGTCGCCACGGCGCCAATCATTCGCCCATGAGCAAAATCACCGACGTTGCGGTTGCCATTTTCCTGAAACCCGATGGTAGCTTTCTGCTGTCATCGCGCCCCGAGGGCAAGCCCTATCCCGGCTACTGGGAATTTCCTGGTGGCAAGATCGAAGCCGGAGAATCGGTGCGCGATGCGCTGGTGCGCGAGCTGATCGAAGAGCTCAATGTCAGCATCACCCATGCCACGCCGTGGTTCACCTTCATGATGCATTACACCCATGCCACCGCGCGCCTGCATTGTTGGCGGGTGCATGCCTGGCAGGGCGAGATGCGCGGTATGGAAGGCCAGCAGTTCGCCTGGCAATCATTGGACGGGATGACTGTCGCGCCGACCCTGCCCGGTTGCGTGCCGATTTTTCGTGCGTTGGCCTTGCCGCCGGTTTACGCCATCACCAATGCGACTGAAATGGGCGCGGTTGCCTACCTGCAACGTCTGGAAACGGCGCTACAGAATGGGTTGCATCTGGTCCAGCTGCGCGAGAAGACGATGCCTTATGCGGAGTTGCGTAATTTCGGCAGCGAGGTGATGACGCGTGCCCACGCACATGGCGCGCGCGTGCTGGTCAACTCCGACGGCATGCTTGCCAATGAAATCGGCGCGGATGGGGTGCATCTGAGCTCGGCACAACTCGCCAACCTGACAGCGCGACCGGAGTTCGCAATCGTTGGTGCGTCAACACACAATCGTGCCGAGCTGGAACGCGCGGCGGAACTGAAATGCGATTTTGCGGTGCTCGGCCCGGTGAACGCGACGCGTACCCATCCGGGGCGGCAGGCGATGGGCTGGCCGCAGTTCGCCGCGCTGACGCTGGCGACGCCGCTACCCTGCTATGCCTTGGGCGGCATGACCATGGACGATCTGCCCGTCGCCATCGAGCGCGGCGCGCATGGTGTTGCCATGCAGCGGGGATTGCGCGCGTAGTGCAGGCACAGGCGGTTGTTCAGGCCGCCTGCAGGTTGTGTCTATTTGTTCTTTTGTTCGACGGCTTCGTCTTTTATTGCCTTGCCGCCTTTTTCAATATCTTTGCCGGCACCTTCAATCGTGTTGCAGCCGGTCAGTGCGCCAAGGCTGCCGAACAGAAATACGGCAGTGAGCAGCGGAACAAAAATTTTCTTGAACATGGTGAATCTCCTGTGGTGGGCTTGCGTGGCGATCCGGTGCGCAGGGCGGGGCAATATCTGGTTAAGCGCCTTTGCACTGTTGCGATTCATGATGCGCGCTGCCGCCTGTATGTTCTGTACGATAGCGCACACAACGGTGTGGATAATCGCTGTACGCCACTCCGTTAAAATAGGCGTGCTGCGCGCGTGGCCCCCCAACTTTCTGGACTGACCTGGCATGACCAACTCTTCCGCAGTACCTGTTTCCGCCACCGGCCTTCATTTCAAATCGCTGACGTATAGCGGCCTCAAGCCCGGGCCGCGACTCATCATTCTCGGCGCAGTGCACGGCAATGAAACCTGTGGCACCCAGGCGATCCGGCGTGTCCTGGATGAAATCGATAGTGGCAAGCTGAACATTGTCAGCGGTAGCGTCACCTTGGTGCCGATCACCAACCAGCTGGCCCATGCGCGCGGCGAACGCGTTGGCGACCGTAACCTGAATCGCAATCTCACGCCCACCGCGCAGCCGAAAGATTTTGAGGACCATATCGGCAACTGGTTGTGCCCGCTGTTGGCGCAGCACGAGGTGCTGCTGGATCTGCATTCCACCCGCGCCCGGAATCCGCCCTTCGCCATGCTCGGCCCGGAAGACAATAGCGATACGCTACAGCCGTTCAGTCTCGCGGTAAAAGAGCGCACGCTGGCCCGGCATCTTGGCGTGGCGCGCTTCGTCGATGGCTGGCTGGAAACCTACGCACTGGGGGTTGAGCGCCGCGTGCGCGCCGCCCACGATGGCGCAAAATTGAATCCGCACAACACCGATCCACGCTACGGTGTGGGCACCACCGAGTACATGCGCTCGGCGGGGGGCTATGCGATCACGCTGGAATGCGGCTCGCACGATGATCCCGACTCGCCCGAGGTCGGCTATCGCGCCATTCACAACACCCTTGCGCATCTCGGCATCACTGACGCCGCGCCGCCAACGCCGGTCGAAGACTACGAAGCGCTGCGCATGTACGAAGTGATCGACAAGGCCCATGCCGGCGATACCTTCAGCCGCGAATGGTCCAGCTTCGATCGCCTGAATAAAGGCGACCTGATCGGCACGCGCCACGATGGCGAACCGGTGCTCGCCGAAACGGATGGCCGCATCCTGTTCCCGGACGCCAAGGCGGAACCGGGACACGAGTGGTTTTATCTCACCAAGGCGGTCAGCTCGATTTGAGTTGCCTGCATCGCGCAACGGTTCTCAAAGCCCGCTTCCCACTCCGGGCCATCACTTGGGCAGAGTGCCGGCAGCGACCTTGCTTGCATTGGCGTATCGTAGACGTCTACCATTGACGGCCATTTTCGCAGATACGTGTCCCCATAGTGTTAATCAAACGGGGGCATGAAACCATACCGCTCAATACTGTCCGGTCCAGGGTAATCCATTTGTATTTGTAATAGCGCGCGAAGGCGTCGAGCCATGCAATGCAAACCGATATGTAAAAAGCGTGCAATGTGCGTCGCTGCGGTAAAGCGTGCGGCAGTGCAGCGGGATCCGCAAAGTGAAACGTCCCAGCCGGGAATTGAAGGGGTCGCGCGGCTGCGCCTTCGGCGTCTACCGCTCGATGCAGCCATGCTGGTCCGGCCAGCGGGCGTTTTGCCTACAGGGCCCGGAGTAATCGAGTTCGCAGGTTGGGCGTTCGGCGTCTCTTTTCTCGGCGATCAGGCGGGCACATGATGTCGGCGCCAATCCCCGCCAACGAAGCGGGCCGCCTGGCTGCGCTGGCGCGCTACGACATTATCGATACGCTTCCCGAGAAGGAATTCGATGATATCGCGTGGCTCGCTACACATATTTGCGGTACGCCAATTGCGCTGATCACGTTCGTGGATGCCGGACGTCAGTGGTTCAAGAGCAGGGTCGCATTGGATATATCGGAAACGGCGCGTGCCATCTCGTTTTGCAGCCATGCGATTCTCGGTCAGGACTTGTTCGAAGTACCGAACGCACTCGAGGATGTGCGATTCCGCGATAACCCCCTGGTCACCGGCGCGCCGGATATCCGGTTTTATGCCGGGATGCCGCTGGTGACCTCCGAAGGCTACAGCCTTGGCACCTTGTGCGTAATTGATCAAGCGCCACGCCATCTGACGCCCCAGCAGCGCGAAGGCCTCATCGTATTGGCGCGGCAGGTGATGCGCTTGCTTGAAATTCGTCTTATGACGCGAGAGCACCAACAGGCGCAGTGTGAACGCGACCGCTTTTTTAACCTCTCACCCGATCTGTTGTGCATTGCGGGGCCGGATGGTTATTTCAAACACGTCAATCCCGCCTTCAGCGAGACGCTCGGCTACAGCACGGCGGAAATGTTGGCGCGGCCATTCCTCGATTTCGTCTACCCGGACGACCACGCGGCCACGCTCGCGGAAGTGGATAAACTCAACCGCGGCCAGCGCAGCATCAACTTCGAGAATCGTTACCTGTGCAAGGATGGTTCCCGGAAATTGCTGTCGTGGAAAGTCCATCCCTTTGTGGAAGAAGGCCTGCTGTATGCCACGGCGCGAGACATTACCGTGCAAAGGGAGTTGGAAGTCACGCTGCAAAGGCGCAACGAAGAACTCGGCCAAAGTCAGGAGGAGCTGCAACGTGCCAATTCCAATCTGAACCAGTTGACGCTTGCGCTGGAAGAGCGCGTTAACCAGAGAACCGGGCAGCTGGCCGAGGTCGTTGAAGATTTGCGCGAGAGCGAAGCGCGTACCCGGCTCACCCTCGACACGGCGCTGGATGCGGTAGTGGCAATGAATGCCCATGGAATCGTCAAGGATTGGAACGCGCAGGCGGAAACCACTTTCGGCTGGAAGCGCGCCGAGGCGATAGGTCAACCGATGACGCAGCTGATTATCCCGCCGCAATATCGCGATGCTCATGTGCGCGGGGTGAAGCATTTCATGGCCACCGGCGAGGGGCCGGTGTTGAACCGGCGCATCGAGATCACCGCCTTGCACCGGGAAGGGCGCGAATTTCCGGTCGAGTTATCCATTACGCCGATGAAGGTCAAGGGGGAGTGGATGTTCAGCGCGTTTTTGCGCGATATCACTGAACGCAAACAGGTGGAGGAACAAAGCCGGTACCTGAACCGGGAACTCGAGCAGCGCGTCGCGCAGCGGACGGCCGAGCTGGTCGCCGCCAGGGAGGCGGCCGAGCTCGCCAATCGCGCCAAGAGCACCTTCCTCGCCACCATGAGCCATGAAATTCGCACGCCGATGAACGGCATGTTCGGCATGCTTGAGCTGCTGAGCCTGACCGATCTCGGCCCGGAACAGCACACCAAGCTAGAACTGGTGCGTGAATCGGGCAAGTCGCTACTGCGCATCATCGACGACATTCTCGACTTCTCCAAGATAGAAGCTGAAAAACTGGAACTTCGGCCCGAGATTGCTTCGGTCAGGGAAATCATCGACGGCGTATTCAACACTTATTCCGGCAACGCCAGCAGTAAGGGCGTGCCGCTGATGCGCAGCGTGGAGGCGCAGATCAGCCCCGCCGTGCGGGTCGATCCCCTGCGCCTGCGACAGATCCTGAACAACTTCGTCAGCAATGCGCTCAAATTCACCCCCCGTGGCGGCACTATCGAGATCAAGGCGGAATTGATGGCGCGAAGCCAAGGGGAAGAGCGGGTGCGGTTTTCAGTCACCGACACCGGCATCGGCATTTCGGTCGCGAACCAGCAGCGTCTGTTCCAGCCGTTCAGCCAGGCCGATGGCGATACCACCCGCCGCTATGGCGGAACCGGACTCGGGCTTGCAATCTGCAGGCGGCTCGCCGGGATGATGGGGGGCTCGGTCGAGCTTGTGAGCGAGCTTGGCAAGGGCACGACCATGATTCTCACCTTGTCGCTGCCGGTTGCCGACCCCAACGATTTGCCGACAATCGATCTGAATAGCGAACCCCGCCAGCTGGGTGCCACCACCCGCCTGCGCCGCCTGCCACCGAGTGTGGAACAAGCCGCGGCGGAGGGGACATTGGTGTTGCTGGTCGACGATCACCATAGCAACCGCGATCTCCTGATGCGCCAGATGCATGCGCTGGGCTATGCCGTGACGGGCGCCCATGATGGTGTCGACGCCCTGGACAAATGGCAGTCGGGACGCTTCGCGATAGTCATCACCGACTGCCATATGCCGGAGATGGATGGTTACGAGCTGACGCGCCGCATCCGCCAGCTGGAGGCCGGCAGCGGCGGCAAGCGCACCCCGATCATCGCCTGCACCGCAAACGCGCTCTATGGCGAGGTCGAGATCTGCCTGGCTGCCGGTATGGACGACTACCTCGCCAAGCCGATCGAGTTGAGCCGGCTGCTGGAAAAACTCGACCGTTGGTTGCCGATCCCGGAAAGAACCGACCTGCCGGCGGCATCCGACTGACAGGTATCTTGATCGCTCGCGCTGAGCTGCTGCGTAATCATTCATGGGTTTCCAAACGCTAGCACTGGCGCGGCGCTCTGGCCAAAAATGCTTCAAACGCCGCGCCAAATGGCGTTCTGCGTTTTCAGTGGAAAAAGAGATACGCCACAAAAATCGCCGCGACCACGCCGGCAAAATCGGCCAGCAAGCCATAAGTGATCGCATAACGCGTGCGCTTGATGCCGACCGAACCGAAGTACAGGGCGACGATGTAGAAGGTGGTGTCGGCCGAGCCCTGGAATATGCACGCCAGCCGGCCGACGAAGGAATCGACGCCGTAGGTTTGCATCGCATCGATCATCATTGCGCGTGAACCGCTGCCGCTGATCGGCTTCATCAGTGCAGTGGGCAGCGCCGGGGTGAAATCGGTGTTGACGCCGAGTTGCGTGAACAGCCAGGTAAAGCCGCTGACGATGAATCCCAGGATGCCGGAGTTGCGCAGCACGCTGATCGCCACCAGCATGCCGACCAGGTAGGGAATGATTTTCAGCGAGGTCTCGATGCCGCCCTTGGCGCCTTCGATGAAGGCTTCGTAGACATCGACGCGTTTGCGCAGCGCGGCGACGATGAAGGCGATGATGATCGAAAACAGAATCAGGTTGCTGACCACTTTCGACACCAGCTCGATCTCGGGCTTGGAAAGATATTGCGTGAAGTACCAGATCATGCCGACGATGCTGGCGGTAATGCCGCCCAACCAGCCAAGCACTACCGCGTTCAGCAGATTGATGCGTTGCTTGATCGCTACCGATACCATCGCCACCACCGTCGCCACATAGGTCGCGATCAGGGTGGGAATGAAAATATCCGAGGCATCGCGCGCGCCGAGGATGGCGCGTTGCGCCATGATCGACAGCGGGATCAGGGTGAGGCCCGAGGTGTGCAGCACCAGGAACATGATCTGCGCATTGCTCGCCTCGTCCTTGCTGGGGTTGAGGCTTTGCAGGCTTTCCATCGCCTTCAGGCCGAACGGCGTGGCGGCGTTATCGAGGCCCAGAAAGTTGGCGGAAAAGTTCATCAGCATATGGCCGGTGGCCGGATGATCTTTCGGCACCTCGGGAAAAATCCGCGAAAAAAACGGCGCAATGATTTTCGCCAGCAGCCGGATGGCGCCGGCGCGTTCGCCGATGTTCAAAATGCCCAGCCACAAGGTCATGATGCCGGCCAGCGGCAGCGCGATATCCATCACCCCGGTTTTTGCCGCCGCAAAGGTGCCGTCGATGATGCGCTTGAATACCTCGGTGTCGCCGAGGAACAGCCATTGCGCCAGCGCGGCCACAAAGCCGATCAGGAAAAATCCGGTCCAGATGTAGGTGAGTGCCATGGTGGGAAAGTATTTTCAGGTTGCGACGCGACACAAACCCGGAACGCCGCTGTCGGGGATAAAAACTTTTCCGTACTTTACACGCCTGCTGCCTGAAACCGGTTCCTTGCTGCTGTTGCAGACAGATTCTGATGGCAAAACGCGGCATCTGCGGTATCGTGGCGACGGACTACGGTCGGTGTTTTGTCGGCGCGCAATCGCAACAGCAATAAAGCCAATTGTTGATCCACCTGCAAACAGGGAGCTGATGTCATGTCGCCGGTCGTGCTGTTCTGCTTCGTGATGACTTATTTTGCCCTGCTGTTCGCGGTGGCCTGGGCGACTTCGCGCAATGCCGACAACGAATCGTTTTTCATCGGCAACCGCAACAGCAACTGGATGCTGGTGGCGTTCGGCATGGTCGGCACCTCGCTCAGTGGTGTGACCTTCATCAGCGTACCGGGCGCGGTCGGCCGCGATGCCTTCACCTATTTCCAGATTGTCCTCGGCCACTTCCTGGGCTATCTGGTGATCGCCTTTGTGCTGCTGCCGGTCTACTACCGGCTCAATCTCACCTCGATCTATGCTTATCTGAACCGCCGCCTGGGCCCTCGTTCACACCAGACCGGCGCGGCGTTCTTTGTGTTGTCGCGCACGCTGGGTGCAACGGCTCGCCTGTATCTGGTGGTAAAAATCCTGCAGGACGCGGTGCTGAATAAGCTCCCGGTGAATGGCTTGCACGTCCCGTTCTGGCTGACGACGTTGGTCATTCTGGCGATGATCCTGCTCTACACCTACAAGGGCGGCGTCAAGACCATTGTGTGGACGGACACCTTGCAAACCGCATGTATGCTGGGCGGCCTGGTGATCTGCGTTTTCTATCTGCTCGACAGTCTCCATCTCACGGTGGCGCAGAGTCTGGTGAAAATGCAGGATGCCGGGCTATCAACAGTATTTTCGAATGACGTGAGCAGCAGGCAGTTCTGGGCGAAACAGATTCTCGCCGGCATGTTCATCGCCATCGCCATGACCGGCATGGATCAGGAAATGATGCAGAAGACCATCTCGGTGAAGACGTTGAAGGACGCGCAGAAAAACATCGTCACGCTCAGCATCATCATGCTGGCGGTGGTGCTGCTGTTCCTGTTTCTGGGCGGGCTGCTGTACCTGTTTGCGCCGCTGGTCGGCGTCACCGCAAGAGGCGATCAAATTTTTCCGGCGGTTGTGCTCGGGCATCTGCCGGCCATGGTGCAGGTGATTTTTATCATCGCGCTGATCTCGGCACTGTTTCCCAGCGCCGACGGCGCGATTACCGCACTGACCTCGGCGTTCTGCATTGATATTCTCGGCATCAAGCAGCGTGAAGATTTGAGCGAAGCCGCCAAACAGCGTTTGCGCCAGCGTGTGCACATCGGCTTTGCGCTGCTGTTTTTGCTGCTGGTGATGGTGTTCAAATGGGCCGACAGCCCGAGCATGATCGGGCTGATCCTGAAACTGGCGGGTTATACCTATGGGCCCTTGCTGGGTCTGTTTGCGTTTGGCATTCTCACGCAGCGCGCAGTGCGCGACCCGCTGGTACCGGTGGTGGCGCTGTTGGCGCCGTTGCTCTGCTTGTTCATCGACAACCATCAGCGTGCACTGTTCGGTGCCTATGAGATCGGCCTTGAACTGTTGGTCATCAATGGCGTGCTTACCTTTGCCGGCCTGTGGTTGATATCGACACCCGATGCGGCGCGCGGTCGGCCCGTAAATCCGTAAGGCCGTTACTTTTCAGGCCGCTGCAATCGACAGCGACAGCCCGCGCGTGCGTTCCAGCAGATCGCCGTAGCCGCGCTCGATGCGTTGAATCGAGGTGATCGTGGTTTCGCCGGTCGCCAGCGCAGCCGCCATCACATAGGCCAGGCCGGCGCGCAGATCCGGTACATTCAAGGTCACGCCCGCTGAATGCAGTGGCGTGGGCCCGAGGATGATAGCGCTATGCGGGAAATCGCGACCGCGAAAGCGGCAATCCAGCGAGCCCAGACAGTGGGTCTCGATCTGCGTTTTGGCCCCCAGTGCGGTCAACGCCGTGAGGTAGTCGAAGCGGCGCTCGTACACGGTCTCGTGAATGATCGAGGCGCCCGTGGCCTGCGTCAGCATCACCGCAAACGGCTGCTGCCAATCGGTGGCGAAGCCGGGGAATACGTCCGTTTCCAAAACGGTACTTTTCAGCGCATGGCGCCGAAAAAAACGAATCGATTTCGGGCCTTCGATCGACACGCCCCCGCCGACGCTGTTGAACGGGCCAAAAAAATTGATCAGGGTGGAAGGATCGATGCCATCAACAATTATTTCGCCGTCGGTCGCCGCCGCCAGCGCCGCCCAGGAAGCGGCTTCAATGCGATCGCCCAATACTTCAAAGGTGGTGCCGTACAGCCGTTCCACGCCCTCGATGATCAGTTCGCGATTCGGCATCAGTTGCACGCGCGCGCCCATCGCGTTGAGCATGGTGATGAGCGCGATGATCTCGGGCTCGGTGGCGACGTTTTCGATGATGCTGGTGCCTTCCGCCAGTACCCCCAGGAACAGGCAACTCTCGGTGGCGCCGACGGAAGGATAGGGCAGCTTGTAATGGCAGGCATGCAGCCGGCCACGGCGCGTGGCGTGGTAGCCATCGGCCGCGACAGTAATTTCCGCGCCAAACATTTGCGCCGCAGTGAGGTGAAAATCCACCGGTCGTGCGCCGATATCGCAGCCCGCAACCACCGGCACATGCGCCTCGCCCAGGCGATGCAGCAATACGCCGAGCAGCAGAATGGGAATGCGGTTCGAGCCGCTATCGGGCGTCGGAACTTTTGCGGAGCGGATATTGGCCGGATCAATTTCCAGCGCGCTTTCCTGTGCACCGCTTTGGACGTCATGGCTCCAGGTCAGGCGTGCGCCGGAGGCAATCAGCATATCGCAGGTAATTTGCACGTCGCCGATGCGCGGGGTGTTCAGCAACCGGGTCGGACCTTCGGCAAGCAGGGCCGCCACCATTGCCTTGGTCGCAAAGTTTTTTGCGCCCAGGCTTTTGATGCGACCGCTGACGGGCTGACCGCCCTTGATGAGGTATTTTGCCTGCGCTGCCATGACGTGCCCGTTTCCGCGTGGTGATCGATGATAGATTGCGCTCGGATAATATATGAAGCCGCAGCCGGAAGGTGCGGCGACCATGATCAAACATGTCAATATTGTGATGAGCCGAATTTTCCACAAAACACTTCCCATCGAATCGATTGCCAGCCACCCGGACTTCCGGCGGCTCACCAGCATCGAAGGCGTTCAGATCGAGCTGCGCTACGCCACCGGCAACAACTTCGTCGGCCGCGATCTGTATGCCCCGCTCGACTGTGCGTGGCTGCATCGTGATGCGGCAGAAGCGCTGGAAAAAACCGTCGCGTGGCTGGGCGCGGAGCGCGGCGACCTCAAGTTGCTGGTGCTGGATGCCTTGCGTCCGCAGCGCGTGCAGGAACAACTGTGGGCCGCGTTGCAGGGCACCGATCTGCTGGGCTATCTGGCCAATCCGGTGCGCGGCTCAATCCATTCATTCGGCATGGCGGTCGATATCACCCTGGTGGACCGTCGTGGGCAGGAGCTCGATATGGGGACCCCGTTCGACGATCTGAGCGAGCGTTCGCACCCCGCGCTTGAAGAACAATTTCTGGCGCGCGGCGAACTGACCGCTCCGCAGATCGACAACCGGCGATTGCTGCGTGCGGCCATGCAGCAGGGCGGCTGGGTGGGCATCAACAGCGAATGGTGGCATTTCGATTGCGGCGACCGCAATGTGGTGCGTGCCGAGTACACCCGTATTCTTTAGGGGTAGCGCTCAGGACCCCGAGTACTGTGACAGCGGCGACATCAGTTCCCATGTCGTGTCGGTGTGCGCCACCCAATCGATCAGCGCATCCAGAACTGGCTGTCCGACCGCGCCGACCGCCAACGGGTGGTTGATCATGGCGACCACGATGCACAGCCGGTTGCGCGCATCGGGTACATAGCCGGCGATGGCAGCGACATCCCGCAGGCTGCCGGTCTTGATGCGCGCGCGTCCGGCGGCGGGGCTGTCGCGCAAACGGTTTTGCATGGCGCCATCGATCGCCACAATCGGCAGGCTGGACATGAACTCCGGCGCCCAGGCGCTGCGGGCGGCGATGCGCAGCACGGTGGCCAATTGCTCGGGGCGAATGCGTTCCTGGCGCGACAGGCCGGAGCCGTTTTCCAGCACCAGGCCGTCCTGCGCGATGCCACGCTGTTGTAGCCAGGCACGCACTTCCCGCTCGGCGCGTAGCGCTGTGGCCATACCATTGTTGCTACCGTCATTTGCCGCGAGTGCGCCCAGGCTGAGATAAAGCAGGCGCGCCATCGGATTATCGGAACGCTTGTTGATATCGCGCGTCACCTCGGCCAGCGTGCGAGAACGATGCTCCGCCAGCAGTCGCGCATCGGCGGGTGCTGCGCCTTCACGCGTGCTGCCGCGAAACGTTCCGCCCAGGTTGCGCCACAGCGATCGGAACAGCCGGTCGGCAAAGTCCACCCGATCCAGGATATTGATATTGGTCGAGACCGAACAATTTTTCGGGAACTCGCCGTGCAGTTCGATCTGGATGGCGCCATCGGCAGCCATGCTCTGCGTGGGAAGCTTCCAGCCATCCTCCCACTGCTCGCAGGCACGCTCAACCAGCTTCATGTCCGATACCACCGATACCCGCTCCAGCGCCGGGCTCATGCTGATACGCATCCCCTGATCGGCCGAGGCAAGATCGAATTGCAGCAGGTTGGTGTTGAGCAGCAAGGCATCGGGGATCACGTTGTAGCGAAACTCGGGGGTCTCGTCGAACGGCGCCACGTCCTTGTCGGGACGCGCCGGGCTGAAAAAATGGCGATCCAGCACCAGGTCGCCGCGGATTTCCGCAATGCCCTGGTTGCGCAGCGTTTGCAGCATGCGCTGTAGCGCCTCCCAGTCCAGGTCGGCATCGGCAAGGCCGCGAAGGATCAGATCACCCTGCAATATGCCAGCGGCAATGGGTCCGGTGGTGCGCATTTCGGTACGTCCGCGGAACGTCGGCCCCAGCTTTTCCATGCCGACCAGGGTGGTCAGGAGTTTCAGGGTCGACGCCGGCTGCAGGCTGCGCCTGGCGCCGTGCGAGATGATGATGGCGCCGTCGTCAACCCGCATAACGATGGCGCCCAGCGCGTCCGCCGGGATGTTGGCGGCGCGCAAGGGATTGGCGACCTGCTCCGGCAATGGCAGAGGAGACTGCGCCAGCGCAAGCGTGCAGGCGGCCACGCCGACGGCAAGTGCACCAGCTCGAATCAGGTGGATTATCGAAGCGGCTCTCAACATGAAGAATCCTGTGGGCAGAGGCATTTCAGCGCCGGGTTAGCACGCGATTCGGCAACGGTTCCGCAAATATCGCCAAGTATCGGCCCGAGTGTTGCGCGGATGCCAATTTTCTGTCACGAGGGTATTGCATTTATGGAAAAGTGGTAGCAAAGTGGGGCGCATTGGTAGTTTATTGGTATTAAAACTTGCCAGCCAGCAAATTCTTTAAAGAGAAACGCGTTCGCCACTCCGCGTGCTGATAATTAACCTCAAAAAAGGGAGAACCACAGTGAAACTCAGGAAGCTAGTCGAACTCGTCTCTGTTATTTGCGTTGCTGGACCGGCACTGGCCCAACAGGCCGCGCCGCAGAAACTGGAAAAAGTGGAAATCACCGGCAGCAGCATCAAGCGGGTGCAGGACGAGGGCGCGCTACCCATTCAGGTCATTACCAAGGCGGACATTGATCGTGCCGGCATTACCAGCGCCGAACAATTGGTGGCGACGATTACCGCCAACGGGTCCGGCGCCGACAACCTGTCGTCCAATGTCGGCATTCAGCTCGGCACCACGGATCGCAATAATAACGGCAACACCAGCGCCAACCTGCGCGGTCTCGGCGCGTCCAGCACGCTGGTGCTGTTGAACGGTCGGCGCATTTCGACACACGGCGCCAAAGGCAATGCGGTCGACCTGAATTCGATCCCGCTGGCAGCCGTGCAGCGCGTCGAAGTGCTGAAAGACGGCGCCTCGGCGATTTACGGAACGGATGCAATCGGCGGCGTGATCAACTTCATCCTGCGCAAGGACTACACCGGCGTTGAACTCACCGCGTTCGCCGATATCACGCAGCATCCGGGCGGCGATCTGCATCGCGGCTCCATTCTGGCCGGCAAGGGCGACTTGGCCAAGGACGGCTTTAACGTAATGGCCAGTCTGACCGTCGATAAACAGTATCAACTCAATGGCCCGCAGCGTCGTTTTGCCAACGGCTTTCAGCCTTCGCGCGGACTGTCGCCGGATACCACCGGTACGCCGTTTGCGACGCAAACTGGGTTGACAGGCACGGCCATCGGCAGAACCTATACGTTGCCGAGTACGGGCGCACAAACCTACAACCGCGCCAACTTGCTCAGCTTTCAGGGCAAGTGCGATTCGGTACCGACCATGTCGCAATACCAGAGCGCGCTATGGAACAGTGCCGGCTTTGCCAACGCGTGCGCTTACGATTACGGCGGTGCGGAAGTCCTGATCCAGCCGGTGGAACGTACCAACTTTGTCTCGCGCGGTACCTTGCAACTGAACGCCAATCACGCCGCGTTTGTCGAGGTGGTGGCCTCGCGCACCAAGGCCGAAAAGCAATTCGAGCCCTATCAGATCACCACTACCGGTAGCCTGTTCGGTGCTGCCTATCCGGCAAGTGGTCCGTACTACCAGAATTTGTCCGCATTCATTCCCAGCTTCAATGCCACCCTTCCCATCGCCTACCGCTGGCGTTGTACCGATTGCGGGCTGCGCCAGATCGGCACCACCACCGACAACTATCGGGTGCTGGCCGGCCTTGACGGTATCCTCGACGGCAAATGGGATTACAAGCTCGGTGTTTCGACCGCGGCCAGCAAGGCTGACTCAACGCTGACTCATGGCTTTCTGTATCAGGGTCCGATGATCGCGGCGCTTGCCAGCGGCCAGATCAATCCCTGGCTGCTGCCCGGCCAGACGCAGACAGCAGCAGCGCAGGCCCTGCTCAATGGCGCGCGCGCCGATGGCGCCAAATTGTTCGGTGGCCAGGCGGGCCTGGTTCAAGTCGATGGCTCGATCTCAGGCGAGTTGATGAATCTCCCGGCCGGACCATTGAGCGCGGCGGCGGGTTTTGATGTGCGTCGCGAAAGCTATAAATTCAGCGATGGTTCAACCACCACACAACCGGTCTACCAGGCGCCGTTCGATGCCGAGTTCAAGAAAGTGACGCGCGACATCAAGGCAATCTATGCCGAGGTCGCGGTGCCGATTTTCAAACGCCTCGAAGCCACGCTCGCGGTGCGTCATGATCGCTACAGCGATTTCGGCGGCACCACTAACCCGAAAGTGTCGTTGAAGTGGAACCCGCTCAATGAAGTGCTGTTCCGCGGTTCCTACAACACCGGTTTCCGCGCGCCCAGTTTCTTCCAGCTGTACGGCGCACAAGGCGAAGGACCGGTGCCGGGCAATATTGCCGACCCGGTGCTGTGCCCGCTGAACCCGACCGACCTCTCGGTCTGCGCCATTCGGCCGAATGCCCGCCAAGGCGGCAACAAAAGCCTGACACCGGAAAAATCCAAACAGTGGAGCATCGGTACGGTGATTGCGCCGGTGGAATGGGCAAGTGCCAGTGTCGACCTGTGGCAAATCAAACGCACAGATCGCATTTATGAACTGACTCCGAAGCAGGTGATCACGAACTACCAGACCTTCCCCGGGAATCTGGTGCGCGGTACCGACGGACGTCTGGATGGCCCAGGCGGTTTCATCCGCGCCGGTTTTGTGAATGCCGAAGG
>JANMXS010000217.1:0-6526 GCA_031394335.1 Burkholderiales bacterium
GCCTTCGATGTGGTCGACAGCTTGACGGGCCCGGCGATCGGTCGCGCCAAGAGCGCCACCTACCGTACCTCCGATGTGGTTGGCCTCGACACCATGTCGCTGACCATCAAGACCTTGAGCGATACCCTGCCGAACGATCCCTGGCATCAGTATTACCAGAGCCCGGCATGGTTGACCGCCTTGATTGCCAAAGGCGCATTGGGGCAAAAAACCAAGGCCGGCATTTTCATGAAAAAGGGCAAGGACATCCTGGTGCTCGATGTCGCCGCGCAGGATTACCGGCCGTCCACCGGCAAGATGGATGACGAGATTGCCGAAATCCTCAAGATCAAAAACCCCGCCGAGAAATTCGCGGCGCTGCGCGCCAGCAACAATCCGCAAGCGCAATTCCTGTGGTCGATATTCCGCGACCTGTGGCATTACTGTGCGGTGCAATTGAAAGACATCGCCAACAGCGCGCGCGATATCGACTTCGCGATTCGCTGGGGCTTCGGCTGGAAAATGGGTCCGTTCGAAACCTGGCAGGCGGCCGGCTGGGAGCAGATCGCCAAATGGATCAGCGAAGATATCGCCGCCGGCAAGGCGATGTCGAACACACCGTTGCCCGCTTGGGTGGGTACCGTTAAAGGCGTGCACGCGCAGGAAGGTTCGTATTCGGCGGCCACCGGCAAAATGATTGCGCGCTCAACCCTGCCGGTTTATCAGCGCCAACTGTTTCCCGAATTATTGCTGGGCGAAAAAGCGGACCAAGGCACCACCGTCCTCGACAACGAGGGCGTGCGCATGTGGACGATCAAGGGTTACGAGGATGTCGCCATTGTTTCCTTCAAATCCAAAATGCATTCGCTGGGCGAAGAAGTGCTCGATGGTTTGCATCAGGCCATCGACAAGGCCGAAGCCGAATACAAGGGCCTGGTGATCTGGCATGAGGCGCCGTTTGCGGTCGGCGCCAATCTGGTGAAGGCCCTGGCGGCACTGCAGGCCGGCGAGTTTGTGGCGTTCGAAGCGATGATCGCGAAATTTCAGGCGACTTCGATGCGCTTGAAGCACGCGCTCGTTCCCACCATCGCCGCGGTTGATGGCATGGCGCTGGGCGGCGGCTGCGAATTCGTGATGCATTCAACGCGGGTGGTGGCGCACATTGAGAGTTATATCGGCTTGGTCGAAGTGGGTGTGGGCTTGCTGCCGGCCGGCGCCGGTTGCAAGGAGCTGGCATTGCGGGTTGCGCAAAATGCCATCGGTGCCGATTTGATGCCCGCCCTGCAAAAAGCCTTCAAGCATATCGCCATGGGCGAGGTCTCCAAGAGCGCCGAGAACGCGCGCGAAATGGGCTATCTGCGCGATACCGATACGGTGCTGTTCAACAAGGATGAATTGTTGTTCGTTGCGCTGCAGCAGGCGCGCGCGTTGGCCGCCTCAGGCTATCGTCCGCCGTTGCCGGCCGCACCATTTCCTGTCGCGGGTTATACCGGCGTGGCCACGCTGAAGATGATGCTGATCAACATGAAAGCGGGCGGCTTCATTTCCGAGCACGATTACGAGATCAGTTCGCGCGTTGCTGAAGTGCTGTGTGGCGGCATGGTCGAGCCGGGTTCCCTGGTCGATGAAAAGTGGATGCTGGATCTGGAGCGCAAGCATTTTGTCGCGCTGGCGAAAATGCCGAAGACGCAGGAGCGCATCGCGTTCATGCTGAAAAACGGCAAGCCCCTGCGCAATTGAAATCATCAAGCAACGTCTGAATCAGACTGGAGAATCAACATGAGCAAACAAGTTCAGGATGTCTATATCGTCGCCGCCGTCCGCACCCCGGTCGGCAAGGCGCCGCGCGGTATGTTCAAGAACGTACGCCCCGACGATATGCTCGCGCATGTGTTGAAAGCAGCCATCGCGCAGGTGCCGGGACTGGACCCACACGATATCGGCGACGTCGTGGTCGGTTGCGCCATGCCCGAGGGCGAACAGGGCATGAATGTGGCGCGCATCGGCGTGTTGCTGGCCGGGTTGCCGAACTCGGTGCCGGCGGTGACCATCAACCGCTTCTGTGCCTCCGGCGTGCAGGCAGTGAGCATGGCCGCGGACCGCATCCGTGCCGGCGATGACGATGTGGTGATTGCCGCCGGCACCGAATCGATGTCGATGGTGCCGATGATGGGCAACAAGATTGCGCTGAACCAGAATGTGTTCGCGCATAACGAAAATATCGGCATCGCTTACGGCATGGGCATCACTGCGGAAAATGTCGCCAATCAATGGAAGGTGACGCGCGACGAGCAGGATGCGTTTGCGGTGGCCTCGCACCAGAAGGCGACGGCGGCGATTGCAGCCGGCGGCTTCAAAGCGGAAATCGCGCCTTATGAAATCGATACCGCCTCGCCGGATCTGGCCAGCGGCGAAATCAGGCATCGCAAAAAATCGGCCGACACCGATGAAGGTCCGCGTCCCGATTCTTCGCTCGAGTCGCTCGGCAAATTGCGCCCGGTGTTCGCCGCCAAGGGTAGCGTGACCGCGGGCAATTCATCGCAGATGTCGGACGGCGCCGGTGCCGTCATTCTGATGTCGGAACGTGCGCTGAAGAAATACAACGTTCAGCCGCTGGCGCGATTCGTCTCGTTCGCGGTCGCCGGCGTGCCGCCGGAAATCATGGGCATCGGCCCGATCAAGGCGATCCCGAAAGTGCTCAAGCAGGCCGGCATCAACCATCAGGATCTGGACTGGATCGAACTCAATGAAGCGTTTGCCGCGCAGGCGTTGGCGGTGATCAAGGACCTGGGCCTCGATGCGTCAAAGGTCAATCCACAGGGCGGCGCCATCGCGCTCGGTCATCCCCTCGGCGCCACGGGTGCAATTCGCACCGCTACGCTGGTACATGGCATGCGCCGCCGCAAACAGAAGTGGGGCATGGTCACCATGTGCATCGGCACCGGCATGGGCGCGGCTGGCTTGATCGAGGCATTGTAGGACTCAAGAAATTAACGCAGTGTAGTCGGCATGCAGGTGGAATGTGTTTGGTTTCGAGCAGCGAAATTGCGATGAAGTGGCGGGAATTTCCTGGCCATCGGCAGGCGCTTTTTTCACTGTGGTTTTGTTGCATTGCAGCACATGAAATGCGATGTTTTGCAGAATGATTTCCTGTACAGTAATGCGCATAGTTGCTGGTGATTTCAGAGTGAATTTTTGCAGTTGCCGGCGTCAAAAAATAAATGCATTTGAATATCATCTTTCGAGGAGAACACGAATGACAAGGTTCCATAAGAGCCATCGCGCTTATATTCCGGCGCTCAGCATGTCCGCGCTGGCGGTTGGCCTTGCGCTTGCCGGCAATGCCTACGCCACCCAGTTCAAGTACGACGAGATCACCGGCAGCTTCGATACCACCATCAGCTACGGCATCTCGGTGCGCGCGCAGACCCCCATCCCCAGCCTGATCGGCATCGCCAATGGCGGCATTTCGCGTTCGGTCAACGAGGACGACGGCGACCGCAACTACAAAAAGAACAAACCGTTCGCCAATGTGTTGAAGGCGACCCATGACCTCGAAGCGAAATACCGCGATTGGGGCGTGTTCCTGCGCGGCACTTATTTCGTCGATTTTGAGAACCGCAATAGCAACAAGCTCGGCCCGATCGCCAAGGAGCGCCTCGGCCAGGATTACCGCATTCTGGACGCGTTCATTTCCAAGAGCTTCGACCTAGGCGGCCACAATCTGCGTGCCCGCTACGGTCAGCAGGTGATTTCATGGGGCGAGTCGACCTTCATCCCCAACGGTATCAACGTGGCCAACCCGGTCGATCTGTCCAAGCTGCGCACGCCAGGGGCGGAATTGAAGGAGGGTTTCATTCCCACGCAAAGTCTGTGGGGCTCACTGGAGTTGAGCAAGAGCGCCAGCGTCGAGGCTTATTACCTTTTCAATTTTGATAAAACCAAAATTGATCCGCGCGGTTCATATTGGAGCAATAACGATTTCGTCTCCGATGACGCCAACCAGGTATTTCTCAGCTTTGGCCGACGCAAGGATTTGACCGGTCGCGTGGCCACCAATCTGGTGCCGCCGACCTCGCCGGCTTATCCCACCACACAAGCGCTGGGCTATGGGCCGTTCGACCCGGCAGCGGCGGTGTGGGCGCCGCGCGGCGCGGACCGTCCTGCCAAGGACGCGGGTCAGTATGGCCTGGCATTCCGCTACCTCGCCAGCGGCTTTAACAACACTGAATTCGGCGTGTATTTCCAGAACTATCACAGCCGTATTCCGTTCGCGTCGGGCTTCAAGGGTACCCCGACCTCGATCGTCACCGGCGGTCCGCTGGCAGCCGCGGTCGGCCATACCGGCACGGCGAACTATTTCGCCGAATATCCGGAAAACATTCGCCTGATCGGCCTGTCCTTCAACACCCAGGGTCCGTTGGGCACGGCGTTGCAGGGCGAGTTTTCCTATCGCCCGAACCAGCCTTTGCAGATTGCCACACCGGAAGTGCTGCTCGCAGCGCTGGGTGCGCCGAACCTGTTGACCGGCTTTGCCACAGCCGTTCCAGCGAGCCTGGCCCCGCCGTTTGGTGCATCTGCAGCCGCGTTCGTGCCGAATGGCACCTTCCTGCAAGGCTGGAAGCGCGTGAAAATGAGCCAGTTCCAGGCAACGGCGACCAAGGGCATTCCGAACGTACTCGGGGCCGATCAGGCGGTGCTGGTTGGAGAGATCGGCTTCACCCACTATAGCGGTCTGCCCAATGGTCTCAAGTTCAACGGTCCCGGCGTTTTCCTGCCGGCAACGGCCGAAGGCGCCGTGGCAGGTCAGGCCGGTTCCGTCCAGACCGACGGTTTCGTGACCGAAAACTCCTGGGGTTATCGTCTGGTCGGTCGCCTTGAATATCCGAATCTGGTATTCGGCGCCAACGTTGCGCCGCGTGTGGCCTTTAACCACGACGTCAAAGGTGTGTCGCAGACCTTCAACGAAGGTGTGAAGTCCCTGTCGGTCGGCACCAATTTCGACTGGCAACGTCGCTGGTCGCTGGATCTGTCGTATACGAATTATTTTGGCGGCCGTACCTACTGCGGCACCGATGTGGTGACCAATGCGGGCCAAACGGCGTTGGCCGCACAGATCAATGGTGTGCCCGGATTCGCTGCGCCACAAGGTGCCCGTTACTGCTCAAACGCCAACCCGATCCGTGACCGCGATTTCTACTCACTGGTCGTGACGTACTCGTTCTAAGCATGTTGCCCCGCTCGGCCTGATGGCCGGCGGGGCGCTAAAGGTGCAAAAATCTTTAGGGTACTTCGCTAACAACAATCGCAGCACGTGGCACAAGAGCACGGCTGCAGTTGATTAAAATTGGCATCACGGACTCATACCTAAATCTGGAGGAAAAATGAACGCAAAACGACTGACGATGATGATGTCGGCAACGCTGGGCGCACTGCTACTGTCGACCGGCGCCCATGCCGAACTTGGGCCTGCCGATCTGGCCAAGCTGGGCACTACGCTAACACCGCTGGGTGCAGAAAAAGCCGGCAACGCGGCTGGCACGATACCGGCCTGGGATGGCGGGATCACCAAGGTCATGCCCGGGTTCAAGCCGGGCGGCACCTATCCGGATCCGTTCGCCGCCGACAAGCCGCTGTTTACCATTACGCCGGCCAGCGTCGACAAGTACAAAGAAAATCTGTCACCCGGCCAAATGGCCATGTTCAAGCAGTATGCCGATTACAAGATGATCGTTTATCCGACGCGCCGCAGCGCTGCATTCCCGCAGGGCCACTATAACGAAACCAAAGATTGCGCGGCCAAGGCCAAGCTGGCGGCAGGTGGCAACGGCGTGGTCGGCTGCACCGGCGGTATCCCGTTCCCGATTCCGAAGAATGGCAATGAGGCCATCTGGAATCATTTGTTGCGCTATGTCGGCGATACCTTTGCGATGAACTGGTCGCAGGCGGCGGTGACCGCCAGCGGCAATTTCGCACTGGTCAAATTCGAATATGAATACGACACTTCGTATGGCAATCTGTCGAAGAAACCTGCCGACCGCGAGCCAAACAAAAAGCTCAATTATCTGCAGGTGACGACTGCGCCGGCCCGTCTGGCCGGACAGATCCTGCTGGTGCATGAGACGGTTGACCAGGCCAGGGAGCCGCGCTCGGCGTGGACCTACAACCCGGGTCAGCGTCGCGTGCGTCTGGCGCCGAACGTCGCCTACGACAACCCCGGCACGGCAGCCGACGGCCTGCGCACCAACGACGACTTCGGCATGTACAACGGCGCCACCGACCGCTATGACTGGAAGCTGCTCGGCAAGCGCGAAATGTACATTCCCTACAATTCCTACAAATTGTCCGAGCTGGGGCTGAAGTACAGCGATATGCTGAAACCGGGCCATATCAACCAGGATCTCGCCCGTTACGAGCTGCATCGCGTGTGGGTGGTTGAGGGCACGCTGAAGCCGGGCACCAGCCATATCTATTCGAAGCGTACCTTCTATATCGACGAAGACAGCTGGGCGGTCGTGCTGATCGACAAATACGACGGTCGTGGTCA
>JANMXS010000218.1:0-3442 GCA_031394335.1 Burkholderiales bacterium
CACCAAACGGTTCGCCTGATGGCTGACATTCTCAAGAAGATTCTAGCGGTCAAGGCCGAGGAAGTCGCCGCGGCAAAGCAGACCAAGTCTTTTGCGACGATTGAGGCTGAGGCCAAAGCACAACCGGCGCCACGCGATTTCGTCGCCGCCATCCGGCAGAAAATAGCCGCCGGCAAACCGGCCGTCATCGCCGAGATCAAGAAAGCCAGCCCGTCCAAGGGTGTGTTGCGGCCGGACTTTCGCCCCGGCGACATCGCCGCCAGCTATGCAAAGCACGGCGCGGCCTGCCTCTCGGTTCTGACTGACCGGGAATTTTTCCAGGGCGCACCCGACTACCTGCGCGAAGCCCGCGCCGCCTGCACCTGCCCGGTGCTGCGCAAGGATTTCATGATCGACCCGTACCAGATTCACGAAGCGCGCGCCATGGGCGCCGACTGCATCCTGCTGATCGTCTCTGCGTTGTCGCTGGCACAAATGCGCGAGATGGAAAGCATCGCCCACAGTCTGGGCATGGCGGTGCTGGTCGAGGCGCACGATGGTGCAGAAGTCGACACCGCGCTGCAACTTGACACACCGCTGATCGGCATCAACAACCGCAACCTGCGCACGTTCGAGGTGTCGCTGGATACCACGCTGAACCAGTTGGGCAATATTCCCCAGGATAAAATCGTCGTCACCGAGTCGGGCATTCTCGGCACTGCCGATGTGAAGCAGATGCGCGGTCGCGACGTGAATGCTTTCCTCGTTGGCGAGGCCTTCATGCGCGCAGCAGATCCCGGCGAGGAGCTGGCGCGACTGTTCGGATAGGCATTCCATAAAATCACAAGGAGAGACGCATGCTGTCCAAGACAGTTCGCATTCATAAAATCGGCGGCCCGGAAATGCTGTGTTTCGAGCAGATGGAAGTCGGCGAACCGGGGCCGGGCGAGATGCGCTTGCGCATCGAGGCGATCGGACTCAATCGGGCTGAAGTCGCATTTCGCGAGGGCTACTACCTCGACCCGCCCAAGCTTCCGGCACGCATCGGCTATGAAGCAGCGGGTATCGTCGAAGCCCTCGGCAAAGACGTAACGGGTTTTTCTGTCGGCGACGCCGTCTGCGTCATTCCCGGATTTTCGATGAATCAATATGGCGTTTACGCCGAGCACGCGCTGGTGCCCGCCTCTGCGGTACTCCAGCGCCCTGCCGGGCTCAGCCCGACGGCGGCAGCGTCAATCTGGATGCAATACCTGACAGCCTACGGCGCACTGGTCGATATCGCCAAGATCCACAGCGGCGACGCAGTGTTGATCACTGCCGCATCGAGCAGCGTCGGCCTGGCTTCGATCCAGATATGCAACGCCGTCGGCGCGATACCGATTGCCGTCACGCGTACCGAAGAAAAGGCGGCGGCCCTGCGCAAACACGGGGCGGCCCACGTCATCGTCACCGACAAGCAAGACCTGGTGGCCGAGGTGATGCGCATCACCGAAAAAAAGGGCGCACGCGTCGCCTTCGATGCGGTCGTCGGCCCTATCGTCGCCACGCTGGCCGCGGCAATGGCTGCGCAGGGCATGCTGATTCTCTATGGCAATCTCAGCGGCAAGAAGAACGAAACCCTGCTTCCCTTCGGCCCCTTGCTGGGCAAGGGCCTCACCTTGCGTGGCTATGTCGTATTCGAAATCATTTTCAACCCGCAGCGCCTCGCCACTGCGAAGCAATTTATCGAACAAGGCTTGCAGACGGGACAGCTTGTGCCGGTGATTGATCGGGTATTTCCGTTTGACCAGATTGCCGACGCTCACCGCTATCTGGAGTCGAACCAGCAACTGGGCAAAATCGTCGTCACCGTACCCTAACCACTGTCGCCACTGTCGCGTGGTCAATCATTTGATGAGAAGGAGCTTGCCATGGACGCACTGGGTTTTCAAAGACTCAAAGTAGTTGCACTGGCGGTAACGGACATCACACGCGCGCGACGGTTTTACGGCGAGACCCTGGCGTTGCCTCTCGCGTTCGAAGGGTCGCGACAGGTCGGTTATTCCCTGGGCAATGTCATCCTGATGCTGAAGGCGGTGGCCGATGGATGGTATGCGCAGCCGACCGATCAACTCAATCCGCGCCTCACGCTGGCGACTGACCATGCCCCGGATACGGAACGTGAATTGCTGGCGCGTGGCGTGACGGTCAGCAACCCGGTGCAGACCTATCATGATGAAGGCTTCTACGTCGGCGGCTTTCTCGACAGCGAAGGCAACCGGATATGGTTCTGCTCGCCAATCGAGAGCGGGGATGCAGCGCCCGCGTAGAACACAACGCGCCGATATCAAGGCCTGCCATCTGCATAAAGCCGGGCCAGAACAGGTCGATGGAGTGGTCCACGAAAAGTGATCACTTGACACGTCTATAGCAGTTTGCTATATTCATGACGAATGAACGTCATCAAGAAAAAAACGCTGGACGGTTATGCGCTGCGCCACGCCGATGCCGCGGCGGCGCTGACAAGCTGGCGGAATATCTTCGAGAAGACCGATTTCGCCGACATTAATGCCGTACACGCGGCGCTGCCAACGGCGGACTTTGCCGATCCCTATACGATTTTCAATATCAAGGGCAACAACTATCGACTGATCACCATCATCCACTACCGGTACAAGCGAGTCTATATCCAGGAATTTCTCACGCATGCCGGGTACGACCAGTGGCACCGGGGTCGCAAGCGGAGCAGACGAAAATGAGCGCAGTCATCGAACATCATCTGGATCTTGAATCGGTCAAATCGGCCTGGCAGGGCTTAAACAAGCTCGTGCCGCTCGGCCCGATCAGCGACGACAAGGATTACCAAAACCGGGTGCGAATCATGGATGAGTTGCTTGATCGCATTGGCGCCAGAGAGTCCCACCGCCTGGTACCGCTGCTTGATCTTGTCACCCAGCGGATCGAGACCTACGAAGCCGAGCATCACGCCCTGCCCGATGCGGCACCGGCAACAGTTCTTGCTTATCTGATGGAAGAACACGGCCTTAAGCAAACGGACCTGGCCGAGGAATTGGGTGGACAGAGCATCGTCTCCGCGATCCTGAACGGCAAACGCGAACTCAATGCGCGTCAGGTAAAGGCCCTCGCCAAACGCTTCAAGGTGTCGCCAGCGGTATTCCTGTAGGTCGCAGGGAAATGTCCAAATCTGCCGCCATGTGCATCTTGAGGCATCCATGCGTAAAGGCTGGTAGTTGAGAAATCCGCCCATGCAACGCATCGTGATCGTCGGTGGCGGCGCCGGCGGATTGGCGCTGGCGACCCAGCTTGGCAAGCGCCTCGGGCGCAACAAGCTCGCTGAAATCACGCTGGTCGACTCGGCCCGCACCCACGTCTGGAAGCCGCTGCTGCACCAACTGGCGGCAGGCAGTTTCGATACCCACGCCGAAGAAATTGAATACCTGGCGCAGGCGCGCTGGAATTATTT
>JANMXS010000219.1:0-15560 GCA_031394335.1 Burkholderiales bacterium
AGATAATTGTCTTGGCGAATCTGTGTACTCGACACTCCCTGAATATTTCGTCTTGTACCAATTCACCACACGTAGTCGTATCGAAGTTGCGTGATCGAGAATATCCATGCCTTTTTCCAGCGTTTCCCCGAAGCGTTCTTCTTCCTGTTTCAGCACCGACTTGACGCGATCTTTCGACTGCACGATTTCCGGAAAGGCATCGCCCATGAGGCCAGCCAGATCGCCCACCAATTTGTAAAAAAACGGTTTCTTCTGGCCGAGCTTGTAGCCATGGCGCATGGCACGCCGCGCAATGCGCCGCAGTACATAACCGCGCCCGGCGTTTTCAGGAATCACGCCATCGCAAACCAGAAATGAACAGGCGCGAATGTGGTCCGCGATCACGCGCAGGCTCGGATTGGCTAAATCCGACACATTGGTTTCGCGTGCCGCCGCCTTGATCAAAACCTGAAACAGGTCGATCTCATAGTTGGCGTGCACGTGTTGCAATATCGCCGACAAGCGCTCCAACCCCATGCCGGTATCGACCGAAGGTTTCGGCAGCGGTATCATCGGCCCATCCGCCACTTCGCGGTTGTACTGCATGAACACGAGATTCCAGATCTCGATGAAGCGGTCACCATCTTCGTCCGGCGAACCGGGAGGCCCGCCCGGAATATGCGCGCCGTGGTCGTAGAAAATTTCGCTGCACGGCCCGCACGGACCGGTATCGCCCATCATCCAGAAATTGTCGGACGCGAACTTGCTGCCCTTGTTGTCACCGATGCGCACAATGCGATCCGCAGGCACGCCGATTTCGTTGGCCCAGATGTCGTAGGCCTCGTTATCATCGGCATACACCGTAACCAACAGCTTTTCCTTGGGCAGCTTGTAAATCTCGGTCAGCAATTCCCAAGCGTATTTGATCGCATCGTGCTTGAAGTAATCGCCATAGCTGAAGTTGCCCAACATCTCGAAAAACGTGTGGTGCCGCGCGGTATAGCCGACGTTTTCCAGATCGTTATGCTTGCCGCCGGCGCGCACACAGCGCTGCGAGGTCACTGCACGGTTATAGGGCCGCTTGTCAAAACCGAGGAACACATCCTTGAACTGGTTCATGCCCGCATTGGTGAACAGCAGGGTTGGATCGTCGCCCGGCACCAGCGATGATGAGGCAACGTGGGTATGGCCTTTGGACACGAAATAATCGACAAAGGCCTGGCGGATCTGGGAGACGTTCATGGTTGCTTGTGGTTATTGTTGCGGTCAAACAAGCATTTTACCTTGTGAAGGCAGGCGTCGTCGCGGGGGAATGCAACGCAGCAGTGCAGAAACGACGTAGATACTGATTGGAGCGCCCGCTTATAGCGCCGGAAACCCCAGCAGCGCCGACGCCCGCTGGTATTTCTCCTGCAAGGTCGCCTCCGATTCGGCAGCGAGGTTGAGGCAGGCAAAACGATGGCTGCGCAGCCATTTCATTTCGCGCTTGAGTCCGCCACCGGTTTTTTTGAACACCACCAGCTGCGAATCGGGATCGAAATTCTTCAGCGCCTGCAATTGCGCTTCGTTTGGAAAATGCGGCTGCGGCAGGCCGTCGAAGCGGCGATAGACGAAGCTGGTGGCGAATTTGTCCGGCATCGATTTCTTGCGCGCATCGATCGGCTGACCCAGCGCCAGCATCAGCGCGAGTTCGTGCAGATTGATGCCATCGACCATTTCGTACAAGGTCGAGAGTTGCGCGGCCATACGCGGGTTGACTTCGATGAGTTTGCAGTCGCCCGAATGCGAGCAGATCTTGAGCTCAATATTGAACAAGCCATGATCGAACGACAGCGCATTGATCACCGATGTCGCACTTGCTTGCACTTTTCTCTGCCAATCGGGCGGCAGGCGGCTGGGGTATTCGAAGCGCATGAAGGCATCGGTACCGGGATACATCACGGCGTCGACAATGCCCAGAATATGGACTTGCCCGTTTTCGACGAATCCATCGACATTGACCTGGAATCCATCGATCAATTGCTCGGCCAGCATGTAATGGCCATTGATATCGGTGATGCCGATGCGCTCAACCACATCGTTGAACGGCCGCACCAGACGCTTGATGATGTATTTTTCCCAGGGATGGAAAGTGAGGTGATCGCGCAGATCGGCAAAATCTTCAACCCGCCGCGCCAGCACTGAATACGCGGCCTTGATCGGTTTGACGAAGAACGGGAACGGGATGCCGATTTCGCTGGCCGAACGCACGGTGTACGGGAAGGAAAAGAACGGCACGCTGGCATCGGGCAGGTCGCGGGCGATGATGGTGCGGGCCAGCGCCTTGTGTTGGGCATTCAGCACGCCTTCAACCGAGGTGCTGGGCAGGCCCAGGCGCGTAGCCAGCAAGGCGGCCGACAGGGCGCCAAACTGCTCATGGCTGGAAATGACGCCGTCGAGCTTGACGCGCCGGTATTTGTCGACCAGCTTGTCGACGAAACGGAAAATATCGAACACCAGCAGTTGCGCATTGCTGGGAAAGCTGAACAGATCGAAGCCTTCGTAGAAAAAACGATAGCCAACGCCACCCGTGGCCACCGCTTTTTGCAGCTGCGCCTGGTCCCAGTCCTGATCGAATAAAACGAGAATGTTTTTCAAGGGAGCACGTCGGTAGTCAGTATTGCAGGGATATACGTCCAGCAGCAGCAGGCGGATTCTAACAGTACGGCAAGCCCCTTCATGCAGGCTGCGGTCTAACGATCACGCAGGATCTCATGCGCAGCATTGTGGCCGGGGATGCCGGTCACTCCGCCGCCAGGATGGGTCCCTGACCCGCATTGGTACAAGCCCCTGATCGGGGTGCGGTAGTTGCCGTAGCCGAGTATCGGTCGCGCGCTGAATAGTTGATCCAACGACAGCGCACCGTGGAATATGTCGCCGCCAATGAGGCCGAACTTACGCTCGAGGTCGAGCGGCGAATGAATCTGCCGGGCGATCACGCTGGCCTTGAAATTCGGCGCGAACTTGTTGACGGTGGCGATCATCAGATCGGCAACCTCGTCGCGATGGTTGTCCCAGCTGTTGCCGTCCGGCAAGATTGGCGCCACATGTTGACAAAATAAACTGGCCACATGTTTGCCCGCGGGGGCGAGCGAAGCATCGACCGTCGACGGAATCAGGATTTCCACGATCGGATTTTTCGACCAGCCGAAGCTGCGCGCATCAAAGAACGCCTGCTCCATGTACTGAAGAGATGGCGCCATGATGATGCCCGAGGAGTGATGCGGCCCCGGCTCAGGCAGGCAGGTAAAGCGCGGCAACTCGGAGAGCGCCACATTCATGCGGAACGTACCGGAGCCGCATTTGTAGGCCTCGACGCGCTGGCTGAATTCCGCCGGCAGTTGCGGCGCCGTGAGCAGCGTCTGAAACAGCAGTTTCGGATTCAAGTTCGATACCACCCGCTTCGCGAGTATTTCGTGGCCGTCATTCAGTGCCACACCATAGGCAACGCCATCTTTGGTCAACACTTTTGCCACGCCGGTATCGGTGGAAATGTCCACGCCGCGTGCGCGCGCTTCCGCCGCCATCGCCTGGGTGATCGCGCCCATGCCGCCGATCGCATGCCCCCAGATGCCCTGCTTGCCGTTGACCTCGCCGAACACATGGTGCAGCAGCACATAGGCCGAGCCCGGCGTGTACGGCGAGGCATAGTTGCCGACCACGCTGTCGAAACCGAAGCAGGCCTTGATCGGCGCGGACTCGAACCACTGGTCGAGCATATCGCCGGCGCTCTTGGTGAACAGGTCGAGCACATCGCGGCGCGCCGGCATGTCCAGGGCCTTGAAACGTTTGCCCAGCTTCAACGCCCGCAACACATCGCTCAGGCCACCGCCCACATTCGGCGGCGTTTCCAGTAGCGTGTCCTTGAGCACGGCGGCCACCCGATCGAGCATGGCGTAATAATCCGGCAGGCGCTCGGCATCGCGTTTGGAAAAACGCGCCACCTCGGCCTGCGTCGCTTTGATACTGCCGCCGACCTTGATGTACTCGCCATCGTTCAGCGGCAGAAAATTCGAAAACGGTCGCTCGACGATGCGCAGCCCATGCTCATGGAGCTTCAGATCGCGAATGACTTTCGGGTTCAGCAAGCTGACGGTGTAACTGGCGCTGGAATTGCGGAAGCCCGGATGGAATTCTTCGGTCACCGCGGCGCCGCCGACCACGGAACGCCGTTCCAATACGCGCACCGACAAGCCCCTGGCGGCCAGATAGCAGGCACAGACCAAACCATTGTGCCCGCCACCGATGATGACGGCGTCGTAGGAATTTTTCATGGCGTGATTGTACCCGCGCCGGCTGTCATCACCGCCGCCGTACCACGACTAAGCGCTTGTCCGTAAATAAGACGCGATGCCTGACTTGCCCTTTTTGCCTCACTCTGCGTTGCGTTTCCTTGCAATGGCTTGCCATTGCTGCGAAAAGCGCGCCTTGATTGAGACAAAAATTACTGCGTCATGCATTCGCGCTTATTTACGGACAAGCTCTAAATGTGGGACGAAGAAAAACGCGGCGTGATAGATTTCGCCATCGCCCGCCCCCGGACTATCAGGCCAAGCCAAGCCATGCAAGCCACTTCCCTGCTGCGTATCGATGTATTCATGGCCAGCCGCTGCCGGCGGCGCTTGCCGATGATCCTGCTCGCTCTCGTGATCGCGGGCTGCGCGGGCGGCATCGCCGACTACAACGGCCCCGATGCGCCGCGCTATATGCCGTGGCCGGCCGACTACCAGCCGCGCGTGGCGTTGGTACTCGGCGCCGGTGGCCCGCGCGGTTTTGCGCATATCGGCGTGCTGAAGGTGCTGCAGGCCAACGGCATCGAGCCGGACCTGGTCGTTGGCGCCAGCGTGGGCTCGATGATCGGCGCGCTGTATGCCAACGGCATGAGCGCCACCGACATCGAAAAAATCGCGCTGGACATCGAACCGATAAAATTTATCGGCGCCACCTGGACCGGATTCAAGGGCAACGGCAGCCAGGTGGAGTCGTTTATCCAGGATTACCTCGGCGGCAAACCGATACAAGGGCTGAAGCGCCATCTGGCGATCACCGCCGCCAGCACCCGCGACAACACTCTGCAGATTTTCAATTACGGCAATACCGGGGCGGCAGTACGCGCCTCCAGCGCCACCCCGGGACAGTTCAATCCGGTGCGCATTCTCGGTGTGGAATATTACGACGGTGATGAAGCCACGCCGGTGCCGATCAAGGCTGCGCGGCAGCTCGGCGCGCGCGTGGTCATCGCCGTCGATGTCTCGGCTTATGTGTCCGCGATCCCGCCGGAAGCACCCAGCGATTGGGTCGCACGCGACCGCCGGCGCGCGGCGAAAGTGGACGCCGAAAAATTGCAGGCCGACGCCTTCATTCACCCTGACCTCGGCTACTACGCCGGCATCAGCGAGCAATATCGGCGCATGTGCATTGCGCGCGGTGAAGCCGCTGCACTGGCGGCGTTACCGGCAATTCGGGCGGCGCTGGCCAAGGCAGCGGCGGGCGGTTCCTGAGGTTTGCTCAGCGGGTCAACAACCAAGGGCGCGACAAAAAAATAGCGCAGAACGCCATTTGGCGCGCCCTTTGAGGCAAATATGCTCCAAGACCCGCGCCAATGCTGGAGTTTGATAATTTGTTTTTACTTCTTCAGGGCGGCGATTTTTTCCTGCACGCGCTTGTCAAAGCGCTCGACATTGACCACCACGCGCTCGTGTTTACCTTCGCCGATCAGATCACGTTCATCTCTTGCGCTGACTTTGAAGTGGATGTTGCGGCCGTCGATGGCGATCACTTCTGCAGTGGCAGTGACGCGCAGGCCCACCGGGGTAGCGGCGATATGCGTGACATCGAGATGGGTGCCAAGGCTTTGATGACCGGTCGGCAGCAGGTGCTCACAGGCTTCAAGGGCGGCGGCTTCGATCAGGTTGATCATCACTGGCGTAGCCAGCACGCGCACGCGGCCTGAACCCACGAATGGGGCAGTGTGCTCATCGTCAACGATAATGGTCGAGGTGCCAACGGCACCGACGGGGACGGCGAGCAACAGGCTCATTGAATCACTCTGGCCATGCCGTCGATCATTTCCGCCGCGCGTTTGCTACCGTCTTTGTAAATCATCATTCCCTTACCCTTTTTCAGACCGTCTTCGAACACGCCTTCGAACCAGGAACCATCGTTGAAGTAGAACGCACCCTTGCCTTTGAGCGCGCCGTTGGCATATTCGCCTTCAGAGCGCAGGCCATTCGAATAAAAATAGGTTCCCAGCCCGGTCAGCGCACCGTTCTGGATATCGCCCTCATAGCGGTCGCCATTGGCGAAATAATAGGTACCCTTGCCATTGGCGTTGCCATCGACAAAGGTCGCTTCGGTACGGTCGCCATTCTTGCTGACATAGACCCCCTTGCCGGCGATGCGCCCCTGGGTCATATCGCCTTCGTATTTATCGCCATTGGCAAAAATATAGGTAACGCGCCCGTTGGCCTTGCCGTCGATGAACGAACCGAGAATTTTGTCGCCGTTCTTCGACACAAACGTGCCCTTGCCAAAAATTGCGCCGTTGACAATTTCGCCCTCATAACGGTCGCCACTGGCGAACTGCCATACACCGCGGCCACTGGGCCGGTCCTCGGCAAAGTCACCGTCAAACTTGTCGCCGTTGGCCCATTCGTAGACGCCACGGCCTTGCTTGCGACCGTCCCTGAACTCGCCGTTGTAGCGGAACGCTTTGGAGATGAACTCGCCCTTGCCATTGAGAATTTTGGTTTTGTCCTTGTCCTCCTTGTACTCGCCGTTGTAGGTGGCACCATCCGGAAATTCGATCAAGCCCGCCAATATTTTGGGCAGCGATGGCGCAGCCGGCAGTGCCGAGCGTTGCTCCGGCGACACCGAGGCGAGTATCAACGGCGCGGGCGGCGGCGTTGCGGATGAGCTCGACATTGGCGCCGACGCAGAGGCAGGGGCCGCGGCGGCGCTGGCTGGCTTCGCTTCGAGGCCGCGTGTTTCGCTGGTTGTGGCAGCAGCGACCATGATCGGTGCCGGATCGGCTTTACGAAGTGGTGGTGCAATAGCCAGTGCGGATTGCGGCACGGACGGCGTAACCGCTGTGGTGGACGATGATGCGGCCGCCGCCGTGGATAGCTTGGCTACCGGCTCCTGGGCTGGCGCAGCGGCCATTGCTGGCGCTGGCGCCGCCGCCACTTGCGTCTGCGCCTGCTTCAGGCTGTCGATGCGATTGCGCGCCAATGCGGCAAACGTTCCAGACGGAAACTGGTCCAGGTAGGCCCGAAAATCCTTGGGGTCGCGACTGTCCTTCACACTCATCCAGAACTCGCGCTCCATTGAGGCTTGCGCATCGCCGGATACACCGCTGGCCGCAACCGCCGCCGGCTGCGCGCCGCGTTCGGCGAAAAAGAAGCTGCCGCGCGGCAACGGCGTCGAATACAGTTCCGGCAATTGCTTGTTGCCGCTTTCCTGGGCAACGGCGGTCTGCACGCGCTGGAACATCGGCCCGGCCTGGTTGGCGGGATTGCGGATTTCTTCGAGCAGATGCTTGGTGTAGAGACCGTTCTCGCCGTTACCGTCGAGCGCTACCGCGCCCGCCGCCGCCGCGTAGGAAATGATGGTTCCCGGCGGCACCTTGGATATTTTTGCAAGACCGGTCGAGGAAAAAACGTTGCTGAAGGGATTGTTGCGGCAGGCGTCGAGAATGATGAACTTGAACTTGACCTTGGCGTCGTCCATGCTCTCCAGCAGCTGGCCGACCTCGAGCGCGTTGTAAACGATTTCCGGTTCGGATGTGAGCTTGGCATCGACCGGCACCAGGTAGTTCTTGTCGCGGTACTGGATGCCGTGGCCGGCATAGTAGAAAACCGCCGCCGTCGCGCCATCCAGAATCTTTGCAAACTCCACCGCCGCACTACGCATGGTGGTGATGTCGGCATTGGTTTTGACCACTACCTTGAAACCGAGATCGTTCAGCGTTTTGGCGACGGCGCGCGCGTCATTGGCTGCGTTCTTGAGCGGGTCGGTCGGATAGGCGTCATTGCCGATCACCAGCGCCACGCGATCATCATAGGCGTGGGCAATCGGCAGGCCAAGCAGCAGCATGGCTGCCAGCAGGAACCTGGACGCCATTTTCAGACGTGCATGAAAAAACCGGAACTGCATTGCAAAAGCGCCTTGTTTGGTAATCGCGTGGGATCGCCCTGATTTGACAGGGTGTCTCGCCATTATTGCGCAAAATCCGTTGGGGTTGTCGTTTGCTCCAACCTCCCCAGTCAGTGCTGCGCCCGCCTCATTCCGTGGCAGGCGCGCTCAGTACGCAAACTGCTATTTTGCCAATGCGGCCAGCTCGGGGGCGTCCGGGCGATCTTTCGCGAGTTTGCCGAACACCTCGGCGGCGTCTTGCGTGGCGCCAATCTCCCGCAGCGTCAAAGCGTACAGCAGCCAATCGGAAAACTCGGCCTTGTCGCCAGGTTTGCGCTTTTGTATGAGTTCCAGCGATTGCGCGGACAGGGTCTTGAAGGTCCCGGCACCCACCTGCGCACCGGCCATTTTTACCGTCCAGGAATATTCCGCATCGGACTGCAATTTGACGCCGTTCGGCAGCTTGATCGCTGTCTCGCTTGCCTTGGCCTTGTAAACCGTTTTAGCCGACGCACCAACCGCCTTCAGTTCGAAATCAAACGGCCCCCGAGCGTTAGTGGCCGTCCAGCGGAATGCTGGCTGCAGTGAGGCGACGGTAGTCTGTACGGGGTACAAGAGACGTTCCGCGGCTGGTTTTTCCTCCCCCTTCAGGCTGGTCGCGCTAGCTAGGGAGCGCATCCTGATCGAGGCATTCGAGGTTTGCGTCGCCTGGTTTACGGTCTGCGCAGATACTTTCCAAAGTGTCTCGCGCACTTTCGGCGGCGGGCCGATTTTGGCCGCCACTTCGGCATCGCCAACCACAAAATCGCCTGGCCCCTTCAGCGTGAACTCTTTGCCCGATACCAGGTACATGACCCCGACTTGGCACTCTTTCACGCAAGCGATACGGGCACCCTTGCTGACCTCGGCCATGATCGCGGCCTTGCCGCTGCCAACGGTCGCGTCGCCCTTGATATCGGTAATGAAAGCCAGGCCCGGCGCGCCCTGTGCCCAGGCCAAATTGGCCGCAAGCGAGGTGATGGAGGCGGAAACAACGACGGCCAATGTGTGACGGCTGATATTTTTCATGTTTTATTCTCCTTGAAATTCTTTCCTGCACTGCATTTTTACCGCACCATTAAATCAGTGCACCCCAACTACCGGCTTCCCACTCCCGTTACGGATGCCGGCACACTGCCCACGCCCCATACATGCAACGCGCTGTGACCGCGCAACGACTGCTCGCCAAAGGCAATCAGCTCAAAACCCGCGCCCAGCCTTTCTTTTACTGAATCCGTCATGACAATCGGCGTTGCCAGGCGCTTGGTCAGGCCTTCGAGGCGCGAAGCCACATTGACCGCGTCGCCGATCGCCGAATAGTTGTGCCGTTCGGTGGAACCGATATTGCCCACCACCACTTTTCCATAGTTTATGCCGATCCCGATCTTTAGGGGGGGCAAACCTTCCGCTTCGAATTCCCTGTTCAGCGCGTCCAGGGCCTGCATCATTTCCCAGGCGCATTTGACCGAATTGCCGCAGGCGTCCGGCAAGGCACGTGGCGCGCCGAACAGCACCATCATGCCGTCGCCGATAAATTTGTCGATGGTGCCGTCGTGGTGGTGCACGGCGGCGACCATGCGGTCGAAATAGCGGGTCAATAATTCGGTCACTTTTTCCGGGGTCAACGCCTCCGAGATACCCGTAAAATTGCGGATATCGCTGAACAGCACGCACACCTCGGCGGTCTGCCCCGATACGCCGGCCGACAGATTGCCCGACAACATTTCCTGCAACACTGCCGGCGATACGCTACCGGCAAACGACTGCTTCAGCCGGTTCTTTTCAACTGCGGATTCAAGCGCGTCGGCGATCGCCCGCACGATCACCGCGATCCACAGGCTGGCCATGATGGCGATGCCCGGCAAATACCAGTTGGCGGCCATCAGCGCCACCGACACCAGAAAGAGCGCCACCGGCGCGATCACGAACATCAGCACAAACAGCCGCGTGCTGGAATGGATCCAGACGCAGGCAAGAATGACCAGGCAAAGCAGCGTCACGGCTGCTTTAGGCAGCGGTTTGATCAAACCGTCACCGAGCAGGCTGCGCAAGGTTTGTACATGCACCACAGCACCAGCCTGGTTGTAACCGCCCGCCACCGCCGAATCGAACGAGGTCAGCAATGCCGGCAGCTCCCAGCGGTCGACATCCTTGAGCAGGCTACCGACCAGTACCACCTTGCCGTCGAAACGCCGCTTCAGTTCAGCCTCATTGCCGTTCTTCAGCCAGCCGATCACCTGTTGCATGGGGATGTAGGTCAGCGGCGCGCCGCGCGTGAAATCGATGTACCCCTCGCCCACCGGCCTGCCGACCTGGCGCACGATCTGGCCGGCAAACGATGGCAAGGGTTCACGCTCACCCAGCTCGCGTTCACTGAAGCGGCGCGCAATCGAGTCCGAATCGCGCAACACCTGGTCGACGCCAAAGTTGCCGTCCTTGAAAAAACGCATATAGCTCGGATGCACGGTCTTCACGCGTCGATCACCGTCGATGGTCAGCGCAAATACGGCGGGTGTGCCCTGGCTCACCTTGTAAAGCGATTTGATCAATTCCTGCTGACCGCCTGGCAAATTGCCCTGATAGGCCTGTGCCGGCAACACCACATCGACACCGATAACCGTGGGCCGCGCAACGGCCAGCGCATCGAGCAGATCGGCAAGATGCCGGTGCCATAAGGCTAAAGGCTCAGGAAATTCCGCAACGGTTGCCTCATCGATGCCGATCAGTACCGGTTCCACCGCTGCCGCACGCGGGAAAAATTCGCGCAAAAAACGCACCTGGGTATCAAAGGACGCACGCTCCATGGCGGCGACCAGTGAGGTCCCGGGTCGCGGAAACGCCGAAAACAGCAGCAGGACCAGGGCCGCAAACACAAATAGCGCAGCGCGCCTGACCCAGAAGGCACCCCCGGCATGGAGTTTTGACCGGCGCGCACTTTCGTTTATTGCGTTTATTGATGTAGGCATTTGTTAAAAATCTTGATTTCACTCTATTCTATCGGGGTTACGCTAACGATCTGACCGCGCAATTGAAAACATTTGGGAATTTCGATTACATCATTGTCGGCGCGGGTACCGCCGGCTGTGTGCTCGCCAACCGTCTTTCGGCTGACCCGGCGGTACGGGTACTGCTGCTGGAGGCCGGCAGCAAAGACGATTATCTGTGGATTCATATCCCGGTCGGCTATCTGTACTGCATCGGCAATCCGCGCACCGACTGGTGCTACAAAACCGAGCCCGATCCCGGCCTGAATGGGCGTTCGATCCTGTATGCACGCGGTCGCACCCTGGGGGGCTGCTCGTCAATCAATGCGATGATTTACATGCGCGGCCAGGCACGCGATTACGATCAGTGGGCGGCGCTGGGCAACCCCGGCTGGGGCTGGCAGGATGTGCTGCCGATTTTCAAAAAATCCGAAGATCACTATGCCGGCAACTCGGCAATCCACGGCGGCGGCGGCGAATGGCGGGTTGAAGAGCAGCGGCTCGACTGGGAAATCCTCGGCGCCTGGCGCGATGCGGCCGAGCAATGCGGCATTCCGAAAATTGCCGATTTCAATGGCGGCGACAATTTCGGCTCGGCGCGCTTCCAGGTCAATCAGCGTAGCGGCGTGCGCTGGAATGCATCGAAGGCATTTTTACGCCCGGCAATGCAGCGCCCCAATCTCACCATCCTGACCGGCGCATTGTCGAGCCGGGTACGTTTCGATTTGCAGGATGGCCGGCGACGCGCCACCGGCATCGAATTCATTCAGGGTGGCGAACGGTATTTCGCCGCTGCCGAGATGGAGACCATTCTGTCGGGCGGCGCGATCAATACGCCGCAGTTGCTGCAGCTTTCCGGAATTGGTGCGAAAGAGTTGCTGAAGCAGCATGGCATCGACGTTGTGCACGAGTTAAGTGGTGTCGGCGAGAACCTGCAGGATCATCTGCAGTTGCGCATGGCGTTCAAGATCAGCGGCACCCGCACCATGAACGAATGGTCCAATCGCTGGTACGGCAAGGCGCAAATGGCGCTGCAGTACGTCTTGTTTCGCACCGGGCCCTTGACCATGGCGCCTTCACAGCTGGGCGCGTTTGCCAAGTCGGACCCTGCACAGGCGAGTGCCAATATCGAGTATCACGTACAACCGCTGTCGCTGGAAAAATTCGGCGATTCGCTGCATCCCTTTCCGGCCTTCACCTCCAGTGTGTGCAATCTGCGGCCCGACAGCCGCGGCCATGTGCGAATCAACAGTGGCGACCCTCTGGCCTATCCGGCCATAACGCTCAATTACCTGTCGACCGACAGCGATCGTCAGGTCGCCATCGATTCGCTGAAACTCACCCGCCGCATCGCCATGTCGCCAGCGCTGGCACGCTTCCAGCCACAGGAATTCAAGCCGGGGCCGGAAATTGACAGCGACGAGGCGCTGGCCAAAGCCGCAGGTGACGTGGGCACCACCATCTTTCACCCGGTGGGCACCTGCAAGATGGGCCTGGCATCCGATCGCATGGCCGTGGTCGATGCCCGATTGCGCGTGCACGGCATCGAGCGCCTGCGCGTGGTCGATGCCTCAATCATGCCGACCATCACCTCCGGCAATACCAATTCACCGACTATCATGATTGCCGAACGCGCCAGCGAAATGATCCTGCAGGATCGCGCCATGCTCGCATGAGTGCCCCCCCGCGTAGCGCTGCCACCACGACATTTTCGAGCAGTTTCCTCGCCTGGTATTTCGTATTTATCTGGGGCTCCGGATTCCTCGCCACCAAGGCCGGCATTCAGTACGCAGCACCGTTCACGTTTTTGTCGCTACGCTTTATCGTCGGCCTTCTGTGCCTTGCGCCGATTCTACTGATCGCGAAGCCGCGCTGGCCGGCAACATCGCGCGAATGGTTCCATATCATCATTGCCGGATTGCTGATGCATGCGATTCATTTGAGCGGCAGCCATTATGCGCAGTATCTTGGCATGTCGGCCGGCGTGACCGCCATCATCCTCGCCACCCAGACACTGTTGACGGCAGTGTTTGCCGCCCTGTGGATGGGCGAAAAACCCAGACGCCTGCAAAGGGCCGGCATCGCCCTCGGCCTGTCAGGGGTAGCGATGGTGGTGTGGCACAAAATCGATATCGCCGCTGTCAACCTCGGCAGCCTGATTGCGGTTACCACCGGCTTGCTCGCCCTGACCACCGGTACGCTCTATCAACGAAAATTTTGCGCCCACGCAGACCTGCGCAGCAGCGCCTTCGTGCAGTTTGCGGCCTCATTGCTGTTGGTGGCGCCGCTCAGCATCATTTTTGAAGGCGCGGCCATCCAGTGGGCCTGGCAACTTGTTGCAGCCGTCTTGTTCCTGGTGATTTTCGCATCCATTTTTGCGGTGAATGCACTGCATACGCTGATGCGCCGTGGCGCAGCGACCCGTGTCACCAGCATGCTCTATCTGCCACCCGTGGTAGCGGTCGTGTTGGAGTGGCTATTGTTCGGCGTGAGCCCGACGGCACTTACAATAATTGGTGTCCTGGTCGTCTGCATCGGTGTCTCGCTCGCCGTACGTGCGCCCAATATGGCGTCGTCACGATGAACGCATCACTACTTTCCACACCACGAATCCAGCCCTGCTGATGCGTCCCCTGCCCCTCATCATCATTTTACTGGTACTCGATCACGTCGCCTTCAACGGCAGCCGCGTTGCGGTATCGCTGTTTGCCATTAACCAGCAAGCCTCGGCGCTGACAGTGGGTACGCTGGTGGCGCTGTACGCGTTGCTGCCCGCCCTGCTGTCGGTCACCGCCGGGCGCTGGATCGACCGCATCGGCCTCAACCAGCCGATGCTGATCGGTTCGGTTGGCGTCGGGGCTGGCACCCTGTTGCCGTTTATTTTTCCCGGCCTCACCACGCTGTACTTCACCAGCATCCTCGTCGGCGTATCGTTCATGCTGATCAATATTTCGGCGTATCACGCGGTCGGCGAAATGAGCGCACCGGAAGATCGCCCGGTCAATTTCAGCTACGTGGCGCTGGGCTTTTCGACATCCTCCTTCATTGCGCCCCTGCTGACAGGAATCGGCATCGACCAGCTCGGCTATCGTGCGACCTTTCTGCTCCTGGCCCTGTTCACGGTCCTGCCAATACTGGCGCTCGCCGCCAGGTTGTTGCCGCCAGCGACCAAACACGTTTCCCATGTACCCGCCAGCCGCGGCGATGTGTTCAAATTATTGCGCGATACCGAGATGCGACGCCTGTTCATCGCCATGGCGATACTGACGGTGTCGTGGGATATTTACGCCTTTGCCATTCCGGTACACGGCACGCATATCGGCCTGTCGGCATCGCAGATCGGCATTGTCATGGGCGCGTTTGCCGCAGCGACGTTTGCCGTGCGGCTGGCGATGCCGTTCATCGCCCAACGGGTGAAGCCCTGGTCTTTGCTGGCGGCATCGTTGCTGATTGCCGGGACCAGCTATGTGGCGGTACCCTTCACCGACAGCGTCGGGGTGTTGATGGCGCTGATGTTCCTGCTCGGCCTGGGTCTGGGCGCACCGCAGCCGATGATGCTGACCCTGCTGCACGAGTCAGCTCCGGCCGGACGTGCCGGCGAGGCGCTGGGGCTGCGCACCACCCTGATCAACACCAGTCAGACGGTGATGCCGCTGGTGTTCGGTGCAGTCGGCATTGCCGTCGGCATGACCCCGCTGTTTCTGGCGATGGCGACCGCACTGTTTGCCGGCGGCGTGTTCGCGCGCGGGGTGCGGAACAAGCAAACCTGAGTGCCTTGTCGGCACCTGGCAGGCATGACGATCCCCCGGTAACCAGCACCGCCGCAAGAAACTTTAGCGGCGTGAATCGCTCTAAACCCAGTGCAGGGGCGCTGCCCGCATCTTGAAAATTGAGGCCGCACCCCAATTTCAGGCAAGTGCGGCTGCATTTATGTACAATCGCCCGCCTCTTTCTACGGAGCTTTTATGAAACGTATCGTTCTGTTCATCGCGACCAATCTGGCCATCATGCTCGTACTGGGCGTGGTGACGAGCCTGCTGGGCGTTAATCGCTTTTTGACGGCCAACGGTTTGAACCTGCCGATGCTGCTGGCGTTCTCGGCCGTGGTCGGCTTTACCGGGGCGATTTTTTCGCTGCTTATTTCCAAGCCGATGGCCAAGTGGAGCACTGGGGCTACGGTCATCCAGAGCCCGCGCAACGAAACCGAAAAATGGTTGCTCGACTCGGTTCAAAAGCTGGCAAATAAAGGCGGTATCGGCATGCCCGAAGTCGCTATTTACGAAGGCGAGCCGAACGCGTTTGCGACTGGCGCGTTCAAAAATTCCTCACTCGTCGCGGTTTCAACTGGCTTGCTGGAATCGATGACGAAGGAAGAAGTCGAAGCCG
>JANMXS010000220.1:0-4653 GCA_031394335.1 Burkholderiales bacterium
GGGTACCCGGCTGGTGGCGCGCGTCACGCTCTATGCCGGTAGCCGGATTGGCGAGCGCGGCATCGTCCACGCCGGCGCCGTGATCGGTGCGGACGGCTTCGGCTTTGCGCCTGAAAATGACGCCTGGCTGAAAATTCCGCAAACCGGCCGGGCCATGATCGGCGACGATTGCGAGATTGGCGCAAACACGACTATAGATCGCGGTGCGCTTGACAACACCGTGGTCGGCAATGGCGTCAAGATCGATAATCAGGTGCAGATCGGCCACAACTGCGTGATCGGCGATCACACCGTGATCTCCGGTTGCACCGGTATCGCCGGCAGTACCCGCATCGGCAAACACGTGATGATCGGCGGCGCGGCGGCGATTATCGGGCATCTCGAGATCTGCGACGAGGCGATCATTTCGGCAAACACCTTTGTCACCAAATCAATCACCGAGCCGGGCACCTATACTTCGGGCATGCCACAGATGGCGCATCGCGACTGGCTCAACAATGCCGTTCATTTACGCAGGCTGGATGCAATGGCCGATGCAATCAAAAAACTGGGAGATAAATCGTGAGTGGTATGGATATCAATGAAATCAAGGAATACATCCCGCACCGCTATCCGTTTTTGCTGGTTGACCGGGTTCTGGAACTTGAACTCGGCAAATCGATCAAGGCGCTCAAGAACGTCACGGTGAATGAGCCGTTTTTTGAAGGCCATTTCCCGCACTACCATGTGATGCCCGGCGTGCTGATTATCGAGGCACTGGCCCAGACCTCGGCGCTGCTGTCGCTGAAAAGCCTGGGCATCAAGATCGATGACAAAACCGTCTACTACTTCGCCGGTATCGACGGCGCGCGCTTCAAACGGCCGATCGTGCCTGGCGACACACTGATTCTGGAATCGACCGTCATCAATGAACGACGCGGCATTTTCAAGTTTGCCGTGAAGGCCAGCGTGGGCGCGCAGGTGGCGTGTGAGGCGGAGTTGATTTGCACGATGAGGACGATTGCATGACGGCACAGATTCATCCAACTGCGCTTATCGATTCCCGCGCTCGTCTGGGCGCCAGTGTCAGTGTCGGCGCGTACAGTGTTATCGATGGCGATGTTGAAATCGGCGAGGGCACCACCATCGGCCATCATGCCGTGGTCACCGGCCATACCCGCATCGGGCGCGACAACCGGATTTTCCACTTCGTCTCGCTGGGCGAGGCCAATCAGGACAAGAAATATCAGGGCGAGGCGACTCGACTCGAAATAGGCGATCGCAATACCATTCGCGAATATTGCAGTTTCAATCGCGGTACCGTGCAAGACGGCGGCGTCACGCGTATCGGCGACGATAACTGGTTGATGGCCTATGTGCACGTCGCGCACGACTGCCAGGTCGGCAATCGAACCACCATCGCCAACTGCACGCAGCTGGCCGGGCACGTCCATGTCGGCGATTGGACAACACTCGGCGGTTTTACCGGTGTGCACCAGTTCGTGAAAATCGGTGCACACGTCATGTGCGGCGTTTCCAGTGTGGTGCTGATGGATATTCCACCCTATGTAACCGCCGGCGGCAATCCGCTGACGGCCGCCGGCATCAATGCCGAAGGCCTCAAGCGCCGCGGCTTCACGCCCGAGCAGATCGCCAATATCAAGCGCGCCTACAAGACGCTGTATCGTTCCGGGCTCAGCTTTGCGGAAGCCAAATCGGCGCTGACGGGCGAGGCGGCGACGATGCCGGAATTGAAAATATTTGCCGATTTTTTAAGCGCGAGCACGCGCGGCATTGTTCGCTAAGCGCCCCATGAAAATCGGTATTGTGGCCGGGGAAACCTCCGGCGATTTGCTGGGCGGCCTGCTGATCAAGGCGCTGAAAGAAGAGTTCCCGAAACTGGAATTTGTCGGCATCGCCGGACCCAAAATGGAATCCGCTGGAGCGACTTCGTGGTTCCCGATGGAAAAGCTGGCGGTGCGCGGCTATGTGGAAGTGCTGAAGAGCTTCCGTGAAATTTTGTCGATCCGCAAACAGGTGCGCGATCGCCTGTTGCGCGAGCGGCCCGCCGTGTTCGTCGGCATCGATGCGCCCGATTTCAATCTTGGCCTGGAACGTGTGTTGAAGCACGCCGGCATTCCCACTGTCCATTACGTCAGCCCGTCGATCTGGGCGTGGCGTGGCGAGCGCATCCATAAAATCAAGGGCGCGGTTGATCATATGTTGACGGTGTTCCCGTTCGAACCCGCGATCTATGCCAGGGAAGGCATTCCCGCCACCTATGTGGGGCACCCCACAGCGGATGCCATTCCGCAACTCGCGCAGCGCGAGGCCGCGCGCGTGCAGTTGCGCATCAAGCCCGATGAGCTGATTGTGTCGCTGCTGCCCGGCAGCCGTCAGACCGAACTCGACTATCACGCCGAGTTGTTCATCGAAACCGCCAGGCAGCTCGTCAAACAGTTTCCGGCTGCACGTTTTCTGGTGCCGCTGGCAACGCGTGAAACGCGCAACCAGTTCGATGCCGCCCGCTGGAAGCTGGGCGCGCAGGACCTGCCGATCCAGATCCTGTTCGGCCATGCCAATTTTGCGTTGGCGGCGGCCGATGTTGCGCTGGTGGCGAGTGGCACCGCCACCCTCGAAGCCGCCCTGCTGCGCTGCCCGCATGTGGTCGCTTATCGCATGTCGCCCACCACCTATCGGCTGATGAAACGCAAAGCCTATTTGCCCTATGTCGGCCTGCCCAATATTCTCGCGGGTGAGTGGTTGGTGCCGGAACTGTTGCAGGATGATGCAACCCCGAAAAACCTGGCGCGTGCGCTGGGCAACTGGCTGACGCACAAGGACGCCGCAGCGCGCCTCAGGGATCGCTTTGCCGGGATTCATGCCTCGCTCGCGGTCGACAACGCGGCCAAGGTCAGGGATGCGCTGCGGCCGTTCCTGACGCGCATGGCGGACTCCGGCGGCGCCTCGATGGCGCGCCCGGTTGTGCAGACTGCGGCCTAGCGCGCAGCGCATGCGCTCGCTGATGCGGATTTGCGGGGTGGATGAAGCGGGTCGCGGACCCTTGGCGGGAGCGGTGTTTGCAGCCGCCGTAATACTCAATCCGGCGCGGCCCATTGCTGGACTCGCCGATTCCAAAATACTTAGCCCAAAGCGCCGCGAGACGCTGGCACTGATCATTCGCGAGCATGCGCTTGCCTGTTGCGTGGCCAGCGCCAGCGTTGAAGAGATCGATGCCATCAATATTCTGCAGGCCACCATGCTGGCGATGAAACGCGCCATTGAAGGGCTGGGCATGACGCCTGATGAGGTGGTGGTCGACGGCCTGCATGTACCGAAAATTTCCCTGCGCAGCCGCGCCCTGGTGCAGGGCGATCGGCTGATGGCGGAAATTTCTGCCGCATCGATCCTCGCCAAAACCGCACGCGATGCCGAGATGGTCGCGATGCATGGCCGCTACCCGCAATATGGCTTTGCGCAGCACAAGGGCTACGGCACCGCAGCCCATATGGATGCCTTGCAGGCGCATGGGCCATGCCCCATTCACCGCCGCAGTTTTGCGCCGGTGCGCGCGGCCGCGCTGGCGGCGATGAATCGATGAAGACCATTCGCTCCCGCGATAATGCTTTTGTCAAACAGCTGATCGGGCTGGCGCATTCCTCGCGCGACCGCAAGAAGGCGGGTTTGACGGTGCTGGACGGCATACATCTGGTGCGGGCCTATCACGATGCCATCGGCGCGACACAGGCGCTGGCGATTGCCGAATCCGCGCTCGCCGAACCGGAAGTCGCCGCATTGCTGGCAAGCGCCGGCAGGGCCACTATCAATGTGCTGAGCGATGTGTTGCTCAAGGAAGCATCGGCACTCGATTCGCCCTCGACGGTGATGGCGATTATCCCGACCCCGGCAGCGCAGCCGGTCTCCGCCCATGCCAATGCCGTATTGCTGCTGGAGGATGTGCAGGATCCGGGCAATGTCGGCTCCATGCTGCGCAGCGCGGCAGCGGCCGGCATCTCGGACGTGCTGCTGTCGAAGACCAGCGCCTTCGCCTGGTCGCCCAAGGTATTGCGGGCGGCGCAGGGGGCACACTTTTTGGTGAATATCGTCGAGGGGGTTGATCTGCGGGAATGGTTGCATGCGTGGCAGCAGCAGGAAGGTGCACAGTCGCTGGCCTTGTCGCCGCACGCCGAGCGTACGCTCTACGATTGCGATCTGCGCAGGCCGAGCGCATTCCTGATCGGCAACGAAGGTGCCGGGCTCTCTGCCGAATTGCTGCGCCAAGCATCGCTGCAGGTCAGCATTCCGATGCCGGGCAAAATCGAATCGCTGAACGTGGCGGCGGCAGCGGCAGTGTGCTTGTTTGAATTGGCGAGGCAACGGCGGTAACGTTTTTTGTGGCTTGATTTTTGGCCGCTTGCCAGTTCAGTGGAAATCGTAGAACGCCATTCGGCGCGGTGTTTGGAGCAAAAATTCTTGAAAAGCCGCGCCAGTGCTGGAGTTTGGCTTTTAAATTTTGTGGTTTTGAAATGCGGGCATTGTTATGCAGAACGCGCACGAGTTGATCGAAATACCTCAAACTTATGCTTGGCAGTCTGAGTTGGCGCCTGTGTATTGAGTGACTACAATACAAGAAGTGGTGGGGTCGAAAATAAAATGCGAGCCTGGCCCCTTTAA
>JANMXS010000221.1:0-2956 GCA_031394335.1 Burkholderiales bacterium
GGTGGAGCGGGCGCAGTTGGCTCGCTAGGATCGTAGCGATACCCTGGTCGCGACAATTCCGCTCAGCGTCAAGGTCGTGACCACGCTGCCGATCGGCGAAGGCGTGGATGCGAACGCATTCGATGCCGAAAACATGCAGGCCTTCAGCTCGCAAGGCGACGGTACCCTGAGCATCGTCAAGGCAGAAAGCGCCGACAAGTTCAGTATTCAACAAAACGTCAGCACCCAACGCGGCGCGCGCACCATGGCGCTCAATCCGAACAATCACGACATTTATCTGGTCGCCGCCGAATACGATGAAGCCCCGGCCGTCGAGGGGCAGCAACGCCCGCGCCGCACCCTGCGGCCAGGGTCATTCACGCTGCTGGTGATGGGTGAAAAGAAATAGGCAGATTGCGGGCATCAGTATCGCGATGATGGTCAATGCGGCCCGATATTAATTTACGTAGAACGCCAGTTGGCGCGCTTTTCCAGCCAAAAGTGCGCCAAACGCCGCGCGCCGCCTGGCGTTTGCATTTTTGATCACGACTGCGGGGCGATCGCCCTCAGGCCTTTGCGCTGAGCATTTTCGCGGTAAAAAGAAGCAGAACCCCCGCCACGATATCGACAAGGTTCCACACTTCGGTTGGGAAATGGACTTTGATGAAGGGATTGAACAGCACCGCCAGGATCGCGAACACCAGGGCCAGCGGCCAGCGCTTGCGGCGAAACAATATGAACGCGGCAAACGCAAACACGCTGCAGCCGACGAAGCGTAGAAACGTGTAGTAGTCGTACCAGGGGATTGGCGCCGCACCGATAAAAAGCATGGCGGCGCAGAGGTAAATGAGGGCTATGGGCATTGATGCTTGACCTGCGAAATGATCGCCGTCGATTATTCCAGGCTAGTTCTGTACCGCCGCGTCACTTCCCCACCGCCCCCCGAATCTGCTCCAGCGCCGACGGGTCTTCAATCGTGGTGGTATCTCCCGCATCGCGCCCTTCGCAGATCGCCTGAATCAAACGCCGCAGCAATTTGCCGGAGCGCGTTTTGGGCAGCATGGTGACGAAGTACACACGTGCCGGTCGGCCGATGGCGCCGAGTTCCTTGTCGACGGTGGCCATCACTTCTTTTTCGTGCGCGGCGGCGAGTTCCGGCGTGGCGATTTTTGTGGTGTCTTTGACCACCGCGAAGGCGACCGGCACCTGGCCTTTGAGCACATCCGCCACGCCGACCACGGCCACTTCGGCGATATTGCTGTGCGCCTGGATGGCTTCTTCGATCTCGCGGGTGCCGAGGCGGTGGCCGGCGACGTTGATCACGTCGTCGGTGCGACCCATGATGAAGTAGTAGCCGTCTTCATCGCGCGTGGCCCAGTCGAAGGTGCTGTAGACCTGCTCGTCCCGGAAGCCGCTGAAGTAGGTGCTGACGAAGCGTGCATCGTCGCCCCAGATGGTGCTCATGAAGCCCGGCGGCAGCGGCGGCTGGATGCACAGCACGCCTTTTTCATTCGGCGCCACGGCCGCGCCGGTTTGCTCGTGCTTCAGCTTTATTTTGTAACCGTAGGAGGCGAAGCTGGGCGAGCCCAGTTTGCGCCTTGTTTCTTCGACGCCGGGTTCGGCGGACAGGATCGGCCAGCCGGACTCGGTTTGCCAATAGTTGTCGATTACCTTCACGCCAAGGCCGCTCTCGATCCAGTCAGAGGTCGGTTGATCGAGCGGTTCGCCGGCGAGATAAAGATAACGCAAGCTGGAGGTGTCGAATTTTTTCAGGAAGGCGGGATCCTGTTTTTTCAGCACCCGCACCGCAGTGGGCGATGAGAACATGGTGGTCACTTTGTACTGCTCGACAATCTTCCACCAGATGCCGGCGTCGGGGCGGATCGGCACGCCTTCATACATGATGCTGGTCGAGCCGTTGATCAGCGGCGCATAGATGATGTAGCTATGCCCCACCACCCAGCCGATATCGGAAGTGCAGAAATGGGTTTCGCCGGGTTGGGTGGCGAAAATATGACGCATCGAAGCGGCCAAGGCCACGGCGTAACCGCCGGTGTCGCGCTGTACGCCCTTGGGTTTGCCGGTGGTGCCGCTGGTGTAGAGGATATAGCTGGGGTGCGAGGACTCGACCCATTCGCAGGGCACCACTTCGCCGTGGTGGCGATGGCATAGCGCCAGATATTCCATATCGCGCCCGGGCAGGGTGTGCATGGTTTTGTCGAGGCCGCGATTGACGATGATGACGTGCTTGGGCGGATGTCCGGCGAGCGCAATCGCTTCATCCGTCAATGGCTTCAAGGGGATTACCTTGCCCATGCGCGAACCGGCATCGGCGGTGATCATCACCCTGGGCTTGGCGTCGTCGATGCGCGCCGCCAATGACGCCGCCGCAAAGCCGCCAAACACCACCGAGTGAATCGCGCCGATGCGTACCGTCGCCAGCATGGCGAACACTGCCTCGGGAATCATCGGCATATAGATCAGCACGCGATCGCCTTTGGTGACACCCAGCGATTTCAAAATCGCGGCGAAGCGATTCACTTCATCGAACAACTGCCGGTAGGTGAAGATGCGCGTCTGCTCGACTTCGGATGAAATCCACACCAGCGCGTTCTGGTCTGCGCGCTTGGCCAGGTGACGATCGATGGCGTTATAGCAAAGATTGGTTTCGCCGCCGACGAACCATTTTGAAAACGGCGGTTTGGAAAAATCGCAGACCTTGCGGAACGGTTTTACCCAGTCGATGAGCGCGGCCTGCTCGGTCCAGAAGGCGTCGCGTTCATTGATCGAGCGTTCGTAAAACTGTTGGTACGAAGGCATGACGCGCCCTTCCGGTAGGTTTACGACAGAACCTGCTTGATCGCGTCCAGCAGCGCACGGGACTTGGCCGGCTTGGTGAGGTAGCCGTTGGCGCCAAGCTTGAGGCCTTTGAGGATATCCTCCAGCGAGCCCAGACTGGTGAGCATCAGCACCGGCA
>JANMXS010000222.1:0-8880 GCA_031394335.1 Burkholderiales bacterium
TGCGCAGCATGCAGCACACTCATGTGATCCGGCTTCGTAAACTCCAGAAACTTCGTCGTCCCAGCGCAGGCTGGGACCCAGTCCATCCAAGTATTTGAACATACGATGGACTGGATTCCGGCCTTCGCCGGAATGACGAAATTTGAGAGCTTCGAGAAGTTAACAAAACTCGCAGATCGCCATTCGGCGAGCCTTTCCAGCCAAAAATGCCCCAAAAGCCGCGCCAATGCTGGAGTTTGTAAATCTTTTTTGCAGTAACCGCGAGGCCCGTGAAAGCTATTTCTTCACCCCAAAGCAATGCTCCAGCGCGGGAAATTTCCCTGCCCGCACATCGCTGGCATAAGCCGCTGCTGCCTCACTGACTGCAGTACCCATCTCCACATAGCGCTTGGCAAACTTGGGCGTGAAGTCGGGGAACAGGCCGAGGATGTCTTCGGTCACCAGCACCTGGCCATCGCAGGCGGGTGAGGCGCCGATGCCGATCAGCGGCACCTTGATGGCTTCCGCCACCGCACGCGCCACCGGCTCGACGGTGCCTTCGATCAGCAGGCCGAAGGCGCCAACGGCTTCGAACTGTTTAGCGATGGTGGTCCATTTTTTGGCGGCATCGTCCTCGCGGCCTTGCGCCTTGAAGCCGCCCATTTCATTCACGCGCTGCGGCATTAGGCCGATATGCGGCATGATCGGGATGCCTCTTGCCACCAGGAATTCGACGGTCTCGACCAGCTCGGCGCCGCCTTCGAGTTTCAATCCCTGCGCGCCGGATTCGGCCATGGCGCGGGCGCAGTTGCGGTAGGCCTGTTCCTTCGATTCCTGATAGCTGCCGAAGGGCATGTCGAGCAGCACGCAGGCATGGCTGGAGCCGCGCATCACCGCTTGCGTATGGGCGATCATGGTGTCGAGCGATACGCCGAGGGTGCTGTCGAGGCCGTAGACCACCATGCCCAGCGAATCGCCGACCAGCAACACATCGCAATGCGCGTCCAGCAACTGCGCCATCGGCTTGGTGTAGGCGGTCAGCATCACGATCTTGGCGCCGCCCTTCATATTGCGCAACTCGGGGATGGAAACGCGTTTCTGGCTGTTATGTACGCTCATGATCAAAGGAAGTTGGGTGCGGGGCGGTATTATGCCGCTTTAGTCTTTAAAGAGGATAGAACCATGTCGCTGCTATTGAGATGGCTGTTGAACGGGTTGGCGCTGATGGCAGTGGCATATCTTTATTCCGGCGTGCAGGTCACGGGCATTTTCCCCGCCCTGATCGCGGCGCTGGTGTTGGGCCTGGTGAATGCGGTGATCCGGCCGGTGCTGGTGATTCTCACCCTGCCGGTGACATTGCTGACCCTGGGACTATTCATCTTTGTGATCAACGCCCTGCTGTTCTGGTTTGTGGCGGAGATTATCAAGGGCTTCACCGTCAACGGCTTCATGGCCGCGTTGATCGGCTCGCTGATGTACAGCGTGATTTCCCTGCTGATTTCCTGGCTGGTGTTCAGCAATAAAAAAGACTAGCCACGCAGAATTTCAACAAAAACCCTTGAAATAAATAGGGGCATCCCCATATTTTCCAAGACTTTGTTTTTATTGGAGATTTAAGGGATGAGCACAACAACAAATGACGCACCTCCAGCAAATGAGGGCAGCACCGTAGATGCCGCTACCAGCGCCCCGGCAAGCGACCCGATCGCGCAACTCGAAGCCAAACTGACCGAAGCGGTGGCACTGGCCGAGAAGCACAAGGACGAATGGCTGCGCGCCAAGGCCGATACCGAGAACATTCGCCGTCGCGCCGCCGAGGATGTGCTGAAGGCGCAGAAGTTTGGCGTGGAAAAAATCGCCGATGCCCTGCTGGCCGTCAAGGACAGCCTTGATGCCGCGCTGGTGGTGGAAAACACCTCGATCGAATCGTTCAAGGAAGGCGTGGAACTGACCGCGCGCCAGTTGACGACCGTATTCGAGAAATTCTCGATCACCGAAGTCAATCCGCTCGGCGCCAAATTCGACCCGACCAAACATCAAGCCATTGCCGCTCTCGAGTCGGACCAGGAAGCCAACACGGTGGTGAGCGTCATGCAAAAAGGCTATGCCCTGCATGACCGCATCCTGCGCCCCGCGCTGGTGGCCGTCGCCAAGGCAAAAACAACGTAATTAACGACGCCACCGCTTGAAAAGCCGGCAAATAACCCTATCTGCTGTACAGGTTTAATTTATTCGCAACATCGAAAATCAAGAGGAAACACATCATGGGAAAAATCATTGGTATCGACTTGGGCACCACCAATAGCTGCGTGGCGATCATGGAAGCCGGCCAGCCGAAGGTGATCGAGAACGCCGAAGGTGCGCGCACCACGCCGTCGATCGTTGCCTATCAGGACGACGGCGAGATTCTGGTTGGCGCCTCGGCCAAACGCCAGGCGGTGACCAACCCCAAGAACACCTTGTTTGCGGTCAAGCGCCTGATCGGCCGTCGCTTCGAAGAAAAAGAAGTGCAAAAAGATATCGACCTGATGCCCTACACCATTCTCAAAGCCGATAACGGCGATGCATGGGTGCAGGCGCGCGACAAGAAAATGGCGCCGCCGCAGGTTTCCAGCGAAGTGCTGCGCAAGATGAAAAAGACCGCCGAAGATTATCTCGGCGAAGAAGTCACCGAAGCCGTGATCACGGTGCCGGCCTACTTCAATGACTCGCAGCGCCAAGCGACCAAGGACGCGGGCCGTATCGCCGGTCTCGATGTGAAGCGCATTATCAACGAGCCGACTGCCGCGGCGCTCGCATTCGGCATGGACAAAAAAGAAGGCGATCGCAAGATTGCGGTGTATGACCTCGGTGGCGGCACCTTCGATATCTCGATCATCGAAATCGCGGAAGTCGATGGCGAGCACCAGTTCGAAGTGCTGTCGACCAATGGCGATACTTTCCTCGGCGGTGAAGATTTCGACCAACGCCTGATGGATTACCTGTGCGACGAATTCAAGAAAGATCAGGGCATCGATCTGAAGAAGGACGTGCTGGCCCTGCAGCGCCTGAAGGAAGCCGCCGAGAAGGCCAAGATCGAACTCTCTTCGACGCAGCAGACCGAAGTGAATTTGCCCTACATCACCGCCGTCGCCAATGGCCCGAAACATTTGGCGATCAAACTGACGCGCGCCAAATTCGAATCCTTGGTCGACGAGTTGATCGAGCGCACCATGAAGCCTTGCGAAATTGCGATCAAGGATTCCGGCATCAAGATTTCCGATATCTCCGACGTCATTCTGGTCGGCGGCCAGACGCGCATGCCGAAGGTACAGGAAAAGGTCAAAGAGATTTTCGGCCGCGAACCGCGCAAGGATGTGAACCCCGACGAAGCGGTTGCCGTCGGTGCGGCCATCCAGGGCGGCGTGCTGCAAGGCGACGTCAAAGATGTGCTGCTGCTCGACGTCACGCCGCTGTCTCTGGGTATCGAGACGCTCGGTGGCGTGATGACCAAGCTGATCAAGAAAAACACCACGGTGCCCACCAAGGCCAGCCAGGTGTTCTCGACTGCCGATGACAATCAATCTGCGGTGACCATCCATGTGCTGCAGGGTGAGCGCGAAATGGCCTCGGGCAACAAATCACTGGGCCAGTTCAACCTCGAAGGCATTCCGCCCTCACAGCGCGGCACGCCGCAAATTGAAGTGACGTTCGATATCGACGCCAACGGCATCATGCATGTGCAAGCCAAGGACAAGGCCACCGGCAAGGAAAACAAGATCACCATCAAGGCCAACTCCGGCTTGAGCGAGGAAGAGATCCAGCGCATGGTGAAAGACGCCGAAGCCAATGCCGAGGATGACAAGAAAATGCTCGAACTGGTGACGGCGCGCAATACTGGCGACGCACTGGTACACGGCACCAAAAAATCGCTGGCCGAGTATGGCGACAACCTCGATGCCGGTGAAAAATCCGCCATCGAGACCGCCATCAAGGAACTGGAAGAAACCTTGAAAGATGGTTCCGCCACCAAGGACGGCATCGAGGCCAAGACCAAGTCACTGGAAACTGCCGCACAGAAACTCGGCGAAAAGATGTATGCCGAGATGCAGGCCAAGGCGCAGGCAGCGGGTGGTGCAGGCGGTCCTGGTGCTGGCCCGGGCGCAGGCCAAGGCGGCGCCGAGCCGGCCAAGGAAAAAGACATGGGCAATGTGGTCGATGCCGAGTTCACCGAAGTCAAAGACAAAAAAGCTTAGGTCTGACACTATCGTGTCTGTCTAACTGGCCGGGTCGGGCGTCCTGCAACAGGCGCCCTGCTCGGCCATCGGTTTTATGCATACGGAATACTGAACAATGGCGAAAAAACGCGACTACTACGAAGTTCTCGGCCTCAACCGCGACGCTTCCGACGAAGAGATCAAAAAGTCCTATCGCAAGCTGGCGATGAAGCATCATCCGGACCGCAATCCGGACGACAAAACCGCCGAGGACAAATTCAAGGAAGCCAAGGAGGCCTACGAGGTTTTATCTGAAGCTGAAAAACGTCGCGCCTACGATGCCTACGGTCATGCCGGCGTGAATCCGCAAATGGGCGGCGGTGATGGTCAGGGTTTCGGCGGCTTTTCGGAAGCCTTCGGCGACATTTTCGGGGATATTTTTGGCGGTCAACGCGGCGGGCGCGGCGGGGGGCCACAGGTATATCGCGGTGCAGATTTACGCTACAACCTCGAGATTTCGCTGGAACAGGCGGCGCGCGGCACCGAAACCAAGATCCGCATTCCCACGCTGGAAGAATGTGCAACCTGCTCCGGCAGCGGCGCCAAAAAAGGCACCAGCGCCAAGACCTGCCATACCTGCGGTGGCGTCGGCCAGGTGCGCATGCAGCAAGGTTTTTTCTCGATTCAACAAACCTGTCCGACCTGCCACGGCACCGGCAAGGTTATTCCGGAACCCTGCCCGACCTGCAGCGGTGCGGGGCGTACCAAGCAGCACAAAACGCTATCGGTAAAGATACCGTCAGGGGTCGATGATGGTGACCGCATTCGTCTGGCCGGCGAAGGCGAAGCCGGCGTCAACGGTGGCCCGCCGGGCGACCTTTACGTGGTGGTGCAACTCAAGGCTCATTCGGTGTTTCAGCGTGACGGCGCCGACCTGCATTGCGAAATGCCGATCAGTTTTACAGTTGCGGCACTCGGCGGCGACATCCACATCCCCACGCTGGACGGCGAAGCCAAGATCAAAATCCCGGCAGAAACCCAGAGCGGACAGGTATTTCGCCTGCGCGGCAAGGGTATCAAGCCGGTGAGGCAGACCTCCGCAGGCGATTTGATGTGCCACGTGGTGGTGGAAACGCCGGTGCGCCTGACTGATCGGCAGCGAGAATTGCTGCACGAACTCGAAGAGATCAACAAGACCGACGGCGACAAGCACAATCCCCGGGCCAAAGGCTTCATGGACAAAGTGAAGAGCTTTTTCGCGGGCTAGACCACAGCCCTTGCCAACGAAATGGGCCGCAAATGCGGCCCATTTTCATTCCGTGGCCAGCCGATAAGCGGCACGGAAAATTACCCAAAGGCGGTTTACAATCACTGCGCCTTTATCGGGCACCATAAAAATAGTGGAAACTTAAAAGCCAGTCCACAAGGCTGGCTCACACCGGGGAGATAGCGTGCACACAATTTTTCTGCGCCTGACGATTGCAGGCATCGGTTTCATCTTTTCAAGCATCTTCAGCTTGCATGCGGCCGCGCAAGGGAGCAAACAAGGCAGCGCTACGGACCCGATTGTGATCGGGCAATCCGCGCCCCTCAGCGGGCCGGGCGAAGGCCAGGGACGCGAATTCAAACTTGGCGCCGATACTTTTTTTGACGCCCTCAACCAGGCGGGCGGTGTGAACGGGCGCAAGATCAAGCTGGTAACAATCGATGACGGCGGCGAGATCAATCGAGCCAAGGCAAACACGCAAAAGTTGATCGGCGAGGAAAACGCACTGGCGCTGTTTGGCTATGTTGGCGTGCCGACGATAAATGCCATCCTTCCGCTGGTTGAGAAGAACAAGGTGCCGCTGATCGGCGCGACCAGTGGTGACCAGGCGCTGCGCGAGCCAGTCAGCCGCTATGTGTTCAACGTCCGCGCCAGCTACAACGACGAGGCCGACCGCCTGATCATGCAGCTTGCCAACGGCGGCGTAAACAAGATTGCGCTGTTCTACCAGAACGATGCCTATGGCCGCGCCGGACTCGCCGCGGTCGATCGCGCCATGCGTGAACGCAAACTCAACATCGTCATCTTCGGCAGCGTCGAGCGTGACTCGGTCAAGGTAACGTCTGCCGCGCAGACCATTGCCAAGTCTGGCGCTCAGGCCGTGATCATCGCCGCCGGCGCCATCAGCAGCGCGGCGTTCATCAAGGAGATAAAGAGACTGGGCACGCCAATCCGGTTCTGTGCGCTGAGTTCGGTGGGCTCGCGCGGCTTGGCCACGCTGCTGGGTGACGAGGGCCGCGGGGTGGAAATTACCCAAGTTGTGCCGTTCCCGTTTGCGGGCAATGATCCGCTGGTGCGCGAGTACCTGAGCCGCATCGGCGGGCCGTCCAAAGCGGGCTTCGGCTCCCTTGAAGGCTATATCGCCGCAAAAGTACTCGTCGAGGGGCTGAAAAAAGCGGGCAAAAACCCCAATCGCGAGGCACTGGTCGATGCGCTGGACAAGCTGGGCAACCTTGATCTCGGCGGGTATCGCTTGAATTACAGCGCCGGCAACCACGCCGGCTCCAGCTGGGTGGACACCACCGTAATCGGCAGCGGCGGAGCATTCAAACAGTAACTGCGGAAGCAGGCGACCGTATCCCGCGACCGCCCGCAGGCTGATCTCGGGTTCATCACCTGCAGAAAAAGCAAAACTGCTTTTCTCTGCGGGCTTATAAAGATAAATGTAACCCGGTCGATAATGGTTCCGTTGTATCAATTTTATTAGCCAAGCTGGTGGGCGGCTTATTCTTATCTGAACGAGGTTAGTGTGAATCTGATGTTTTTGCGCAATATTGCAACGTACGCGTTGCCCGCAATTTTTGCCTTGCTGTCGTCAGGCGTAAATGCGCAGGGCGTGACCAGCGATACGATTTTGATCGGCCAGTCTGCACCGCTAACCGGCCCGGCAGAGCTGCTGGGCAAGGAAATGAAGGCCGGTGCCGAGGCCTATTTCAACTTCGTCAATCAGAACGGTGGCGTTAACGGCCGCAAGATCAAGCTGATCTCCCTGGCTGACGGCTACGAGCCTGATCGTGCCAAGGCCAATACGAAAAAACTGATTGACGAACATCGGGTTCTGGCCTTGTTCGGATACGTAGGTACGCCCACATCGAATGCAGCACTGCCACTGTTTACCGAAGCCAAGGTGCCTTTCATCGGCGCCTTCACCGGCGCGGAGAGCCTGCGCGCCCCGCTGAACCGCTACATTTTCAATGTGCGCGCCAGCTACTTCGACGAAACCGAGCAGATTGTCGATTCACTCGTGAATCAAGGCCTCAAGAAAATTGCCGTCTTTTACCAGAACGATGCCTATGGCAAAGCGGGACTTGCCGGCGTCGAGCGCGCGATGAAAAAACGCGGCCTGCCGATCATTGCTACCGCCACAGTTGAACGCAACACTACCGACGTGGCCGCTGCCGTGCAGCAGCTGTCAAAAGTCGACCCCGCCGCCGTGATCATGATCAGCGCCTACAAGAGTTGCGGTGCGTTCATTACCGCCATGAAGCGCGCAAATGCCTACCCGCGATTCTGGAACGTGAGCTTTGTCGGCTCAAAAGCACTGGTCAACGAACTGGGTGACGAAAGCGCAAGGGGGGCTGAAATCTCTCAAGTGGTGCCATTCCCCTGGTCAACGGCGATTCCGATCGTGACCGAGTACCAGAAAAAAATCGGCGAGGAAAAGAGCTATTCGTTCACCTCGCTGGAGGGCTATATCGCCGCCAAAGTGCTCGTTGAGGGCCTCAGGAAGGCCGGCCGTAACCTGACGCGTGAGTCCCTGGTTGATGCCATGGCCGGCTTGGGCACCGTTGACCTGGGCGGGTTCAAGGTTGCCTATACCCCTGCCAATCATAACGGCTCGTCATTTGTAGAACTGACTATCGTCAGCAAAGGCGGAACCTTTCGCAATTAGTTTTTTTTGACGTAAATGCCTGGAGAGGCGCATGGATGCTGGCTCTCCGCGCTACGGGCTATTCCGAAGATGCCTTGCAGATAGCTACTTTCTGCGCCACTCGGTAATCCCGCCAGACTTGTCTTCGAGCACGATACCGTTCTCATCCAGCTTGCGCCGAATCTCGTCAGCCCGGGCGAAGTCTCTGGCTTTCTTTGCTGCGTTGCGCTCGGCAATCAGGGCCTCGACATCGAGTTCTCCGGAACTATCGGCACCGCGCACGAACTGCTCCGGGTTTGCTTGGAACAAACCCACGCTGCGTCCCAACGCCTTCAACAATGCGGCCAGTTGCGGCGACTGCGTCCGATTGATTTCACCCCGCAGTTCATGCAACACCGAGAAGGCAATCGGCGTGTTCAAATCGTCTTCCATCGCCTCGCGGAAACGCCGCGCATAATCGTTCGACCAGTCAAGCGCGACATCGGTCGCCGCAACATTCTTGAGTGCGACGTAAAAACCCAGCAGCGTCTGGCGCGCATCTTCAAGCGTATCCCAGGAATAGTTGATTTCACTGCGATAGTGGCCGCGCAGCAGAAAGTAGCGGACCGTCTCGCCGCCCTGCAGCGGGTCGAGCTTGTTGAGAACTTCGCGCAAGGTAAAAAAATTGCCCAGCGATTTCGACATTTTCTCCTGATCCATGTTGAGAAATGCCACGTGCATCCAGATATTCGAAAACGGCTTTCCGGATGCCGCTTCGCTTTGTGCAATCTCGTTTTCGTGATGCGGGA